>JAYYWX010000036.1:0-88004 GCA_036341255.1 Actinomycetota bacterium | reverse complement strand
CTCCACCAGGTCCGGAAGGCCGTCTCGAGCAGAGGCGGCCTTCGGCCATTTCGGGGCATCCCGAGCACACGACGGAAGGCCGCCTCCTGCGCGGGGCGGCTTTCGTCGGGTCTGGGACTGACGGGAGCTCAGTCCAGGGCGCTGAGGTGCTGCTGCAGCGTGGAGCCGGCAGCGCTGTCGGGGTTGAGGGCGCAGGAGGAGCAGGTCTCCTCGCAGCCGATCCCGGTGCGCTTGAGGCGGCACATCGTGGCCATGATGTCCTCGACCTCCCACATCCGACGGGCGGTCTCGTGCGCGCCGAGCGCAGCCAGCTCGTCGGTCTCGACCGTCCGGTTGACCATCAGGTCGTAGGTGGTCTCGTCGAGGCCGAAGTCGACGTGCATGACCGTGGCCAGCTGGTGCCGATCGCGCACGCGGAGCACCACTTGCTCGCCCGGGTCGAGGCCGGAGTCCAGGCCCATCAGCCTGCTGTGGTCAACCCGGAGCCGCTGCCCCGAGTGCGGCGGTCGGGGGAGACCGGTGAGTGTCAGGATGCGCATGTCCCACCTCCTCGGTGGATGCAGGGAACAAGCAGTAGGGACCCCTGCGTGAGTCGCATCGACGCCCGTGAAGGCGTCATGAGGGTTCAGCGTCACACTCAGGACCTAGGTCCCACCAGGACAGGACCTTGGTCCCACCAGTTCCGGATGGGGCGCTCTCAGGCGCGCTCGCGCAGCTCGGCCAACGCGTCCTGCAGGTAGTCGGCCCGGACCACGGGCCGGACGTCGCCGGTGCGACCGACCCACCCGATCCCCGGCTCGTAGCGGCGTACGACGCGGGCGGGCGTCCCGGCCACGACCGCGTGGTCGGGGACCTCACCACGCACCACCGAGCCGGCAGCCACCACGACGTTGCGGCCCAGCCGGGTGCCCTGGAGCAGGATCGCACCGTGGCCGATCCACGACCCCGGCCCGATGACGACCGGGTCGTGGCTGCCGAACTGGTCGCCGATCGGCACGTCGGGGTCCTGGTAGCCGTGACCGGCGTCGGAGACGAAGACGTCCTGGCCGAACCACACGCCGTCACCGACCTCGATCGACTCGTGCGCGGTCAGGGTGCAGCGCGCGCCGATGATGCACTTGTTGCCGATCACCAGACCGCGCTCGGGCATGCCCGGGTCGCCGACGCCGTACCCGACCGACAGCGTGACCTGCCGGCCGATGAGGGTGTCGCGACCGATGTGGATCGAGGACGGGTTCATCACCGTCGCGGTCGGGAACCCGATCGCGCTGCCCTCGCCGAACGCGCCGAAGCGGTCGGCGGTGCGGGTGCCCGGGACGATCTCGCCGACGCTGTCGAGCCATGCCCACAGGGCCTGCACGGCGGGTCCGAGGACCCGTCTGGTGAGGGAGGTCACGCTGGGAGGGTAGTGCCACGCCCGACCGCGCGGGCGGCCTCTCAGCTGCCGAAGCGCATCGAGAAGTCGCGGGCCAGCAGACTGGTCACCGGGCGGGCGCCACGCAGCCAGGCCAGCGGGCCGTCTGCGGCGAGGTCCCACCGGGCCGTCGCCGGGCGCACGGTGCCGCAGGCCCGGATCGGGCTGGCCACGGTCCGGCCGTCCAGCGTCTGCACGACCGACCCGCGCAGGGGCAGCGGCAGCCGGAGGGCGGGTGCCCGGCGGGAGGAGAAGCTCGCCGAGGCGATCGGACCGTCGGCGGTCTCGGCGTAGTGCTCGCCGAACGTCGCGAGGTCCTTCGGGATGCCCCACAGCCCGCGGCCGCCGGCCACGGAGGTCTCGCTGTCCACCCAGATGTCGGTGATCGACAGCGCGAGACCGCGCCCGTGCCGGACCACCACGGCGGCCAGCAGCTCGTCGTAGGCCATCAGCCCGCGGTGGTCGTAGCGGACGAAGGCGGTGGTGACCAGGGCGGTGCCCCGCACCGCCGCAGCCCGTACGCCGCTGGGCAGCTCGGGCAGGACCCCGACCGGGACCCGCCACGTGGTGATGGCGCCGGTGCCGGTGAGGTCCCACGGCTCGGGCGGGTAGAGCCGGTCGGCCGGTTCGGCGGGTCGGTGCGGGTCGTGCTGCGTGGTCACGAGACCTCCTCCAGGTCGTCCCAGTCGACGGTGGCCAGCCTGTCTCGGTACTCCTGCACGAGGCCGGGCCAGTTGGTGGTGATGCGGCGGCCGTCGGTGTACCAGCTGTCGCAGCCGGCCCACGCGGTGCCGCCGAGCCGCTGCTGCACCTCACGGTCGTAGGCGTCCCACACCTCCGGGCGCGGCGCCACAGCACGGTGCCGGCCGTCGCGGATGCCGGCGGCGACCTGCGCGACGTAGTCGGCCTGGGCCTCGAGCATGCCCACGATCGAGGACCCCCCGAGGTTGGTGTTGGGCCCGTAGATCGTGAAGAAGTTCGCGAAGCCGGGCACGGTGAGCCCGAGGTGGGCGCGCGCGCCGTCGGCCCAGACGTCGGCCAGCCGGGTGCCGTCCTCACTGACGACGTCGATGCCCCGCAGGAAGTCGGTCGCGGCGAAGCCGGTGCCCCAGATGATGACGTCGGCCTCGTGCAGGCGACCCGTCTCGTCGCGCACGCCGTGCGCCTCGACGGAGGCGACCGGCGAGGTCACGACGTCGACGTGCGGACGGTCCAGCGCGGGGTACCACTCGTTGCTGAACAGCAGTCGCTTGCAGCCGATGGGGTAGTCCGGCACCAGCTTGCGCCGCAGGGCCGGGTCGGAGACCTGGCGGCGCAGGTGCAGGCGCCAGACCTGGCGGGCGAGGGCGAGGAACGGTCCGGTGACCGGGGAGGTCCCGACGAGGGCGCCGTTGAACCGCTCGGAGAGCCAGTAGACGAAACGTCGCTCCAGGCCGAGGGTCGCCGGCCGCTTCTCGAACATCCGGTGGTGCCGCTCGGAGTAGACCCGGTCCGGCTTCGGCACGACGTAGGCGGCCGAGCGCTGGAAGACCGTCATCGACCCGACGCGGTCGACGATCCCCGGGACGAGCTGGATCGCGCTGGCACCGGTGCCGACCACGGCGACCCGCTTGCCGGTGAGGTCGACGTCGTGGCGCCACTGCGCGGAGTGGAACGCCGGGCCCTCGAAGGAGTCCAGGCCGGGCAGACGCGGCACGACCGGCTCCGAGAGCTGGCCGGTGGCGAGGACCAGCACGTCGGCGTCGTACGTCGGTCCGGGCTGGCCGTCCACCGTCGTGCTGACCCGCCAGGCCCCGTCCACCCGCTCCGCGGAGGTCACACTGGTCCCGGTGCGGACGAGGGGGAGCAGGCCCTCCTCGCGGGCGGTGCGCTCGATGTAGTCGAGGATCTCCGGCTGCACCGAGTAGCGCCTGCCCCACCGCGGGTTGGGCGCCCACGACCAGGAGTAGAGCGGCGACGGGACGTCGCACGCGGCGTTGGGGTAGGTGTTGTCGCGCCAGACACCGCCGACGGAGTCGGCGCGCTCGAGGACGGTCACGTCGGTGATGCCGCGGCGCAGCAGGGCGCGGGCGGTGCCGAGGCCGCCGAAGCCGGCGCCCACGATCAGGACGCGGGGCCCGGAGCCGCCGCGGCCGGTGCTGGAGGGGGGAGTGGTACTCGTCACCCGTCCGACGCTAGGTCCCGTGGGCGGCATGGGGGAGACATGGCGACCAGTTCGCTTGATAATTCCGGACATGTCCGAACGCAGCCTCCCCGCCCCGGCGGCGACCGACTGGGACTTCCCGCGCTCGGCGAGCGGGGTCCGGCACCTGCTGGGCTGGGCGGAGCGGGCGGGCCTCCCGGTCGGGCCGCTGCTGGTGGGCACGGGGCTGGCGCACGAGGACATCGGGCGCGTCCCGGTGGTCACGGCCGCCCAGGAGCTCGCGGTGGCCCGGTCTCTGGCCCGCCGGGCACCGGGCGCGGCGGCCGACGTCGGGAGGCGCTACACAGCCGACTCCTTCGGCGTCATGGGGTGGGCGATGCGGTCCTCGACGACGGTGGGCGATGCCGTGGACGTGGCCCTGCGCTTCATCGACCTCAGCTTCGCCTTCGTCATCCCCGTGGCCCGCCTCGAGGGCGACCTGGTGGTCGCCGACCTCGACGCCACCGCCCTGCCCACCGACGTACGACGCTGGCTGCTCGTGCGCGACACCACGGCCGTCGCCACGGTGCTGGAGTCCCTGGTGCCCGGCGGGGTGGGGGTGGTCGCGGCCTACGACGGTGACCGGGCCACCCTGTCGTTCCCCGGGGCCGAGCTGGACCGGCCGCTGGCCCGCGACCGCGGGGCCGACCGGGCCGCGGCGGAGGCCGCCTGCCTCGGCATCGCCGACCAGCGACGCGACCTGCCGGCGACCACCGCGGACGTGCGGGTGCTGGTGACGCAGCGGCTCGCCGACGGTGCGCCCATGGTCCAGGTCGCGTCCGCGCTCGGGATGACCGAGCGGACCCTGCGCCGGCGGTTGGCCGCCGAGGGGACCGGCTACCGCGAGGTCGTCGACGAGGTGCGCAGCGGGCTGGCCGACCAGCTCCTGGCCGTGGGTCTGCCGGTCGCCGACGTGGCTGCCCGTCTGGGCTACTCCGAGGCCGCGGCGCTCACCCACGCCCACCGGCGGTGGACCGGAACGCCCCCCTCGTCGCGCCGCCGTCCGTCGCGTGCGGAGGACCGCTGAGCGGATACCTCCCCGGGCGTTCACCGAGCCGTCGCCGACCCGTCGCCGTCGTGCCGACCGATCCCACGCCCGGGCTCCCTAGGTTGCCCTCCGGACCGACGTTCCCGCGCCGCCCACGGCCCGTCCCGGGCCCCTCCTGCCGACCGTCACGAAAGAGAGAGTCCCCCATGACTCCTGCGCCCGAGGGCCGCACCCTCCTCTCGCTCACCCCGCTCGACGCGGGGCCGGGCAACCGGCACGGCTCCCGCAGCCGGATGACCTGCTTCTACCGCTGCGGCAACGCCTGCGATCACCCCGAGCCCAACACCTCCGAGGCCGGCCACGTCCGTGACGAGATCGCCAAGGCCGTCGCCCGACGCGCGGTCCTCAAGGGCGCGGCCGTCGGGTCCGGCGCCCTGGTCCTCGGGGGCCTGTCCGCGACCGCGGTCCCCGCAGCCGCCGCCGACCCCGCTGCCGGCACGGACAGCGCCGAGCGTCGGGTCTCCGACGACCTGGCGAAGGTCGCCTTCACCCCGGTGCGCCCGAACCGACGCGACGCGGTGGTCACCGCGCCCGGCTTCGACCACGAGGTGGTCATGCGCTGGGGCGACCCGGTCGTGCACGGCGCCCCGGACTTCGACGCCCACGCGCAGACGGCCGAGGCCGCCCGGATGCAGTTCGGCTACAACTGCGACTACGTCGGCATCCACGAGCTGCGCGACCACAGGAAGGACCACAAGGACCGGGTCCTGCTCGTGGTCAACCACGAGTACACCGACGAGCAGATCATGTTCCCGGCCGACACCTACACCGACACCGAGATCGCCGAGATCGGCCTGGCCAACCACGGCATGTCGGTGGTGGAGCTGCGCCGCGGCATGGTCCCCGGGTCCTGGCGCCCCGTCACGAACCTGAAGAAGGCGAAGTACAACCGCCGCATCCACCACCGCACCGAGTTCAGGGTCACCGGTCCGGCGGCGGGCGACGACCGGCTCAAGACGTCCCAGGACCCCACCGGCACCCGGGTGCTGGGCACGTTCAACAACTGCGCCGGCGGCATGACGCCCTGGGGCACGTCGCTGTCGGGCGAGGAGAACTTCAACCAGTACTTCCAGGCGACCGGCGAGCTCGACGCCCGCTACACCGAGGAGTACGCCCGCTACGGCATCGGCGCGGGCGGCTCGGGCCGCAACTGGCACACCGTCGAGGAGCGCTTCGACCTGACCGCCGAGCCGCACGAGCCGCACCGGCACGGCTGGATCGTCGAGGTCGACCCCTTCGCGCCCGACGAGGCGCCGGTCAAGCACACGATGCTCGGCCGCTTCAAGCACGAGGGCGCCAACGTCATCGTGTCCAAGGGCCACGCCGTGGCCTACATGGGCGACGACGAGCGCGGCGACTACCTCTACAAGTTCGTCTCGGCCAAGAAGGTCGCCACGGGCTCCTCGGAGAAGGCGCGCCGCAAGAACAAGCGGCTGCTCACCAGGGGCACGCTGTACGTCGCGCGCCTGACCGGTGACGGCTCCGCCGACGGCGTGTACGACGGCACCGGCGAGTGGATCCCGCTCTGCAGCGACACCGAGTCGTTCGTGCCCGGCATGTCGGTGGCCGACGTCCTGATCTTCACCCGGCTCGCCGCCGACCAGGTCTCGCCGACCAAGATGGACCGCCCCGAGGACGTCGAGCCGAACCCGGTCAACGGCAAGGTCTACGCCGCGCTGACCAACAACTCCCAGCGCGGCTCGCGCTTCGAGCCCGACGAGGCCAACCCGCTGACGACCTCGATGGTCCGGTCCTCGATCGGTGCCCCGCTGACCGAGGCCTCGGGCAACCGCAACGGCTACGTCCTGGAGATGACCGCGGACGGCAACGACCACACCCGCACCACGTTCACGTGGGACCTGATGTTGGTCTGCGGCGACCCCGAGGCCCCCGAGACCTACTTCGCCGGCTACGACAAGGCCGAGGTCAGCCCGATCAGCTGCCCGGACAACGTGGCCTTCGACTCCGCGGGCAACCTGTGGGTCTCCACCGACGGCAACGTGCTCGGCTCCAACGACGGCATCTTCCGGGTGCCGGTCACCGGCTCCGAGCGCGGTCACGTGCAGCAGTTCGTCACGATGCCCCGTGGCGCCGAGGCCTGCGGTCCGCTCATCACCGACCGCAACCGCTCGCTGTTCTTCGCCGTGCAGCACCCCGGTGAGATCGACGGCGCGACGTTCGAGGACCAGGCGTCCACCTGGCCGCACACCGACGACTTCCCGCGGCCCTCGGTCGTCGTCGCCTTCCGCCGGCGCTGACCGGACTCGCACCACCGGGCACCACCACGCACTGCGCCCCGGGACCGATGGTCCCGGGGCGCAGTGCTGTGCGCGGCGACGTCAGGCGATCGTCATGCCGCCGTCGACGGGGATGGTCTGCCCGGTGACGTAGCCGCCGGCGGCCGAGGCGAGGAACACCACGGCGGCGGCGAGCTCGCGCGGGTCGCCCTTGCGGCCGGCGGGGATGCGCTGCTGCTGGGACTCCAGGTAGCCGGGCGGGTACTGGTCGGTCATCTCGGAGGTGAAGAAGCCCGGGGCGATGGAGTTGACCCGGATGCCCTTGCGGCCGGTCCACTGCTGGGCGAGGTCGCGGGTCAGGCCGTTGAGGCCCGCCTTGGAGGCGGCGTACGCCGCCTGGGGGAGACCCGCGGTCGTGATGCCGAGCACCGAGGAGATGTTGATGATGCTGGAGCCGGGCTGCATGACGCGGCCGCAGGCCTGGGCCATCCAGTAGCAGCCGTTGAGGTTGACGTCGATGACGCCGGTGAACTGCTCGGGGGTCTCCTTGGTCGAGGGGACCGCGGTGCCGACGCCGGCGTTGTTGACCAGCACGTCCACGTGGCCGAACTCCTCCATCGCCAGCGCGACGATGCGGTCGCAGTCGGCGACCTTGGCGACGTCGGTTTCGACGCACAGGGCCTTCCGCCCGGCCGCCTCCACGAGCGCGGCGGTCTCGGCGAGCCGGTCCACGCGGCGGGCGCCGAGCACCACGTCGGCGCCGGCCTGCGCCACGCCCTGGGCGAAGGCGACGCCCAGGCCGCTGGAGGCGCCGGTGACGATGGCGACCTTGCCGTCGAGTCGGAAGAGGTCGGGGACGGTGGCTTCGGGTGCGCTCATGCCCGCATCGTAGGGGACTCGACGCCTCCGGACCGAGCACTCGCTCGGTCCGTGGGTGCCAGGTGGTCGAGCAGCGAGGAGCGCCGGCGACGAGCGGGCGTCGAGACCCCCCGTACGCTCGATCGCATGCCCAGCCGGTCCCGCACCCGACCCCGCACCTGGCCGACCGCCGCCGCGATCACCGCCGGGTTCGTGGCGCTGCTGTGGGTGGTCGAGGCGTGGGACCAGTGGACGCCCGCCGTGCTCGACGACGACGGCATCCGCCCGCGCAGCACCGAGGGCCTGCTCGGCATCGTCCTCGCGCCGCTGCTGCACGGCTCGTGGGGCCACCTCGAGGCCAACACGCCCCTGGTGGCGCTGCTGCTCTTCCTCGTCCTGCTCGGCGACGTACGCCGCGGGCTCGCCGTCACCGGGGTCATCTGGCTCGTCGCGGGGCTGGGCACCTGGCTCGTGGCCAGCCCCGGCACCGTCCACGTGGGCGCCTCGGGGCTGGTGTTCGGCTGGCTGGTCTACCTCGTGCTGCGCGGTTGGTTCGCCCAACGACTGGGACAGGTGCTGCTCGGCGCGCTGCTCTTCCTCGCCTACGGCGGGCTACTCTGGGGCGTGCTGCCGGGCCAGCCGGGCATCTCCTGGCAGGGGCACCTCTTCGGCGCGGTGGGTGGCCTGGTCGCGGCCCGCCGGCTCGCGACGCGGGACGAGCGAGGCGCGAGGAGCCCGACGCCGTACGGTTCCTGACCGTGACCGACACGCCGCAGACCGACAGCGAGCAGCAGCAGGACCTCCGCGTGGAGCGCGGCGACGGCGTGGTCGAGGTGACCTTCGACCGGCCGCACCGTCACAACGCCTTCACCCGCGACATGTACGCCCAGATGCGCGAGCTCTGCGCCGAGCTGGCCGAGGACCGCGACACCCGCGTGCTCGTGCTGCGGGGCGCGGGCGGTCGCGCCTTCGCCGCGGGCAACGAGATCTCCGACTTCCTCGAGCAGGACGCAGTCGCCTACGAGGACTGGATCCGCGAGCTCCTGGAGGCGCTCTTCGCGCTCCCGCAGGTGACCGTGGCGGCCGTCGACGGCGTCTGCGTCGGGGGCGGGCTGGCCGTCGCCACCCACTGCGACCTGCGGATCGCGACCCCGCACTCCCGCTTCGGCTACCCGATCGCGCGCACGCTCGGCAACGCGCTGGCCGGGTCGATCGTCTACCGCTGCGCGAGCGTCTTCGGGGAGTCGCTGACCCGCGAGATGCTGCTGGCCTCGCGCCTGGTCGACGCCCCCCGGGCGCACGCGGTGGGCGCCCTGATGAGCGTCACCGACGACCTGGACGCCGAGCTGGAGCGGGTCATCGACGGCCTGCGAGCCGCCAGCCCGGTGACCATCCGGGCCACCAAGGGCCAGCTGCTCGACCGTGCTCGCCGACTCGAGGCGTCACCCGAGGGCGACCGCGACCTGCTCCGCGAGGTCTACACCGGCCCAGACTTCGCCGAGGGCGTCCGGGCGTTCCTGGCGAAGGAGAAGCCCGCCTTCCGCGGCTGACCGGGCCCGCCCCGGAGGGCCAGGAGGAATGCCCGCCGCTCCGCGGGTGTTGACCAGCGTCGTGACCTCCGACGACTCCCGCCGCGTCAGCACCGTCCTCGGGCTGCTGTTCGGCCTGGCCGCCATGGGCTCGGCCTCCGCGGCGATCGTGCTGTCCGACGTGGCGGCGGAGTTCGACGTCTCGGTCGGCCAGGCGGCCTGGGTGATCAGCCTCTACGCGCTGCTGCTGGCGGTCACGACCGCGGTCCACGGCCGGGTCTCCGACCTCGTCGGGGTGCGGACCCCGCTCCTGGTCGGCGTCGCGATGATGGCCGGGGGAGCCGTGGCCGCGGCCCTGGCTCCGACGTACCCGCTCCTCCTGACGGCGCGTCTGCTGCAGGGTGCCGGCGCCGCCGCCGTCCCGGTGCTCGGCGTCGCTGCCCTCTCCGCGAGGTACGACGGCGCCGTCCGCGACCTCGCGCTCGGCCGGCTCGCGGGCTGGTCGGCGGTCGTCGCCAGCCTCGGCCCGCTGGCCGGCGGCCTCGTCGAGCACGCCTTCGGCTGGCGTGCCGTGCTGGCGCTGCCCGCGCTGGGGCTGCTGGTCGTCCCGCTGCTGTGGCGGGCGCTCGGCACGACCGGCAGCGGCGCCGACCTCGACGTGCCCGGCGCCGTGCTGGTCGGCCTGACGGCCGCCGGCCTGGTCCTGCTCGTCCAGTCCCCGTCGACCGGGGGAGTCGTGGCGCTGGTCGGCGCGGTGCTGCTGGTGCTCGGCGCTCCGGTCACCGCGCGACGGGTGCGTCGTCGTCCGGACGGCTTCCTGCCGCTGGTCGTCGTCTCCGACCCCGCCGTGGTGCGCAGCGCTGTGGCCGCGGCCGCGGTGCCGGCCGCCTGGTTCGGTCTGCTCATCGCAGTCCCCGCGGTGCTGGTGGCCGACGGCTGGGAGCCGTGGCAGGTGGGTGCGCTGCTCATCCCCAGCGCGGTCGTCGCCGCCGTCGTCCCGCGCGTCACCGGGCCGCTGCTCAGCCGGATCGGTCCCTCGCGCTCCCTGGCCGTCTCCGCCACGTCCGCCTCCGCGGCCCTGCTCGTCACCGCGCTCGGCGTCGCCCTGCGCCCCGGTGTGCTCGGGGTCGCGGTGATCGCGGCCTCGGTGCTGCTGGTGACCTTCGCGTTCCTGCTGGGCCAGCCGGCGCTCTCCGCGGCCGTGGGCCAGGCGGTCCCGGCCGACGTCCGGGGCGTCGCCCTGGGCGTGGCCACGCTCGTCTTCCTCACCGGGGGCTCGGTGGGCTCGGCCGTGGTCGGCGGCATCGGTGACGTCATCGGCATGGGTGTCGCGCTCCTCGTCCTCGCCGTCCTCCCGCTGCTCGGCCTGCTCACCCTGCGCCCCCTCCTGCGCCGCCCCATCCCCGAGCCCGAGCCCGCCCCCACCCCCTGACCCGCCGAGCCGGCGTATCAATACGCCGGTTCGACCGGCTGTTCCCGCCGAGCCGGCGTATCAATACGCCGGCTCGACCCGCCTGAGACGTCCGTACGGCGGAGGGCGGGTGTGGGAGAGTCCATGGCCATGTCCTCCGAGCGGTCCCCACTCCAGGTCGGCATGACGCTCCCGGTGATGGAGCCGGACCTCTGGGAGGCTCCGGACACGCTCGAGCGCTGGGCGCGGGCGATCGACGAGGGGCCGTTCTCGAGCCTGTGCTTCGGCGAGCGGATGGCCTTCGCCAACCCGCACGCGCTGACCCTCCTCGGGGCGGTCGCGGCGTGGACGACCCGGGTGCCGCTGGTGACCACGGTGCTGGTGCCCCAGCTGCACGACCCGGTCACGCTCGCGAAGGCCCTGGCCACCGCGGACCGGCTCAGCCACGGCCGTCTGACGGTCGGCGTCGGGGTCGGCGGCCGCGAGGAGGACTACCGCGCCGCCGGGGCCGACCCCGCCACCCAGACGATGCAGCAGATGGCCGACCGGGTCGCGCTCATGCGTCGGGTGTGGGCGGGGGAGGACGTCACCGGCGCCACCCTCCCCGTCGGTCCGCCGCCCATGCGGGCCGGAGGGCCGCCGGTCCACGTCGGCACGATGGGCCGGCGCACCGTCAGGCACGCGTCACAGTGGGCCGACGGCCTGGCCGGCGTCACCCTCGACCTCGACACCACCGCCGTCGCGGGCCTCTTCGAGCTCGCCCGCAGCGCCTGGGCGGAGGCGGTGCGGCCGGCGCCGCACCTGGCGACGTCGTTCTGGTTCGCCCTCGACGACGGCGACGGGTCCGCACGTGCCCAGGTGCACCGCCACCTGCGGCACTACATGAACTGGATCCCCGCCGACTTCGTCGACGCCATGGCCCCCACCACCGGCTTCGCCGGCACCCTGCCCCAGCTGCGGGAGACCCTGCTCCGGATGGCCGACGCCGGCGCCGACGAGGTGCAGCTGATCCCGACCGGCAGCGACGTCGGTCAGGTCGAGCAGGTGGCCGAGGTGGTCGCCTCGCTGTGACCAGCGGTAGCATTCCGGGCGTGCGCCAGGACCTGCTCCTTACCTAGCCGCGACGGCCAGCACCACGCCGCCGCGGCTACCCCTCTGCCCGAGGGGTTTTTTTGTGCCCCCGAGCCGGTGCCGAACCCGATGAGCCAGGTCCACCAGACGTGAGAGAGAAGACGATGAGCGAGCAGGTCCAGGCAGACGAGGCCACGACGTACGACGTGAAGGCCGTGGAGGAGAAGTGGCGCCCGGTCTGGGACGAGCTGCAGCCCTTCCGCGCCGACGACGACTCCCCGCGGGAGAAGAAGTACGCGCTGACGATGTTCCCCTACCCCTCCGGCGACCTGCACATGGGCCACGCCGAGGTCTTCGCGCTGCACGACGTGGTGGCGCGCTACTGGTGGCAGCGCGGCTACGAGGTGCTCAACCCGATGGGCTTCGACTCCTTCGGGCTGCCCGCGGAGAACGCCGCGATCCGCAACGACGAGCACCCCGCGACGTACACGAGGGCCAACATCGCCAAGTCGATCGAGTCCTGCCAGAAGTACGCCGCGTCCTTCGACTGGTCGCGCACCTTCAACACCTCCGACCCGGAGTACTACCGCTGGACCCAGTGGCTGTTCGCCCGCTTCTACGAGCGTGGCCTGGCCTACCGCAAGAACTCCCCGGTCAACTGGTGCCCCCAGGACCAGACCGTGCTGGCCAACGAGCAGGTCGTCCAGGGCGCCTGCGAGCGGTGCGGGGCGGAGGTGACCAAGAAGGAGCTGACGCAGTGGTACTTCAAGATCACCGACTACGCCCAGGAGCTGCTCGACGGGCTGGACGAGCTGGAGAAGACCTGGCCCGACCGCGTCGTCACCGCCCAGCGCAACTGGATCGGCCGCTCCGAGGGCGCCCACGTCGACTTCGTCGTGCAGGGCCGTGAGGCGCCGGTCACCGTCTACACGACCCGCCCCGACACGATCTTCGGCACCACCTTCATGGTCGTGGCCGTCGACGCGGCGCTGGCCGACGAGCTGGTCACCGACGCGCAGCGCCCGGCCTTCGAGGCCTACCGCGAGGAGGTCCGCCGCGCCAGCGAGATCGAGCGGCTGGCCACCGACCGACCCAAGACCGGCGTCGACCTGGGCGTCACCGCCACCAACCCGGTCACCGGCGAGCAGATCCCCGTGTGGGCCACCGACTACGTGCTGGCCGACTACGGCACCGGCGCGGTCATGGGCGTGCCCGGCGGCGACCAGCGCGACTGGGAGTTCGCCACCGCGATGGGGCTGCCGATCGTGCGCACCACCGAGCCGCCCGCCGGCTTCGAGGGCGAGGCGTACGCCGGTGAGGGCCCGGCCGTCAACAGCCCCGCCCCCGGGCAGTCCACCGCCCTGAACATCAACGGCCTCGACGTCGACTCGGCCAAGGGCGCGACGATCGCGTTCCTGGAGGAGATGAGGGCCGGCACCGGCGCGGTCAACTACCGGCTGCGCGACTGGCTGCTGAGCCGCCAGCGCTACTGGGGTGCGCCGATCCCGGTCGTGCACTGCCCCGAGCACGGCGAGGTGCTGGTCCCCGACGACCAGCTGCCGGTGGAGTTGCCGGACCTGCGCGGCGCCGACCTGAAGCCGAAGGGCACCTCGCCGCTGGCCTCGGCCACCGAGTGGGTCAACACCACCTGCCCGACCTGCGGCGGACCCGCCACTCGTGACGGCGACACGATGGACACCTTCGTCGACTCGTCGTGGTACATGTTCCGCTACTGCTCGCCGCACGAGACCGACCGCGTCTTCGACAGCGAGAAGGTCAACGCCTGGATGGCCTGCGACCTCTACGTCGGCGGCGTCGAGCACGCCGTGCTGCACCTGCTCTACGGGCGGTTCTTCACCAAGGTCCTCAACGACATGGGTCTGGTCGACTTCCGCGAGCCGTGGCTGGCCCAGCTCAACCAGGGCTTCGTCATCAACCAGGGCAAGAAGATGAGCAAGTCCCTGGGCAACGGCGTCAACCTCGGCGAGCAGCTGGAGGCCTTCGGCGTCGACGCCGTGCGCCTGACGCTGGTCTTCGCCGGCCCGCCCGAGGACGACATCGACTGGGCGAACATGTCGCCCGACGGGTCGCTGAAGTTCCTGCAGCGAGCCTGGCGCCTGTCCGGAGACGTGACCTCCGCGCCGGGCACCCCGGCCGAGGGCGGCGACCTGGCGTTGCGCCGGGTCACCGCCCGGACCGTCCACGACGCGGCGGAGCTGGTCGAGTCCTACCGCTTCAACGTCGTCGTGGCCCGCGTGATGGAGCTGGTCAACGCCACCCGCAAGGCGATCGACTCCGGCCCCGGTGGCGCCGACCCCGCGGTCCGCGAGGCCGCCGAGGCGGTCGCGGTCCTGCTGTCGCTCGTGGCGCCGTACGTCGCCGAGGAGATGTGGGAGCGCCTCGGGCACGAGCCCACGGTCGCCCGTGCCGGCTGGCCCGCCGTCGACCCCGCGCTGCTGGTCGAGGACACCGTCACCGCCGTGGTGCAGGTCAAGGGCAAGGTCAAGGCCCGCCTGGAGGTGGCGCCCGACGTCAGCGAGGCCGACCTCGAGGCGCTGGCCCTGGCCGACGCCGACGTGCAGCGCGCGATCGGCGACGCGCCGGTCCGCAAGGTGATCGTGCGTGCGCCGAAGCTGGTCAACGTGGTGGTCTGACCCGGTGAGCCCCGCCGCGAGCCGAGTCGTCGTCGTCACCGACTCCACCGCCAGCCTGCCCGCGCAGGTGGCGGAGGAGCACGGTGTCGTCGTCGTGCCGTTGCAGGTCGTGATCGGCGCGGAGGTGCTGGACGAGGGCGCCGAGGGGGCCACCCCGGAGCGGGTCGCGGCGGCCCTGAAGGAGTGGACGCCGGTCTCCACCTCGCGGCCCTCGCCGGCCGTCATGCTGGAGACCTACCGCCGCGCGGCCGCGGAGGGCGCGACCGCCATCGTGTCGGTGCACCTCTCGGCGGAGATGAGCGGCACCTTCGAGTCCGCGCACCTCGCCGCCCTCGAGGCGCCCGTGCCGGTCATCCCGGTCGACTCGCGCCAGGTCGGGGTGGCGACCGGGTACGCCGCGCTCGCGGCCGCCCGCGCGGCGGCCGACGGCGCCGGCGTGGAGGAAGCGGCCGACGCCGCCCGCGACTGCGCGGAGCGGTCGTCGTCGCTGTTCTACGTCGACACGTTGGAGTACCTCCGACGAGGTGGCCGGATCGGTGCCACCGCGGCCCTGCTCGGTGGCGCCCTGGCCGTGAAGCCGCTGCTGCGGATCGAGGACGGGCGCGTCGCACCGCTCGAGCGGGTACGCACCTCCACCCGGGCGCTGGCCCGCCTCGAGGAGCTGGCGGTGACGGCGGCCGAGGAGCTGGCCCAGGGGCTCGATCCCGCGGTCGCCGTGCACCTCGACGTCGCCGTGGCGCACCTGGCCAACCCCGACCGGGCGGCCACGCTGGCCGAGCACCTGGAGGAGCGGCTCGGCGAGCGGCTGGCCGACGCCACCGTGTCCTGCGGTGAGCTCGGCGCCGTCCTGGGGGCGCACGTGGGGCCAGGGATGATCGCGGTGTGCGTCGCACCGCGCGGGCGCGTGCCCGAGGGGCCTGACGAGGACCACGAGGTGTCCACAGCCTGACGCGCCGGCGTCGTGCTCCACAGGACGCTGCGACGCCAGGCCGCGGGGCCCTCGGCCTCCCTAGCGTCGCCCCATGCGATCGCGTCGATCCACCGAGCACCGCGAGGCCGTCGAGCGACGGCTCGCGCTGCTCGTGCCCCCCGAGCCTGCGGACGGACCCGCCCCCGAGTCCTCCGGGGAGGCGCCCGGGACCTGGGGCGGACCCACCCGGGTCCGGGACGTCCCCTCCGTTCTCCACGACCGCGCCCCGCTCGACGACCTGATGGAGCCCGAGCCCCTCCCAGGCGGACTCGGGGTCCTTGCGCAGGAGCGGGTCGCGCGGGCCGTCCCGATGCCGGGTCGGCACGCCAGCCGGCGACCGTCCCGGCTGCCCGCGCCCCCGGCGCACCTGAGGTTGGGGCTGGTCCACCTCGCGGTCGTCGCCGTCGTGGTGGCGCTCGGGTTGGCCGTCACCAGCTGGTGGGTCGTGCGCTCCGAGCCGGTCCCGCTCGCGGCCCCGCTGGCCCCCGCCGCGTCCGACACCGGTCCCACGGGGTCGCTGGTGGACCTGCCCTCCGGCTCGACGGGGGAGACGACCGGCGGGACGGGGACGGCCGGCGAGGAGGACGGGGCGGTCGTGGTCGTCGACGTGGCCGGCCGGGTGCGACGCCCCGGTGTCCTCGAGCTCCCCGTCGGCTCCCGCGTGGTCGACGCCATCGAGGCGGCCGGCGGTGCCCGGGGAGGCGTGGACCTGTCCGGGCTCAATCTGGCGCGGGTCCTCGTCGACGGTGAGCAGGTGCTGGTGGGCCCGGGCACAGCCGCCGCCGGCGTACCGAGTGGGGCCGGTGCTGGCGGTGCTGCCGGTGCCCCCGGCGGACCCGCGGCGCTGGTGAACCTCAACACCGCCGACCAGTCCCTGCTGGAGTCCCTGCCCGAGGTCGGACCCGTGACCGCCCAGGCGATCCTGGCGTGGCGCGAGGAGCACGGTGGGTTCACCGCGGTCCAGGAGCTGCTCGAGGTCGACGGGATCGGCCCGGCCACGCTGGAGACCCTCGCGCCACTCGTGACGGTCTGAGGCGTGCCCGCGGCGACCCGCCCGGCCGACCTGCGGATGGGCCTGGTGGGGCTCGCGGCCTGGGCGGGCGGGCTTCTCGTCGCGGGGCCGGGTTGGCTGCTCGCGGCAGGAGCGGTGCTGCTCGCCCTGCTGTCGGCCGGGGGCGGGTTGGTGCTGACCGGTGTCCTGCGTCGGGCCGCGCACCTGTCGTCGGTGCTGCTGGCGTGGCGCACCACGGCGCTGGCCTGCGCGCTCGCGATGCTGGCGGTGCTGGTCGCCGGCCTGGTGCGTGCGGACCGGGTCGAGCGCGACCCGGTGGCGTCGCTGGCCTCGGAGGGCGCCGCGGTGACGGGCCGGCTGGTGGTGAGCACGGACCCTCGCCCGATGGCCGGCGCTCGGACCGACGGCGTGTTCCTGCGAGCCGTGGTGGTCGAGGTCAGCGGCAGGGGGACGACCTGGCAGGTGCGGTCGCCGGTCCTCGTGCTGGCGCCGGCGTCCTGGGCCGACGTACGCCTGGGGTCCACCGTGGCACTCGCCGGTCGGCTGCAGCCGACCGAGGAGGGGGAGCGGTCCCTGGCAGCGATGCTGTCCGTGCACGGCGAGCCGGTCGTCCTCGAGCAGCCGGGACCGTGGTGGCGGGCCACCGAGGTGCTGCGCGCCTCCCTGCGCGACGCCGTCGCGCATCGCCCGGCTCCCGAGCGCGTGCTGGTCCCCGCCCTGGTCGCCGGCGACGACGCCGGGCTCGATCCCGAGGTGGCCGAGGAGTTCCGGGCGACCGGGCTGACCCATCTGCTGGCCGTCTCCGGCACCAACCTCACCCTGCTCCTGGGGGCGTTGCTCGTGCTCGCCCGCCTGGTGGGCGTGCGCGGCCGCGGACTGCTGGTCCTCGGCCTGGCCGGCGTGGTCGGGTTCGTCCTGCTGGCGCGCACCGAGCCCAGCGTGCTGCGGGCCGCGGTGATGGGCGTCGTGGGGCTGCTCGCGCTGACCCACGGCGGTGGTCGGGCCGTCCGCGGGCTGGGCGTCGCGGTGACGGTGCTGCTGCTCGCCGACCCGACGCTGGCCACCGCTCCCGGGTTCGCCCTGTCGGTGCTGGCGACGGGAGGCATCGTGCTGCTCGGTCCGCGGTGGCGCGACGCGCTGGCCCGATGGCTGCCCCGCTGGCTCGCCGAGGCGATCGCCGTGCCCACCGCGGCGCAGCTGGCGTGCACGCCGGTGGTGGCCGCCCTCAGCGGCCAGGTCAGCCTGGTGGCGGTGGTGGCCAACCTGCTCGTCGCGCCCGCCGTCGGCCCGGCCACCGTGCTGGGGCTGCTCGGCGGCTGCGTCGGTCTGGTCTGGCCGTGGGCCGGCAGGCTGCTCGGCACGGTGGCCACGTGGTGCGTGGGCTGGATCGTCGAGGTCGCCCACCGGGGCGCGGCCCTCCCGACGGCGGCCGTCGACTGGTCCACGAGCGGAGCCGCTCTCGCGGCGCTGACCGCGGTGACCGCGGTGCTGGCCTGGCGGGGGCCCCGGCTCGTGAGCACGCGGGCCCGGGGGGCGGCGAGCTGCGTCGTGCTCGTGGTCGCCGTGCTGGTGCGGCCGCCGGTGCCCGGCTGGCCGCCCGACGGGTGGGTGCTGGTGGCGTGCGATGTGGGGCAGGGTGACGCCCTGGTGCTCGCGACCACACCGGGCCACGCGGTCGTCGTCGACGTCGGTCCCGAGCCCGGTGCTGTCGGACGCTGCCTGGACGACCTCGGGGTGACCACGGTCGACCTCCTCGTCCTCACGCACTTCCACGCCGACCACGTGGACGGGCTGTCGGCGGTGCTCGGGTCCCACGCCGTCGGCGAGGTCTGGGTCAGCCGGATGCTCGACCCGGCCGACGGCGCACGGTCCGTGCTCGCGGACGCGGCCGCCGCCGGCGTACCCCTCCACCCCGCGCCGTACGCCGGCACCTGGAGCTCCGGGGCCGCGCGGCTGCAGGTGCTCTGGCCGACCTCGGGGGAGCCACGCACCGGCCCGGGCGACGGCACGGCGGCGAACGACGCGAGCGTGGTGCTGCTGGTCGAGGTCGCTGGCTTGCGGCTGCTGCTGACCGGCGACCTGGAGCCTCCCGGCCAGGCGGCACTGGCACGCACCCTGCCCGACCTGGCCGTCGACGTGCTGAAGGTGCCCCACCACGGCAGCTCCTACCAGGACCTCGAGTGGCTCACCGGGCTCGGCGCCGGCGTCGCCGTGGTGACCGTCGGTGAGGACAACGACTACGGCCACCCGGCGCCCTCGGTGCTGACCGCGCTGGAGTCCGCGGGGGCCCGCGTGCTGCGCACGGACACCGACGGGTCGGTCGCGGTGGTGGCGGGCGAGGCAGGCGTCTCGGTGCTGACGACGCGGTGAGCGGGACTGTCGGCCGCCTGTGGCAGGCTGAGCCGCACCATGGCAGCCGCCCGCACCTCCGCCCGTCCCGCCCGCCAGGCCGGCCCCGCGCCCGGCGACGTCCTCGGTCACGTCACCCTGGTGACCGGCAAGGAGGAGTTCCTGCGCGAGCGGACCGTCGGCGCGGTGCGCGCGGCCGTGCGGTCCCACGACGGCGAGGCCGAGATGGCCGAGGCCGTCGGGGGCGACCTGACCCTCGGCTCGCTGGGTGAGCTGTCGGCGCCGTCGCTGTTCTCCACCACCCGGTGCGTGGTGGTGCGCGAGCTCGAGCACCTGCCCGAGGAGTCGGTCAACGCGCTCCTCGACTACGCCGGCGCGCCGGCCGAGGACGTCGCGCTGGTGCTGGTGCACTCCGGCGGCCCCAAGGGGTCGGGGGTGCTGACCAAGCTGCGCAAGCTCGGCCCCGTGACCGAGGTCAAGACCGAGGAGCTCAAGCCTTCGGAGTTCCCGCAGTTCGTGGTCGCCGAGGCGCGGATGCTCGGTGCGCGGATGGACCCGTCGGCGGCCAACGCCCTGGTCCAGGCCGTGGGGCACGACCTGCGTGCGCTCGCCGCGGCGGTCGACCAGCTGGCCCACGACTTCCCCGACGAGGCGCTGGGGGAGGAGCGTGTGGCGCAGTACTTCGGCGGTCGCGCGGAGGCGAAGTCCTTCGTGGTCGCCGACGCCGCGTTCTACGGCAAGCGGCTCGAGGCGCTCGAGGAGCTGCGCTGGGCGCTCGACAACGGCACCGCCTCGGTGCTGGTGACCTCCGCGTTCGCCGGCAGCGCCCGCGGGATCGCGCGCTTCAAGGCGGCCACCTCACGCGGCCGCGGCATGCGTGACGCCGACCTCGCCCGCGAGGTCGGGGTGCCGCCGTGGAAGATCCGCACCCTGCGCGACCAGGCCAAGGGGTGGAGCGACGAGGGGCTCGTGGCCGCGATCCGAGCGGTCGCCCAGGCCGACGCCGATGTCAAGGGTGCGGCCAGCGATGCGTCGTACACCTTGGAGCGGCTGGTGCTCACCATCGCCGCCCTGCGTTCCTGACCGCCCTGCGTTCGTGACCGACCGCGGTCCTGACGCAGCACCCGGAAACGCCGACGACCCGCCCCACCAGAGGTGGAGCGGGTCGCTGTCAGCGTCCCAGACCGGGCAGTGCCCGGGTCAGGATCAGAGCGCGGCGGCCTTCTTGGCGATCGACGACTTGCGGTTCGCGGCCTGGTTCTTGTGGATGACGCCCTTCGAGACGGCCTTGTCGAGCTTCTTGGTGGCGACGCGGGCCGAGGTCACGGCCTTCTCGTTGTCGCCGGCCTCGACGGCCTCGGTGAAGCGGCGGATGGCGGTCTTGAGCTCGCTCTTGACGGCCTTGTTGCGCTCGTGGCGCTTCTCGTTCTGCTTGTTGCGCTTGATCTGGGACTTGATGTTCGCCACGGGGCTCGCCTTACGTGTGTGGATGCGTGCGGGTCTGGTGATGCTGACGGTCGCCGGGCGCGCAAGAGGCGCGCCAACGAAGCGACGTGCAAGGCTAACAGCGGCGCCGGAGCGCACCCAAATCGCCTGGTGCGGCCGGGTCGTGCCTGCCGCACCAGTCTCTCACTCCCAGCCGCGGCGCCGGCGCAGCCACCCCCACACGGCCTCGCCCTGCCAGCGCTGGAACTCCCGCAGCCAGGGGGAGGCAGCCGGGACCGGCAGGTCGCAGCTGGTGAGGAAGAAGCCGGCCATCGCGGCCAGCACGCAGTCGACCTCCTCGTCGCGGACCCGCGCCAGCAGCGGCGTACGCCGGAGCGCGGCCTCGACGTCCACGCCGTCGCCGCACGGGCCGACCAGCAGCAGCAGCGGGTCCAGCCAGGCCGCGCCGCGCACCGGCCACGCCCAGCCGTCGAGCAGCACGCCGCCGTCCGGCGTCAGGTGGAGGGTGTCGTCGCGCAAGTCGGTGTGGACCAGCGTGTCCCCGGCGGTGACCTCCGGCAGCCGTGCCGCCAGGCGTCCGGCGGTGAGCAGCTGCATCGGGGTGCCGAGGTCCTCGCGCCCCTCGAGGATGTCCCAGCGACCCATCCAGTCCGCGAGGTCCTCGGCGAACGGACGCGCCTCACCAGGGGCGGGCGTCAGGGCGACGGCAGCGGCCGACACGGCCTCCAGGCACCGGTCCAGTTCGTCTTCGCGCCACGGCCGGTGGGGGAGCCGGGCGGCGGGGTGCTCGAGCACCAGCACCACCCAGTCGCCGTCCAGCAGGTGCGTGAGCCGGACGCTCGGCACGGTGTCGGGGAGCGTGCGAAGCCACTGCGCCTCGGCCCGCAGGGAGGCGGCGAAGGAGCGCTGCGCCTTCGTCGAGGCGGCGCGCAGGAGGTGGTGGGTGCCGTCGGCGAGCGTCAGCACCGTTTCGATGACGGGCACGTAGCCGTGGGTGAGCGTGCAGTCCGCGACGACCTGCGAGCCCAGCCTCGCCTCCACGTCGAAGCGGACCTGCGGGGGCAGGTGGGCCCAGTCCAGGCGCCGGGCCGTGCGGCCCCACGGCAGGTAGGTGGGCACGGCAGAGGTGGGCGCGGCCGCCGGGGAAGAGGTGGGCACGAGCCCCATCGTGGGGTGTCCCCGGCGCGGAGTGGGGGAGGCGGACCCCCGGCGTGGCGGGCATTGCGGGGGTGTCGTGGGAGGATGGGCGGGTCCGTCCCGACGTACGAGAGAACGCCTGAGACCCCGTGCCTGCTGTTCCCCCGAAGTCCTGGCCCGTGCCGGGCCAGACCGACCCGGCGATCATCCGGAACTTCTGCATCATCGCCCACATCGACCACGGCAAGTCGACGCTGGCCGACCGGATGCTCCAGCTGACCGGCGTGGTCGACGAGCGGGCTGCGCGCGCGCAGTACCTCGACCGGATGGACATCGAGCGCGAGCGCGGCATCACCATCAAGTCCCAGGCCGTGCGGATGCCGTGGGGCGTCGACCCGGACAACGCGCAGGACACCGACGCCGGCACCTACGTGCTGAACATGATCGACACCCCGGGCCACGTCGACTTCACCTACGAGGTCTCCCGCTCCCTGGAGGCGTGCGAGGCGGCGATCCTGCTCGTCGACGCCGCGCAGGGCATCGAGGCACAGACCCTGGCGAACCTCTACCTCGCCATGGGCGCCGACCTCCACATCATCCCGGTGCTCAACAAGATCGACCTGCCCAGCGCCAACCCCGAGAAGTACGCCGCGGAGCTGGCCGGCCTGGTGGGCTGCGAGCCCGAGGACGTGCTGCAGGTCAGCGCCAAGACCGGGTTCGGCGTCGAGGCCCTGCTCGACGAGATCGTCAAGCAGACCCCGCCGCCGGTCGGTGCGGCCGACAAGCCGGCCCGCGCGCTGATCTTCGACTCCGTCTACGACACCTACCGCGGCGTGGTCACCTACGTCCGCGTGGTCGACGGCAAGCTCAACCACCGCGACCGCATCAAGATGATGTCGACCGGCGCCACCCACGAGATGCTCGAGGTCGGCGTGATCAGCCCCGAGCAGGTCAAGGCCGGCGAGATCGGGGTCGGCGAGGTCGGCTACCTCATCACCGGCGTGAAGGACGTCCGCCAGTCCCGTGTCGGTGACACGATCACCACCCAGCACGGCGGTGCCACCGACATGCTCGGCGGCTACAAGCACCCCAACCCGATGGTCTACGCCGGTCTTTACCCGATCGACGGCGACCAGTTCGGCGACCTGCGCGAGGCGCTGGAGAAGCTCCAGCTCAATGACGCGGCGCTGACCTACGAGCCGGAGACCTCCGGCGCGCTCGGCTTCGGCTTCCGCTGCGGCTTTCTCGGGCTGCTGCACATGGAGATCACCCGCGACCGGCTCGAGCGCGAGTTCGGCCTCGACCTGATCTCGACGGCCCCCAACGTCGTCTACGACGTGGTGATGGAGGACGGCACCGAGATCGAGGTGACCAACCCCAGCGAGTTCCCCGAGGGCAAGATCCACGAGGTCCGCGAGCCGGTCGTCAAGGCCACGATCCTCAGCCCCAGCGACTACATCGGCACGATCATGGAGCTGTGCCAGACCAAGCGCGGCACCCTCGGCGGCATGGACTACCTCTCCGAGGACCGCGTGGAGATGCGCTACACGCTGCCGATGGGCGAGATCGTCTTCGACTTCTTCGACCAGCTGAAGTCGCGTACCAAGGGCTACGCCTCGCTCGACTACGAGCGCTCCGGCGACCAGGCAGCCGACCTGGTGAAGGTCGACATCCTGCTGCAGGGCGAGCCGGTCGACGCGTTCTCCGCGATCGTGCACAAGGACGCCGCCTACTCCTACGGCGTGATGATGGCCGGCAAGCTCAAGGAGCTGATCCCGCGCCAGCAGTTCGAGGTGCCGATCCAGGCCGCCATCGGCGCCCGCGTCATCGCCCGCGAGAACATCCGCGCCATCCGCAAGGACGTCCTGGCCAAGTGCTACGGCGGCGACATCAGCCGCAAGCGCAAGCTGCTGGAGAAGCAGAAGGAGGGCAAGAAGCGGATGAAGATGGTCGGCCGCGTCGAGGTCCCCCAGGAGGCCTTCGTGGCCGCGCTCTCCAACGACGGCGCGGGCAGCTCGATCGACAAGTCCAAGAAGTAGCAGGCCTGGTGCCGGGCCCGCGTATCTATGCGCCGGCTCCGCCCACAACGCAGGTCGCGCAGCGCTCGTCGTACGTCGGAGCGCCGCTGCTCCCGCAGTTCGGTGACCTCCTCGTCGGCCGACCCGCGGGTCCAGGTGGTGCCCGGCGCCGCGGTCGAGGCGGCCCCCAGGGCCAGCGCCGCGACGCCGCCGGTGGTCTCGTGCAGCGGTCCGACCGGGTCCTCCGAGGGCAGCACGAGCCGTGAGGCAGCAGCCTCCGGCTCCTCGGTCGCTCGGGCAGCACGCTTGCCGCGGTCCAGGCTGCGCTCGATGACGATGCCCTCCTCGATGGGGGCACCACCGCGCGTCGCTGAGTACTCGCCCAGCACCAGCCGCTTGGTCCCACGGCCCGTGTCGGGGACCACCTCGACCTTGACGGTGCCGACCTCCATGGCCTGGATCGAGGCGGTGAAGTCACCACCGCCGAAGAGGCCCTCACCGCGCTGCACGCCACCGCCGTTGCCGGAGACGATGTACATCGTGCCGACGTCGGAGGTGTAGTGGCCGTCCTCGGCGGACTCGACGACCTTGGCGCGCTTCATCAGGTGGGTGCGCTCGTAGTGGTGGTCGTGGCCCTGGATCACCAGGTCGACGCCGTACTTCGCGAACAGCCGGAACCATGCCTTGCGCACGCCCGGGTCGCTGCCGTGCAGGCCGGAGGAGAACGCCGCCTGGTGCATCAGCACGATGATGAAGTCGACGTCGGGGTCCTTGGCCGCGCGGCGCAGGGTGCGCTTGACCCACCGTTCCTGACGGCCCTCGGAGTAGCCGATGTTGGCGGTGACCTCGGTGTTGACGTCGTTGTTGTCGATGGAGATGAACTCCACCGAGCCGTAGCGGAAGCGGTACCAGTTGCCCTCCCAGTCCTTGTCGCCGTTCTCCGGCAGCGCGAAGCGGGTGCGGTAGGAGTCGTAGCCCAACGGGCCCCACGAGTCGTCCTCGCCACCCAGCAGGCCCGTGAGGGAGAAACCGCCGATCCCCGCGGCCGCCTCGATCTCGTGGTTGCCGAGGCACGGCATCCACGGCATGGTCCGCGCCATCTTCTCGATCCCCCGGAACCACTCGTCCCAGATCGCCTGGTCGCCGTTGGCGTAGGAGGTGTCGCCCACGATCACGTGGAAGGCCGGGTTCATCGAGTAGGCCAGGTCGCGGTTGAGGGAGGCCTGGAACGGCGGCTGCTGGTGGGTGATGGTCTGCAGCGTCAGCGGGTCGAAGTCCTGGATGTTGGTCAGGTCGGGCACGTCGGTGCCCTGGTCCCCGAAGGCCGTGAACGTGAACGCCTTCCCCGGGCGCGGGCCGGTGCGCCACACCGCCTTCGTGGAGCGCACCTCGCCCTGGTGCCCGACCGCGTAGCGGTAGCGGGTGTCGGGCAGCAGCCGGTCGACCCGCGCGTGGTGGAAGTAGCCGGGGTAGCCGGCGTACTGCATGGTCTCGGCGCGCACCCGCTCCCCGCCGATCTGCACGAACGGACGCCGCACCGGCCCCGGGGTCATCCAGCTGAACGCGGCCTCGCGCGAGGCGTCCTGGCCGAACTGCCCGTGGATCTGCTCCACCGGGGTCGCCGCGGAGTAGCCGGGCTGCTGCCACAGGAACGGGCCGGCGCCGGCCGCGATGCCGACGGCGGCCGTGCGCTGCACGAACTGACGACGGGAGACGTACGGGCGGTGCGGACCGTGTCCCACGGCTGCTCACTCTCGGGGTTGGCGCGGGGATGTCCCCCTGGACGACGCGCCGACGGACGCGTCCCCTCCCCAACGGCGCCGTCAGTCCTCAGGTGATGAGTCGGAGGGTGACGATCGGGTGAACGCTCGGCGACCGGCCCGGAGCCGCTGGCGTGCGGCGTGTGCTCCCAGCACCGCGCGGGGCAGCACCCCGATGCCGGTGCGCACCAGCAGCAGGTGACGCCGCTCGTCGGCGAGTCGCAGCTTGTAGGCGGCGTCCCCGCGCAGCAGGTCGGCCTCGGTGGCCCCGTCGGCGACCCCCTGCTCGATCATGTCGACCATCATCAGCGTGCCCGCGTGGGCGTGCTCCCGCTCCAGCGAGCGCGCCACCTGGTACGTCGACAGCCGCCCGGCGCACCACCACGCGAGGGCAACCGCGACCGGCTGCTCGCCGGGCCGGCCCAGCACGTGCACGCGGGCCTCGCCGGCCGCCACGCCGGCGTGCACCGCCCGGCTCAGCACCGGCATCTCACCGAGCAACGGGGCCCGGTCCGGCCTGGGGGAGTGCAGGGCCACGAAGCCGGCCAGGGCACGGTCGACGTCGTCGGGCTCCCCGAGGTCAGCACGGGACAGCACCATCCCGTCGCGCTCGAAGTCGCGGCGGGCCCGGCGCACCGCACGGCGCAGGTTGGCAGAGCGGGTGGAGACGTAGCCGCCGAGGTCGACGGTGCGGAGGTAGGGGGCGGCCTCACGGGGCACCGGCGCGGTGCCGATGGCTGCGGCGAGACGCCCGCCCTCCACCAGGCCGTCGAGGTCCACGAGCGTGCGCCGCCGTGCGCCCCACCAGCCCGACAGCAGGTCCACGACCAGGTCCTCGTGGCCCGGAGCGGTCAGCAGGTCCAGGTGGTCGGGCGCCAGCGGCCCCTGGCCCAGCGCCTGGATCCGCTGCGCCCCGAGGACACGGTCGACCTGCAGGGCCTGGCCGCCGAGGAGCTGCTCGCCCTGCACCACCAGGACGAAGAGGGCGGAGCCGTCGCGGACCGCGCGCTGTGCGTCGAGCCACCAGCTGCGCAGGAACGGCGTCGGCAGGGGGGCGGTGAGCACGAGGGCGTCCCAAGCAGCCCGCCACGACCCCAGGTCGCTGACCTCGAGCAGCCGGGGGGTCGATCCTGCTGCGAGGGACTTCACCATGGGGACGGGTTTACCAGGTCCACCCCCGGGCATGAGTCCGCCGGACCGACAAGGGGGGTACATGAACGACGACACCGGCACCATGCCCGGCCAGGACGCCACCACCGACACCGCTGGGACCACCGCCGCACCGAGCGAGGCGGCCCAGGAGGCCGCTCGCATCCGGCAGGAGGCGGCGGCACGGCGCGAGGCCGGAGGCCTGCTGGCGGAGGCGACGCGTCTGAGCCAGGAGGCGGCCGAGGAGGCCGACCGGGTGCTGGTCAGCGCCCAGGACACCGCCGAGCGGCTGGTCGCGGAGGCCCGCGAGCGCGCCGAGGCACTGGTCACCCAGGCACGCCAGGAGAGCCAGGAGTTGCGTGACGAGGCGGCCCTCGAGGTCGCCGGCGCCCGTGAGGACCTCGAGCAGCAGCGCACGCGCGCCCGCGAGGAGGTCACCGCCGAGCTCCGTGAGGAGGTGGCGGCCCTGCGGGCCCGCACCGAGAGCCTGGTCGAGGAGCTCCGCAGCACGCTCGGTGAGCTCGGTGGTCTGCTCGGCGGGGCGAAGTCGACCGTCGAGCACGTCCTGCGCACGGCCTCGGACCTCGACGAGGTCGGGCGGCGCATCGCGGCGCACGACCGGAGGACCGCGGCCTCCCAGCGCGCCGCGGCCAGTGCCCCGCTCGAGGCGAGGCGCGCCCCGGACCGCTCGGAGGACCGGGACGGCGCCCCTGCCGTGCAGCTCGTGGGGGACGAGCCCACCCCCGAGGCCCTCGAGCCCCTCGTCGACGAGAGTCCTGAAGAGCGGGGCACCACGCTCGGATCCCTCGACCCCGACGACTTCTCCCCGCGCTTCAGCATGGACCTGGGCGACTCCGCCCCGGACCTCACCCGCGAGGTGGGAGGCGACCCGGGCGGCGAGCTCTTCGAGCCTCAGGAGACCCCGCGCACCACCATCGTCGAGCAGGAGCAGCGTCCGCTCGGGTGGCTCTTCCGCGGGGTCTGACCCCCAGACCCGATCACGCAGGACGACGCCCTCGGGTTCCGACCCGACGGCGTCGTCCTTCGTCGTGTGCCTCGGCGACCTCTCGGCCGTGCACGAGTGACCTCTCGGCGGTTGTCAGGAGCAGCGGGGAGCCACGGCGTCGCCGATCGGGCGGATGCTCACGCTGTCGACGCCGGTGCCCAGGGGGACGGGCTGGAAGAGCTCCATGCGGATCCGACGGGTCGAGTCGGCCTCGAAGCAGGACCACCGCCCGGTCACCACGGCGATCAGCTTGCCGCTGCGGCCCCGGAGGACGGCCTGCACCAGGGCACGGGGGATGTCCTCCTCGCCCACCTCGACGGTGGCGCGCACCACGGTCTGGTCCTGCTGGATGACGAAGTCGGTGGCTCGCGCGCGCACAGCGGTGCCGTCGGACGCCTCCGGCGACGGGCTGCCGGAGGGCTTCTGGGCCCAGGCGAGGCGGGAGTAGGTGAGCTCGACGTCGTCGATGCGGTCCGAGCCCTCGCCGACGGCGAAGTAGAGGCCGAACTCCTCGCCGGGCGCCAGGGACTGCACGGTGCAGCACGAGCTGTCACCGCCCATCGAGGACGTGCCGTAGGTGCCCAGCACCTCGCCGTTCTCGTCCCGCGCGGTCATCGTGACCTCCGCGGTGCGCAGGTCACGGTCGTTGTCGTTGCGCACGATGACCGAGACCAGGCCGTCGGTCTCCGACCACTCGGCCGTCTCCAGGACGGTGGGGAGCGCGGCGTACGACGCGTCGACGGACGGCTCGACGACCTCGGCGCCCTCGAGCTGGGCGCGCAGGTCGCTGCACCCGCTCGAGCCGATGGCGACCGCGACCGCGGCGCACGCCAGACCGAGTCGTCGCACTGTCTGCCCCTGTTCCCGGCCGGTCAGCCGTGGTCGGTCGTCGGTGGCCGGAGTGTCGGCCGAGTCACGCTGCACGTTGTTCCCGAGAGGTGTGAGCCTAAACCGATCGCGGTATAAGCCCCTGCGTCGACGGCGGCAGCAGTCGGCCAGCAGACGACATGAGCAGCAGACGACATGGGGGTGCCGTGGCACGGCTCGAGGTCCACGGTGCGCCCGACGAGCGGTCACCCGACCAGCAGGACGAGCACGTCGACGAGCAGGCACAGACCGGCTCCGACGAGGGGCGTGCGGCACGGGGAGCCCTGTGGTTCGCCACCAACGGCATCGTCGTCAAGGGCGCCCAGACCCTCGTGCTGCTCACGCTGGCGGCGACGCTGGCCCCCTCCGCCCTCGGCCTCGTGGCGCTCGGCACCCTGGTCGTCAACGTGTCGGCGATCCTGGGCAACCTCGGCACGTCCGGGGCACTGGTCTACTGGCGCGGCGACGTGCAGGCCGCCGCCCGCACGGCGGTGACCATCGGTCTGGTGAGCGCCTCGGCGATGACCCTCCTGCTCTGGTTCACCGCACCCGCCCTCGCCACGGCGCTGCGTGCGGAGGACGGGGGCGCCGCGGTGATCCGCGGCCTGGTCGTCACGTTGCCGGCCCTCGCGGTCGCGGCGGTGACCCAGGAGCTGCTGCGACGCGAGCTGCGCTTCCTGCGCCGGATCGTGCCCGAGGCGACCGCTGCGGTCGTCGGTGCGGTCGTCGCGATCGTGCTCGCCACCCAGGGGTTGGGCGTGATGTCGCTGGTCGCCGGCCAGGTGGTGCAGGGCGTCCTGACGCTGCTGCTGGCCTGGATGGTGCACCCGCCGGTCCTGCCGGGCTGGGATCCCGCCAGCGCCCGCGGACTGCTGTCCTACGGCGCCCCCTTCGCCGGCGCCAACCTGCTCGAGGTGCTCCAGCTCAACGTCGACTACCTCCTGGTCGCCCGCGTCCTCGGTGCGGTCGCGCTGGGTCAGTACTCCCTCGGCTTCCGCATCGCCTACATGCCCTACGTGCTCCTCGTGCTCGTGGTGACCGGCGCCGCGTTCCCCTACCTGTGCCGGCGTCGCGGTGAGAGCGTCGGGCACGCCGCGGAGGTCGTCCTCACGGTGCTCACCGCGCTGCTGGCGCCGCTGTGCGTGCTGAGCGCGCTGGCCCCCGAGCAGCTCATGCTGCTCGGCACCAAGTGGGCCGACGCCGTCTCCGTCCTCGCCGCGATGGCGCTGTTCTCCTGGGTGCTCGGCCTGACCCAGGCCATCCAGGTGGCGCTCAACGCGTCCGGCCTGCCCGGGGTGGCGATGCGACTGCGCCTGATGCACCTCGCGGGCCTGTCGGTCGCACTGCTGGTGGTGGTCCGCTCCGGCGTGGTGGCCGTGGCATGGACCCAGACGGTCGTCACCAGCGCCACGGCGGTCGTCGCGGTGCTCGTGGCCACGCGCCTGGTCTCGGGCTTCGACCCGGTGCGCTGGGTGCGCTCCCTGTGGCCGGTGGCCCTGGCCACCGGGGTCGCGGTGCTCGCCCTGCTGGTCGTCGACGCCCTCGGGGACGGCCTGGGCCTGGGGGAGGTCTCGGTGCTGCGCACGGTCCTGCTCGGCCTCGCGGTGCTGACGACGTACGCCGCCACGCTCTGGATCACCCGCTCCACCCAGGTGCGTGCCGCCTGGTCGGTCGTGAGGGACGCCTCGTGAGGCCGCAGGTGCGGGCGGTGGCCCGCGGGTGGCGTCCGGTCCGGCGCACCGTGCGTCGCCTCCGCCACGAGCAGCCCCTGACCCTGATCGGCTGGCACCGCATCGACGATCGCCACACCGACGGTCTCTCGACCTCCGAGGCGGGCTTCGAGCGCCACCTCGACCTGCTCGAGGAGCGGGGTGCCCGGGTCCTGCCACTCACCGAGGCGGTCGAGCGCCTCGCGCTGGGCTCGCTGCCGGCGCGCGCCGTGGCGCTCACCTTCGACGACGGCTACGCCAGCGTCGTGGAGACCGCGTGGCCGATGCTGCGCAAGCGGGACATGCCCGCGACGCTGTTCGTCTGCTCGGAGTACCTCCCCGGCAGCGGGCGCTTCGACTGGGACACCCGTGAGCCGGTCCACGAGCGGCACCGCCTCGCGACCGCCGAGCAGGTCGCCGACGCGCACGCCGAGGGCCTCGACATCGGCTCGCACACCCGCACCCACCCGTGGCTCCCCGCCCTCGACGACCAGGCTCTCGAGCGCGAGCTGCTGGAGTCCCGGGAGGTCATCGGCGACCTCCTGCGCGCACCGGTCCGCACCCTGGCCTACCCGACCGGCGGCTGGGACCGGCGCGTCCGCGCCGCTGCGGCCCGCGCCGGCTACACCGCTGCGGTCACCGTCAGCAAGGGCACGAACCGCCGCCGCACCCACCCCCTCTCGCTGCACCGGGCGTTCGTCCCCGAGGAGGCCGAGGACCTCGATCTGCTGCTCGATGGCGCCTACGGCTTCCTCCGTCCCGTCGACGCCCTACGCCGGCCCCGGGAGGCGCCGTGAGCCACCCGGTCGTCCCGCACATCGTCCCGGTCCCGGTGCCGTGGACGTCCCGGGTGCTGCTGCCGGTCGCGCTCGTGCTCACCGGCATCGTCATCGGCCTGGCCACCGGCCACGCCCCGCTGCTCGTCGGGGGCGGACTCCTGGCGGTCGCCGCCACCGGGCTGATGCTGCTGCGGCTCGACGTCGCCGTGGTGGTCTTCGTCGTGGCCTCCCTCTTCGAGGGCTACCTCAGCCAGGTCGAGCCGTTGGCGACCAAGCTCCTCTCGGCGGTGGTCGTGGGCAGCTGGGTGATGATGCGCTGCCGCCGCGAGAGCGCAGGCATGCACCGGGTGCCCGTGGTCCTGGCGGGGGTCGCCCTGTGGTGGGTGCTGCTGGTGTCCACGTTGGTCAACGCCCCGGTGGGTGCCGCAGGCATCCTGCTGAGGTGGGCCGGGTTCCTGGCGGTCCTGGTGGTGCTCGTCGACGTGCTCCTGCGGCGGATCCTGCGACCGGAGGACCTCGCCCGCACCTACGTCCTGGCCGCGACGGCGGCGGCTGCCGTGGGCCTGCTCGCGATGAGCACGGCCGAGGATCCGCGTGCTGCGGGGCCGATCGCCGACGCCAACGACTTCGCGTTCTACCTCCTGCCGGCGCTGCCCCTGGCCATCGCGCTGCGACGTCCCGGTCCGGTGCCGGGCCGCTGGGACCTCGCGGCGGCCGTGGTCACCGTCAGCATGGTCGCCACCGTCTCGCGCGGTGCCCTGCTCGGCCTGGGCGTGATGCTCGTCGTGGCGCTGCTCTCGCGCCAGGTCCGGCTGCGCGACCTGGTCGGTCTCGGCGGCGTCCTGCTGGCCGCGGCCTCGGTCCTGGCGGTGTGGCAGCGCGAGCTGGTGATGGACAGCCTGACCCAGAAGACCGCGATCGCCGGGCAGAACGTCTCCGAGCGCTTCTACCTCTGGGACGCCGCAGCACGCATGGTGCTCGACCGTCCCGTCCTGGGGCACGGGCCCGGGTCCTTCGCCGCCGAGCACGAGTGGTTCGCCTCCCGGTTGCCCGTCGACACGCGCAACGACCTCGACGTCGCGCACAACACCTACCTCGAGGTCGCGGCCGAGGCCGGCTTCGTGGGGCTCGCGGTGTTCCTCGTGCTGCTCGTCGTCGGCCTGTCCGGTGCGTGGACCGCCTGGCGGGCCGGGTCGCGCCTGGGGCGCATCGGGGCCGCGGTCGTGGCGGGTCTCGTCGGCACCTCGGTGGCCGCCTGCTTCGTCACCGAGCAGTTCTTCCTCCCGCTGTGGCTGCTCGTCGCCCTCGGCGGCGTGCTGCCCCGGCTGACCGACGGCGGCCGCCGTGCCGGTCCGGTGGGGGCGCCGTGAGGGTCGTCCAGGTGCTGACCCAGTCCGGCGGGGGACCGGTCGACCACGCGGTCGAGGTCGCGGCCGGCCTCGCGGGCCGGGGCATCGACTCCCACGTGGTCGCGCCCCCCGACGTACGCCGACGGGTCGCTGGGTCCGCGGGCATCACCTGGCACGACCAGGAAGCGACGTCCAAGCGCGACCTCGCCGGTCTCGCGGGCCTCGCACGGCTGCTGCGCTCGCTGGCACCCGACGTGCTCCACCTCCAGGACCGCCGCGCCGGCTGGGTCGGCCGAGGACTGGCGCGCAGCCTGCCGCGGACAGCCGTCGTCTACACCCTGCACGGGGTCGCGGACGGCCTCAGTGACCACGTCGAGGGCAACCTGCTCGCCGACACCCGTCGCCGACGCGACCGGCTCTACTACCTGCACGGGGAGCGCTGGATCACGCAGTGGGGGAGGGCACGCGTGGTCAGCCCGAGCCGCGCGGTCGCCGACTTCGCGGTCCGACACGTCGGCCTGCACCCCTCGCGGGTCGACGTCGTGCCCAACGGTGTGGATCCCGACCGCTTCCGTCCAGGACCCGCCGCACCGGCCTCGGTCGGGACACGACCGCGCCTGGTCTGGCTCGGCGGACTGGTCCCGGTGAAGCGGGCCGACGTGCTCGTCGAGGGTGTCGCGCTGATGCGCGAGGACGTCGAGGTGCTCGTGGCCGGGGACGGGGAGCTCGCCCCCGAGGTCCGCGACCTCGTGGCCCTCCGCATCCCGGAGTCGCTGCGCGAGCGGCGCACCGTGACCCTGCTCGGGCACGTCACCGACCCCGCCCCGCTGCTCCAGCAGGCCGACGGGTTCGTGCTGACATCGGCAGCCGAGAGCTGCCCGATGGCGTTGCTCCAGGCGATGGCGACGGGGCTCCCCGCGGTCGCGACGGCCGTCGGGGGCGTCCCCGAGGTGTGGGGGCCGGTGGCCCCGGACCTCCTCTGCCCACCGGGGGACCCACGGGCACTCGCCGCCGCACTGGACACCCTGGTGGCCGACCCGGCGCTGCGTGCCGACCTCGGTGCCCGGGCCCGCGAGCGGGTCCTCTCGACGTACACCACGGAGCGCTGCCTGGACGGGCTGCTGCGGACCTACGCGACGGCTCGCGCGGAGCGGACGCGATGAGGACCCTGCAGGTCGTCGCCGAGCTCGGGACCGGAGGGGCCGAGGCCGTCGTCCTCGGGCTCGCGGAGGGGATGGCCTCCCGCGGCCACCGCACCTGGGTCGCCAGCGACCGCGGCTGGCGGGTGCCGCTGGTGGCCGACGTCCCCGGCGTCGACCACGTGCGCGTGCCCCTGGCCCCCCGTGGTCCGGTCGCCGTCGCGGCGAGCGCGGCCCGACTCCTGGCATGGGCGCCCGGACGACCTGTCGACCTCGTGCACGCCCACAACATCCGCGCGACCCTCGCCGCCCACCCGGTGGCCAGGGCCCGCCGGGTCCCGCTGGTCACGACCGTCCACGGCCTCGGGGCCCAGGACTACCGCCGCGCCGTGCGGGTGCTCGGGCACTGCAGCGACCTGGTGGTCGCGGTCTCCGGTGCGGTCGCCGAGGACCTGCGGCGCGCGGGCCTGCCCGAGGAACGGATCCGGGTGGTCGAGAACTCCGTGAGCGTTCCCCCCGTACGTCCTGACGACGCTGCCCACCTCCCGGACCACCCGGACCTCCCGACCTCCGGTCCGGTGGTGCTGTGCGCGGCGCGGATGACTGCTCAGAAGCGCCAGGACCTGTTGCTGCGCGGCTGGGCCGCGCGCGAGCACCGGACGGGCCACCTGCTGCTCGCCGGCGACGGGCCCGAGCGTCCGCGGCACGAGGCACTGGCCCGTGAGCTCGGCCTGGGCGCCGACGTCACCTTCCTTGGCGACCGCGACGACGTGGGGACGCTGCTGCGCCGGGCGGACCTGCTGGCGCTGCCCTCGGACTGGGAGGGCCTGCCGATCGGGGTGCTCGAGGCGCTCGCCGCCGGCGTACCCGTCCTGGCCTCCGCGGTCGGTGGTCTGCCCGACCTCGACGACGTGCTCTCCCTCGTCCCTGCCGAGGGCGACGACCGGGAGGTCGGCGAGCGGTGGGGCAGGGCGCTGGACCATGAGGTGGCCGCGACGGCGTCTCAGGAGCAGCGTCGGCGGGTGCTCCGCGGTCGTGAGCTGGTGGACACACGCTTCTCACCCGACCGGATGGTCGAGGCGTACCTCGCGCTGGGCGAGGCACTGGTCACGTCCGCCTACCGGTGAGTTTACCTACCTCGGAGCACGGGTATGCACCGTCCGTCAGAGGAGAGGACGGCGCTCGGGCCACCGTCCGTGGTCCTCGCGCCGGGGGGCGTCGACATGGTCCGTGTCACGACCCCTGCGTGGGATCACACGCCAATGCGCCACGGTGGCGCTGAGTCGAATGGGGCGACACGCACATGGAAGGTCGGCACGTCGGAGCGGTGCTGTGGCGACAGTGGCCCATCGCGTTGCTGGTGACCGTGCTCACCGGGACAGCGGTGGCCGTGGGGGTCATGATGGCGCCGAAGACCTACACCGCGACCGCGGAGATCTCCGCGCTGTCGTCGGTCCAGGGCAGCAACGACGACCAGGACTCGCTGCGCAGCACGTTGGGCGAGCTGGCCAACTCCCGCGAGGTGGTGGCCGACGTCGAGGAGGAGCTCGATGGCGCCCGCACCGGCGACGAGCTGCGCCGCTCCATCGCAGGCCGCTGGGTCGAGGGCACGGTGCTGGTCGAGATCAGCGTCGACGACCGCGACCCCGAGATGGCGGCCCGGGTGGCCAACCTGACCTACGCCGCCCTCACCCGCAACGACCCCAGCCGTGGTGGCCTGCGCTACACGCTCAGCAACCCGGCCAACCCGCCGGTGACCTACAGCAGTCCCAACCTCCTCTTCGCGATCCTGGTCGGCACGATGGTCTCCCTCGTGCTCGGCGCCGCGGCCGCGCTGGCGCGCGACCGACGTACCTTCCGCATCACCACGGCGGCCGACCTCGAGTCCGTGGTCACCGCCCCGGTGCTCGGCCATGTGCACCCGCCCCGCGAGCCGAGCCTGCTGGCGATGTACGCCGGCACGCCGGACGCCGACGTGTTCCGACGCCTGCGCGTCTCCATCGAGGCGGAGGCGAGCGACGAGCCGGCCAGCCTCGTGGTCGTGACCGGTGTCGGGGACGGCGACCTGAACGCATGGTTGGCGGCCAACCTCGCCATCTCCACCGCGCAGGTCGGCCGCCGCACGCTGCTGGTCGACGCCCGGATGGGCGCCGGCGCGGCGCGCCAGACCGGCACCGAGCCCGGGACGCCCGGCCTCTACGAGGTCCTGCGGGGCACCCCGCTGGTCCGCGCGCTCAGCCCCGGACCGGTGCACGGTCTCGAGGTCCTGCCCTCGGGGTCCTGGGGCGCGGAGTCCCACGCCCAGCTGCTCGAGACCAACTTCGCCAGCATGGCCGAGGAGGCCGAGGAGCACTTCGACGTCGTCGTGGTGATCGCCAGCCCGACGACGGTCAACGACGACGCGGTGACGATGGGCGCGCGCGGCGCGGTCGTGCTCGCCGTGCCGGAGGGCGCGCTCTCGCCCGAGCAGCTGCGCCGCACGGCCTATCGCATCGGAGCCGTCGGCGCCCGCCTGCTCGGCACGGTGCTGGTGGGCCGCGGCAAGGACTGGGGCAAGGCCCGCCCGCGCGGTCGCGCCCAGGACGCCGAGCCCGACCGGGCGGACCTGGAGCCCGGAGGGGCGCGCTGAGCCCCCCGCCCCGGCGCCCCCACGGACGACCGCGGATCCTCCACGCCTCCGTCCCCACCTCCGAGGGCACCGCCGTCGCGCTGATGGGCTACGTCCGCGAGCAGGTGGCTCGCGGGTGGGGCGTCAGCGTCGTGTGCCCCTCCGACGGGTGGCTCGGGTTCGAGGCCCGGGCCGCCGGTGCGCACGTGCAGTGGTTCGACGCCACCCGTGAGCCCGGCAGCAGCACGCTGTCGGAGACCAGGCGCTTCGCCAGGATCGTGGACGACCTCGATCCCGACCTGGTGCACCTGCACAGCTCCAAGGCGGGGCTCGTCGGACGCCTCGCGGTCCGCGGGCGACGACCCACGCTCTTCCAGCCGCACGGCTGGTCCTTCCTCGCGGGGTCCGGCCTCACCTCGAGGGCGGCGCTGCGCTGGGAGCGGTTCGCCTCACGCTGGACCGGTCAGCTGGTCTGCGTGGGGGAGGGCGAGGCCGACGTCGGCCGCCGTCATGGCGTGACCGCGCCCTTCGCGGTGGTCCCCAACGGGGTCGACCTGGAGAAGTTCACCGTCCGTGGTCCCGTCGACCGGGTCCTCACCCGCGTCGAGCTGGGCATCGACGAGGCCCCGACGGCCGTCTGCGTCGGGCGCCTGAGCCCGCAGAAGGGGCAGCACCTGCTGCTCCGGGCCTGGCCCAAGGTCACCGCCCGAGTCCCCGGAGCGCAGCTGGTGCTCGTCGGGGACGGTCCTGACGAGGCCGAGCTCCGAGCCCGGGCGAGGTCGCTGGAGGGGGTGCGCTTCGTGGGCGTGCGCACCGACGTGCCCCGCTGGCTGGCCGCCGCCAACGTGGTGGTGCTGCCGTCGGCGTACGAAGGGGCGGCGCTGGCGCCGATGGAGGCGATGGCCAGCGGACGCAGCGTGGTAGCCACGCGTGTCGAGGGCATCCAAGAGTCGCTGCCGTTCGAGTGCGGTGAACTGGTCGCCCCCGGCGACGTCGACGCGCTGGCGCGGGCCGTCGCGCTGCGGCTCTCCCGACCGGCGCTGGCCGACCTGGAGGGGCGGCGTGGCCACGTCCACGTGCAGAAGCACCGGGACGCGGCCACCGCCGCCCGGACCGTCAGTCAGCTGTCGCTGAGCCTGCTGGCCGCGCAGCGGCGGTGAGCATGCTGACGACCTCGGGCCGCTTGCGCGCCGGGTCGTGGCGGAACGTGCCGAGGGTGCGCACCAGGATCTTGGCGTCGGTCCACAGCGACCAGTTCTCGATGTAGTAGTTGTCGGCGCGCACACGGTCCTCGATGGAGGTGTCGCCGCGCAGCTTGTTGACCTGAGCCCAGCCGGTGAGCCCGGTGGCGACCCGGTGCCGGTCACGGTACTCCTCGAGGGTCTGGGAGAACTGCTGGACGAAGAACGGTCGCTCGGGCCGCGGGCCCACCAGCGACATGTCGCCGCGCAGGATGTTCCACAGCTGCGGCAGCTCGTCGATGCCGGTGCGACGGAGGAACCTGCCGACGGGGCCCAGGCGAGGGTCGTGGTCGGCGTTCCACGTCACGTTGGCCTCGGCCGTGGTGGCGGGGATGGTGCGCAGCTTGAGCAGCTCGAAGGTACGGCCACCGCGGCCGACGCGCTCCTGGCGGAACAGCACGCCTGAGCGGGTCTCGAGGTGCAGCAGCCCGGCCGCGACCGCGAGCAGCGGGGAGAGGACGACCAGGGCGGCGAGTGACAGCACGACGTCGAAGGCCCGCTTGGCCAGCACCTGTCCCGGCTGGGCGCGGAAGCGGTGCAGCCGGACCAGCGTCGTGTCGCGCACGACCTCGAGGCTGCGTGCCCGGTCGTGGCCGAGCAGCTGGAAGTAGCGCGGGACCACGAAGACCTGGCGCTGGTTGAGCTGGCACCACCGCACCAGGGAGAGGGTGCGCTGGTCCTCGGCGGCACCGAAGGCGAAGATCACGTCGTCGACCGACAGGTCGCGCAGCACGGCCGGAAGCCGGTGCGTGGGCCCCAGCAGCGGAGCGCTCAGTGTGCGCGGGTCGACGTCGTCGTCGACGAACCCGAGCGGCCTCAGCCCCAGGGCGGGGTCCGCGCGCAGTGCGGACACGAGCTCGCGGCCCACCTTGTCGGTGCCGACCACCACGACCCGGTGCGCCAGGACACCGGTGCGCCGGAGGTGGCGCACCGCTGCGTAGGCGAGGCTGCGCGAGACGATCAGGGCGCCGAGCATGGCCAGGGCGGCGACGGCGGCGCCGGCGATCGACTCGCCCACCGTCCTGGCCCCCGAGACGTCGAAGGCCATCAGCAGGACGCCACCGGTGAGGGCGACGAAGGTCAGTGCCGGCAGGTCCTCGAGCACCGAGAGGATGAGGCGGGAGCGGTGGAGGTGCAACGTCCCCGCGACGACCAGGGCGCCGAGGACGGCTCCCGAGACGGCCAGCGGAGCGGCCTGCCCGCTGACGAGAACGGCGAGCACGAGGGCGACCAGGTCGGTCGCGACGAGTGCTGGTGTGATGGTGATGGTCCGGCGCTGTGTGCGCGCAGTGGTCATGCGTGTGCCCCCATGGTGTTGCGTGCCCCCTGTTATCGGTGTCGGAGGATCGCCCCGACGGAGGCGATGCTTCCCCGGAGCGGGTGCCCTCAATCGCCTGGCGGGGTGAAGCCCTCGTAGGCTCCGCCGGTGACCAGCGTCCAGCCCCCCGAGACCGCGCGATCGCTCGCGAGGGTGGCCTGGTCGCTGCTGGGTGAGTGGGGTCTCACCGAGGACTCGAACGAGGTCTGGGGACGCTTCTGCCACGTCGTCCCCGTGCGCACCGCGGACGGCGCCCCCGCCGTGCTGAAGGTCGCGCCCGAGGACCCGGAGACCGAGCACGAGGCGCTCGCGCTGCAGCACTGGGGCGGTCGGGGCGCCGTCCGCCTGCTGCGGGCGGACCCGCGGCGCCGAGCGGTGCTGCTGGAGCGCCTCGAGCGACGAGACCTCACCGAGGAGTGGGACGTGCACGCCTGCGAGCAGGTCGCGGGGCTCTACCGACTGCTGCACGTCCCCGCACCGCCGCAGCTGCGGCCGCTGACCGAGCACGTCGGTCGTCACGCCGACACGCTCGCCGCGCTGCCCCGCGACGCACCCCTTCCCCGGCGCATGGTGGAGCAGTGCCTGGCCCACCTGCGCGACCTGACCTCGGACCCGGCGAGCACCGGCACCCTGGTGCACGGTGACCTGCACTACGAGAACGTCCTGGCCGACCGGACGGGGGAGTGGGTCGCGATCGACCCGCACGCCTTGAGCGGTGATCCGCACTGGGAACCGGCACCACTGCTGTGGAACCGGCTCGACGAGGCGGACGGCGACCTGCGCCGGACGATCAGGGTGCGGTTCGAGACCGTCGTCGACGCAGCCGGTCTCGACGAGGACCGGGCCCGCGCCTGGGCGGTGGTGAGGCTGGTCCTCAACGCGTTCTGGTCGGTGCGCTCGGAGCGGCCGGACCCGGCGTACGTCACCCGGATGCTCACGGTGCTCAAGGCCGTGCAGTCGTGACGCCGGACCGGACGCCGGACCGGACGCCGGCCCGGACACAGGCCCGGACGCAGGCGCCGCCCACGCGCAGCCTGCTCGCAGGCGGCTACCGCGGCGCCACCATCGGCTCCTTCGCGCTGGTCTTCCTCGCGGCCTTCGAGGCACTGGCGGTGGCGACCGTGATGCCGACGGTGAGCCGGGAGCTCGACGGCCGGGCGTGGTTCGCGGCGGCCTTCTCAGCCGCGCTGGCGGCCAGCCTCGTCGGCATGGTCGTGGTCGGGCTCTGGGCGGACCGTCGCGGGGCAGTGCGACCGCTGCTCGCGGCGGTGGCGCTGTTCGGGCTCGGCCTCCTCGCCGCCGGTGTGGCCCCGACGATGCCGGTGCTCGTCGCGGGGCGCGTCCTCCAGGGCCTCGGCGGTGGCGGCCTCACGGTCGCGCTCTACGTCCTCGTCGCGCAGGTGTACGACGACGTCGACCGCCCACGCATCCTCGGTGCGTTCGCGGCCGCCTGGGTGCTCCCCGGGATCGTCGGGCCCTTCGCCTCCGGTCTGGTCGCCGACACCGTCGGCTGGCGCTGGGTCTTCCTGGGCGTCCTCGTCCTCACCGGCCTCGCCGTGGCGCTGCTGGTGCCGTCGCTGGCCGACGTCGAGCCGCCGGCACCGAGCCCGCCGGTGCCCGGGGGCCTGCGGCGGGTCGCCCTGGCCGCGGCCGTGTCCACGGGACTGCTGTCGCTCAACGCCGTGGCGGGCCTGCCCCGTGCGGTGGCCTGGCCGCTGAGTGTGCTGGCACTGGGCGTGGCCCTGGCGTCGCTGCGACCGCTGCTGCCGCCGGGCACGCTGCGCGCCGCGCACGGCCTGCCCGCCGTGGTCGCGTTGCGCGGCGCGGTGGGCGCGACGTTCTTCGCCACCGAGGCCTACCTGCCCTATCTCCTCCAGGAGCAGTACGACGCCGGGCTGGCGACCAGCGGCCTCGTCCTGACCGCGGCGACCCTGGGGTGGGCGGGCGCCTCCCAGGTCCAGGCGCGCCTCGGTGCGCGGCTCAGCGACGAGGGCGCGCTGCGCACGGGTGCGCTGGGGCTGGCCGCCGGGGTGGTGCTGATCCTCGTCGTGGCCGCCCTCGACCTCCCGGGGGCGCTCGTGGTGGCCGGCTGGCTGGTGGCTGCGGCCGGCATGGGCCTGATGTACCCCCGCATCACCCGCGCAGTGCTGGCCCGCAGCGACGAGCGCGAGCGGGGGACGGCCTCGGCGGCGGTGACCCTCGCCGACGCGGTCGGTGCGGCGGCCGCCGTCGCGCTGGCGGGCCTGGTCTTCACGACCGTGGGCACGGCCGTGGACCGGGAGGCGTTCGTGGCCGTCCTGCTCCTCACCTCGGCGCTCGGCGCCGGTGCCGTGGGGGTGTCGCGCCGGGTCTGAGGGGTCGGAGCGCTGCTGCCCAGGGTCCCACCCGCCCGGGACCTTCGCCCCATCCCTCCCGGGGGTTCCGGACGGAGGGTGGAGGTGAGCCCGCGGACCGATCGCGGAGCCACCGACGCAGGAGAGGGAGCAGGTCATGCGCAAGAAGGTCCTGGTGCTGGGCGGCAACTTCGGCGGTCTCACCGCCGCGCTGGCGGTCAAGCACGAGCTCGACGGGGACGTCGACGTCACGGTCGTGTCCAAGGACGACCAGTTCCTCTTCAACCCCAGCCTCATCTGGCTGCCCTTCGGCAAGCGCGACCGGGGTGACCTGACCTTCCCGATCGGCCCGACCCTGGAGAGCCACGACGTCGTGTTCGAGCACGTGGCCGCCGCCGGCGTCGACGCCGACCACCAGCAGGTCACACTGGCCGACGGCCGCACGCTGGACTACGACTACCTGGTCATCGCCACCGGCTACCGCAACAACGACGACGTCGTCCCCGGCTACCGCGAGAACGCGGTGACCATCACGACGTTGGACGACGCCGAGCGGGCCGGCAGCGCCTGGCAGCGCTACCTCGACGCCCCCGGCGGCCCCGGCGATGTCGTCATCGCCGCGACCCAGGGCGCCGGCTGCTTCGGCGCGGCCTACGAGTTCCTGTTCAACACCTCCTACCAGCTGCGCAAGGCGGGGCTGCACAAGGACGTGAAGCTGAGCTACGTCACCAGCGAGCCCTTCCTCGGCCACTTCGGGATCGGCGGGCTCCCGCACGGCGAGCAGCTGCTGACAATGTTCTTGAAGAAGGAGGGCATCACCGCCCACCTCGATGTCGGGATCGACCACGTCGCCTCGGACGCGATCGTGCTCGGCGACGGCACCGAGCTGCCGTCGGCGTACTCGATGGTGGTGCCGCCCTTCCTCGGTCAGGAGTTCCTGCTCAGCAGCGGACTGACCGACGAGAAGGGCTACGTGAGGGTCCGCGACACCTACCAGACCGAGAAGTACGACGACGTCTACGCCGTCGGCATCGCGGCTGCGGTCGACGTGCCGTGGCAGACCCCGACGCCGGTGGGCATCCCCAAGACCGGGTTCCCCACCGAGGCGATGGCCCACACCGCCGCGAAGAACATCGCGGCCCAGGTCCGCGGCGAGGTGCCGTCGCACGAGAAGGCGTTCGGTGACATCAAGGCGATCTGCGTGATGGACGCTGGCAACAACGGCGTGGTCATCCTGGCCGACAAGATGCTGCCGCCGCGCAAGCACGGAGTGCTGATCCCCGGCCCGCAGGCGCACCTGATGAAGCTGGGCTTCGAGAAGTACTTCATGTGGAAGATGCGGCACGGGTACGTGCAGCTCCCCTGAGGTCCGTAGCAGCGGGGGGAGCAGCAGTCCTCAGGGAGTGACGTGGGGGAGGATGTGCCGGTGGCACACCTCCTCTCCGTCAACGTCGGCCGCCCCCGCGAGGCCGCGTGGGCCGGCATCGGACGCACCTCGATCGACAAGACCTCGCTGACCGGGGCGGTGCGCGTGGGGCTGCTGGGGCTGGACGGTGACGAGGTCTCCGACACCCGCCACCACGGCGGCCCGGACCAAGCGGTCTACGCCTTCGCCCGGGAGGACCTCGACCACTGGGAGGGCGAGCTCGGCCAGCCGATCCCCGACGGTCAGTTCGGGGAGAACCTCACCACGGTCGGCATCGACGTCAACGAGGCGGAGATCGGCGAGCGCTGGCAGGTCGGCGAGGTGCTGCTCGAGGTGCGCTCGGTCCGGACCCCCTGCAACGACTTCAAGATGTGGATGGGCCGCACCGGCTACGACAGCACCGCCTGGGTACGCCGTTTCGCGCAGGCCGCCCGCCCGGGGCCGTACCTCCGGGTGCTCGGGGAGGGCGTGCTGCGCGCGGGCGACGACCTCACCGTGGTGCACCGGCCCGGTCACGGGGTCACGGTGAGCACCATGTTCCGAGCGCTCAACACCGACCACTCGCTGCTGCCCCGGCTGCTGGAGGTCCCCGACCTGTTGCCGAGGGCCCGGGAGAAGGCCGAGACCTACCTCGCCGCTCGCTGAGCCGCTCGCTGAGCCGCCCGGCGGGCCCGGTGCTCGGCCCGCGGCCCGGTGCTCGGCCCGCCGGTCGCGGGCCGGGTCCGGCGACCGGCGCATCTTGCTGCGTGGGTTGCTACGCGCGAGTAGGCAAAGTGACATAGGTTACGAGCCACACCCGGCGCCGGAGGGGGCGCCGGGAGTCCCGCCGCACTCTCGTACAGGAGCGACATGCCCGCCAACAGAGACGCCAGCTTCGTCGACGACCTCGCCCAGAACGTCGCCGTCCTCTTCCTCGACCGTGTCGAGACCTCACCGCAGGCCGAGGCCTTCCGCTTCCCCGTCGGCGAGGCCTGGGAGTCGGTCACCTGGAAGCAGGCCGGCGACCGCGTCAGCCGTCTCGCCGCGGGCCTGCTCTCGCTCGGCCTGACCAGCGAGCAGCGCGTCGGCATCGCCTCCGGCACCCGCTACGAGTGGATCCTCGCCGACCTGGCCGTCATGTGCGCCGCCGGCGCCACCACCACGGTCTACCCGACCACCAACGCCGAGGACACCGCCTACATCGTCGGTGACTCCGAGTGCCAGGTGGTCTTCGCCGAGGACGACGAGCAGGTCGCCAAGCTGACCGAGCAGAAGTCCCAGATCCCCACCGTCAAGAAGGTCGTCGTCTTCGACGGCACCACGGACGGTGACTGGCTGATCAGCCTCGACGACCTCGAGAAGCTGGGCGAGGCCTACCTCGCCGAGCACCCCGGCGTGATCGAGGAGACCGCCAAGTCGATCGCTCCCGACGCGCTCGCCACCTTGATCTACACCTCCGGCACCACCGGCAAGCCCAAGGGCGTGCGACTGCTGCACCGCGGCTGGGTCTACGAGGGCGCCGCGATCAAGTCGCAGAACATCCTGCACGAGGACGACCTGCAGTTCCTGTGGCTGCCGATGGCCCACTCCTTCGGCAAGGTGCTCCTCTCCACGCAGCTGGCCTGCGGCTTCGCGACCGCCATCGACGGCCGCGTCGAGAAGATCGTGGACAACCTGGGCGTCGTGAAGCCGACCTTCATGGGTGCCGCCCCGCGCATCTTCGAGAAGGCCCACGCGCGCATCGTGACGATGACCGCCTCCGAGGGTGGTGCCAAGGAGAAGATCTTCAACCAGGCCTTCAAGGTCGGCATCGAGGTCGACAAGCGCAAGCGCGAGGGCGAGAGCATCCCGCTGCCGCTCAAGCTGCAGCACGGCCTGTTCGACAAGCTGGTCTTCAGCAAGGTCCGCGAGCGCTTCGGTGGCCGCGTGAAGTTCTTCATCTCCGGCTCCGCTGCGCTCAACGCCGAGATCGCGGAGTGGTTCCACGCCGCGGGCATCCTCATCCTCGAGGGCTACGGCATGACCGAGAACTCCGCCGGCGCGACCGTGAACCACCCCGACGAGTACAAGATGGGCACGGTCGGCCAGGCCTTCCCGGGCTCCGAGGTGCGCATCGGCGAGGGAGGCGAGGTCCAGCTGCGCGGCCCGCACGTCATGGCCGGCTACCACAACCTCCCGGACAAGACTGCCGAGACGCTCACCGAGGACGGCTGGTTGCGCACCGGTGACAAGGGCGAGATCGACGCCGACGGGTTCCTCACGATCACCGGCCGCATCAAGGAGCTCTTCAAGACCTCCGGCGGCAAGTACGTCGCACCGCCGGCGATCGAGTCGAAGTTCAAGGCGCTGTGCCCCTACGCCAGCCAGTTCATGGTCTTCGGTGCCGAGCGCAACTTCGTCGTCGCGCTGATCACCCTGGACCCCGACGCCATGGCTGGCTGGGCCGAGGAGAACGGCATGTCCGGGAAGTCCTACACCGAGGTCGTCCAGTCGCAGGCGGTCAAGGACATGGTGGCCGGCTACGTCGAGCAGCTCAACGCCAAGCTCAACCGCTGGGAGACCATCAAGAAGTGGGAGATCCTCGACCACGACCTGAGCATCGAGTCCGGTGAGCTGACCCCCTCGATGAAGGTCAAGCGTGCGGTCGTCGAGGGCAACAACAAGGACCTGATCGACAGCTTCTACAGCTGATCGGTCCAGCCCCGGACCTGACAGGGACGCCCCGGTCCCGTGCCCCGAGCGTGCACGGGACCGGGGCGTCGTCGTCCCCCGGGCTCGGGAGAGGATGACCTCATGCCCTCCTCCCTGCCCGACGGTGACCCCGCCCCCGAGGACGGCTCGCTGCCGCCGGAGGCGCTGGAGGGCGTGGGGACCCGGCCCTTCGGGCTCTACGTCCACGTGCCGTTCTGCGCGGTGCGCTGCGGCTACTGCGACTTCAACACCTACACCGCCGAGGAGCTCGGGCCGGCCACGATCCCCGGTGCCTCGCGGGCGACGTACGCCGACGCGGCCGTCGCGGAGGTCCGCCGCATCCGTGGCGTGCTCGGCGACCGCGACGTGCGCGTCGACACCGTCTTCCTCGGCGGCGGCACCCCGACGCTGCTGCCGCCCGAGGACCTCGCCACGGTCCTCGCGGCCGCCAGCGAGGAGCTCGGGCTCAGCCCCGACGTCGAGGTCACGACCGAGGCCAACCCCGACTCCGTGACCCCCGAGGGGCTGGCCCGGCTGCGGGAGGGCGGGTTCACCCGGATCTCCTTCGGCATGCAGTCGCAGGTCACGCACGTGCTCTCGGTGCTCGACCGCACCCACGACCCGTTGCGGGTGCCGCAGGCCGTGGAGTGGGCCCGCGCCGCGGGGTTCGAGCAGGTCAGCCTCGACCTCATCTACGGCACCCCCGGCGAGACGCTGTCGGACTGGGAGACCTCGGTGGAGGCGGCGCTGGCCTGCGGGCCCGACCACGTCTCGGCGTACTCCCTGATCGTCGAGGACGGCACGGCGCTGGCCCGCCGCGTCCGCCGCGGCGAGCTGCCGATGCCCGACGAGGACGACCTGGCCGACAAGTACGAGCTGGCCGACTCGCGGTTCCGGTCGGCCGGGCTGGAGTGGTACGAGGTTTCCAACTGGTCCACCGGCGTCGACAGCCGGTGCCGGCACAACCTCCTCTACTGGACCGGCGCGGACTGGTGGGGCGTGGGCCCCGGTGCGCACAGCCACGTCGGCGGCGTGCGCTGGTGGAACGTCAAGCACCCCGCGGCGTACGCCGAGCGGCTGGCCGCGGGCCGCAGCCCGGCGCTCGCCCGGGAGGTGCTGTCGGCCGAGGACCGGCGCGTCGAGCGCGTCCTGCTCGAGCTGCGGCTGCGCGATGGCCTGCCGGTCGAGGTGCTCGACGCCGACGGGCTGATCGCGCTACCGGGGCTGCTCGACAGGGGGCTGCTCCAGCAGGTGGGGGAGCGACTGGTCCTGACCGATGCAGCACGGCTGCTCGCCGACGCGGTCGTCCGCGAGCTGCTCGCCTGAGCCGGGTCAGCTGATCAGGCGCAGGGTGAGCGGGTAGCGGTACTCCTCGCCGTTGGTCGAGCGGATGGTGCCGATGAGCGTGAACACCACCCAGACCAGCCCGACCACCACCAGCATGAGCAGCCCGACCAGGACCAGCACCAGGACGCCGGAGACGACGGCGTAGATGAACACCGAGATCTGGAAGTTGAGCGACTCCACGGCCTGGCGCCGGACGTAGGCCGATTCGTTGCCCTTGAGCAGCAGCACCAGTAGCGGTCCCAGGAACGCCAGCGCCACGAAGGCACCGACGAACGCCGACCAGTGCGCGGCGGAGCCCCAGGTGCGCTCCTCGCCCGGGGTCATCGGTCGTGGGCCCCATCCCGGCGGCGGACCGTACGGCGGGGGGCCGGGTGGGGGGCCGGGTGGGAGGCCGGGCGGCATCTGGCTCATCTGTCCCCCTGGTCGGCGGTGACGAAGTCGATCAGCTCCTCGACCCTGCCGAGCAGGGCTGGCTCGAGGTCGGCGAAGGAGCCCACCCGGCCCAGCACCTGCTTCCAGGCGCGGGCGATGTCGGCCTGGTCGCGGTGCGGCCAGCCGAGGTGCTGGCACACGCCCTTCTTCCACTCGATGCTGCGCGGGATGGTCGGCCACGCCTCCAGACCGAGCCGGTCGGGCTTGACCGCCTGCCAGATGTCGACGAAGGGGTGGCCCACGATCAGCACGTGCTTGCCGACGGGGGAGCGGGCGATGCCCTGGGCGATGCGGCTCTCCTTCGAGCCGGCCACCAGGTGGTCGACCAGGACGCCGACCCGACGACCGGGCCCGGGGCGGAAGTCGCGCAGGTGGTCGGCGAGGTCGTCGACGCCACCGAGATACTCCACGGCCACGCCCTCGACCCGCAGGTCGTCGCCCCAGACCTTCTCCACCAGCTCGGCGTCGTGACGACCCTCGACGAAGATCCGGCTGGCCCGGGCCACACGCGCCTTCGTCTCCACCGCGACCGAGCCCGAGGCCGTGCGCGTCGGCTTCGCCGGGCCCTTCTGCGTCACGGGGGCGGTCAGGATCACCGGCTTCCCGTCGAGAAGGAAGCCCGGGCCGAGGGGGAAGGTCCGGCGTCGCCCGCGCCTGTCCTCGAGCGTGAGGACGTCCAGGTCCCGGTCGACGGCGACGATCTCGCCGCAGAAGTCGGCTGTGACCTCCTCGACGACCTCGCCGAGGGTGGCCGGGGCCTCCGTGGCCCGCCCGCGCTTCGGGGCGCGCCAGTCGGTCGAGAGGACGTCGGTTCCGTAGCGGTCGTTCACCGCTCCAGGCTAGGAACGCGGGTCGGCACGGGCGGGCAGGCGCGCCGTCAGTCCTGCTCCTCCGCGGGCCCGCTCGCCTTCTCCTCCATCTCGTCAGCGACCTTGCCCTCCTCGAGCAGGCCCTCGCCCTCGCCGTCGGGCAGTCCCTCGGCCAGCGGGTTGTCCTCGCCCGGCACCAGGTCGGGCGGGAGCTGCTCGTCGGGGGCGGTGCTCTTCTCGCTCTCGTGCTCGGACATGCCCTCGACGCTAGGCCGCGCTCCCGGTGGCGTCCTCACCCCGGGGAGTGGACTCCCTAGAGCAGTGGCAGCCGCTTCTGGCTGGCCGGGAGGTGCTCGTAGCCCCGCGCGACCGCGTGCACCAGGGCAGCGGCGTCGACCGGCCAGTCGCCGACCTCGAGCGCCTGCTCGACACGCACCCCTCGGTTCGCGAGGTCGCGGATGGTCTCGGCGACCACACCGATGTCCGCGCGCTGGTCCATCACGAAGGCCCGGTCGACGGGCGCGCCGTGACCGGGGACCACGACGGTCCGCGGGGTGCACAGCTGCAGGCAGACGTCGAGCGCCAGTGGCCACTCCATCGGGAAGGAGTCGGTGCCGTACGCCGGCGGCCCGGACTCCTCGACCAGGTCCCCGGCCACGAGCACGTCGGCGTCGGCGTCGGACACGCGGACCACCAGGTCGCCGGAGGTGTGCGCCCGGCCGGGATGCACCAGCTCCAGGACCCGGTCGCCGAGGTCGACCACGGCCGCGGAGGAGAAGGTCCGGTCCGGCAGGACGACCGGGCTGGCGTCGACCTCGCCGGGCACCGGCTCCTCGCCGTCGTACGCCGGCCGGTCGGCGGCCCACGCCCGCAGCTCGTCCAGGCACGACTCGTGGGCGTGCACCGGCAGCGCGTCCTCGAAGACCTCACGGAACGCCGCAGTGCCGAGCACGTGGTCGTGGTGGGCGTGCGTCGCGACGACGCCGATCACCTCGCCCGCGCCCAGTGCGCGCGATGCGTCGACCAGCTCGCGGCCGACGCGGGTGGAGACGTGCGTGTCGACCACGACCAGTCCCCGCTCCCCGCCGATGAGCGTGGTGTTGACGTCGAACCACGGGTGCCGGGACACCCAGACGCGGTCGGCGACCTCGGTGAGGGTGGCGGGGGAGGTGCTCATGGGTGCCCAGCCTAGGAACAGGCCGGGCGTGCTCAGCAGATGCCCGGGTCCAGGTGCTCGCGCAGCAGCCGTCCCAACGAGGCGGTGTCGCTGGCCGGCGGGTCGAAGTGAAGGCGTCGCGCGTGGGCGCCGTCGAGGTCGACCCACCGCAGCTCCACCCCGTCCGGGGCGAGCTCTGCGAGCGACGCGGCGGCCAGGCGACCGGGAGGGCAGCCCGTGAGTCGTGCCACGACGCGACGCAGCTCCTCGCCGTGGCACGCGGTGGCGTGCTCGGCGGCGCGTTGGAGGTAGCCACGGTTGAGTGCGTGATCGGCACCCAGGAAGTCCTCGACCGGCACAGGCACGGTGCGGCCCCGGACCCGGAGCGTGACCGCGGCCGGCTCCAGCACGACCAAGCGGTGCTCGTCCGGGCACTGTCCGCACCCCTCGGAGCCGCCGAGCACCAGGCGCCCGGACACCTCGAGGACGTCCAGGGCGTCGTCCTCGCGTCCCGTGGTCCCGCGCACGCCGCTGGTGACACGCAGCCGCACCACGTCGCGACGGGAAGCCTGCGTCAGCAGCGGCGAGGTCGGGGTGTACAGCAGGGTGGGCCGGCCGGCGTCGTCGGCCAGGGACACGACCTCCAAGTCGATGAGCGGGGTGTCGTCGTGGCCGCGCAGGTCGGCACCCGCCGGACAGGCCAGCGCCGAGCGCGCCCGGGCGGCCATGGGCGAGGGGTCGCGCTGGGCGCGAGGACGGATCAGTGGCATCGGGACCTCCGGTCGAAGTGAGGTGAGCCTAACCTCACTTTCGACGGGTGCCAAGGGTCGTCCCGCGGGGCTTGTAGAGTTGGCACTCCATGAGATCGAGTGCCAGGTTCGAGCCGACAGGGATCCGGAGGTAGGGCGTGCAGGAGGACCGTCGACTCGCCGTGCTGCGCGCGATCGTGGAGGACTACGTCTCGACCGAGGAACCGGTGGGCTCCAAGGCGCTCGTGGAGCGGCACGGGCTGGGCGTGTCCCCGGCCACCGTGCGCAACGACATGGCGGCGCTGGAGGAGGAGGGCTACATCACCCAACCCCACACCAGCGCCGGGCGGGTGCCCACCGACAAGGGCTACCGGATGTTCGTCGACCGCCTCACGACGGTCAAGCCGCTCTCCTCGGCCGAGAAGCGCGCCATCTCCAGCTTCCTCGACGGTGCGGTCGACCTCGATGACGTCGTCCAGCGCTCGGTGCGGCTGCTCTCGCAGCTGACCCGCCAGGTCGCCGTCGTGCAGTACCCCACGCTCTCCTCCTCGACCGTCCGGCACGTCGAGCTCGTCGCGCTGACCCCCGAGCGGCTGCTCGTGGTGCTGATCCTCAGCACCGGCCGCGTCGAGCAGCGCCTCGTCGAGCTCTCCGCCCCGCTGGCCGACGACGACCTCGCCACGCTGCGCAGCCGGCTGCTGCTCGTCGCCACCGGCCAGCGCATCGCCGACGCCGTGGCGGGGCTGCGGGCCATCGTGCCCACCGACGACGGTGTCGCGCCCCCGCCCGGTGCGGAGGCGACAGGCGCGGTGGTCGAAGCGCTGTGCGAGGCGATGAGCGACCACCGCTCCGACCACCGGGTGGCGGTCGGTGGCGCGGCCAACCTGGCCCGCTACGGCGACAGCTTCGACTCCGCCGTACGCCCCCTGCTCGAGGCGCTCGAGGAGCACGTGGTGCTGCTCAAGCTGCTCGGGGAGGCCGGGTCCAGCGGCATGGTGACGGTCCGCATCGGCGCCGAGGGCCCCTACGAGGAGCTCTCCTCGACCAGCGTGGTGTCGACGGGCTACGGCCCCGAGGACCAGTCGCTGGCCGCCCTGGGCATCGTCGGCCCGACCCGCATGGACTACCCCGGCACGATGGCTGCGGTGCGCGCCGTCGCCCGCTACGTCACCCGGATCCTCGACGAGGCCTGAGCAGCCCGTCCGCACCGCAGACCACCTGATGACCAGCTGACGACCAGCTGACGACCAGCACAGAAGACGAGGAAGCGACCGCAGTGAGCCAGGACCTCTACGACATCCTCGGTGTCTCCCGTGACGCCGACGACGCCGAGCTGAAGAAGGCCTACCGGCGGCTGGCGCGGCAGTACCACCCCGACGTCAACCCCGACCCCGCCGCGCAGGAGAAGTTCGGCGAGGTCTCCCGCGCCTACGAGGTGCTCAGCGACCCGCAGAAGCGCGCGGCCTACGACCGCGGCGGGGACCCGTTCGGCGGTGGGGCGGGTGGTTTCGGCCAGGGGGCCGGGTTTTCCTTCACCGACATCATGGACGCCTTCTTCGGAGGCGGTGGTCAGGGCACTGGCACGGGCCGTGGTCCGCGTCCGCGCGTACGCCGCGGGCAGGACGCGCTGATCCGGCTCGAGATCGACCTGGCCGAGGCGGCCTTCGGCGTCTCGCGCGAGATCAAGGTCGACACCGCGGTCACCTGCTCCGCCTGCGCCGGCGAGGGTGCCGCGCCCGGCTCGCACGCGGTGCCGTGCGAGACCTGCCGCGGCCAGGGCGAGGTCGCCCACGTGCAGCGCTCGTTCCTCGGTGAGATCCGGACCCTGCGTCCGTGCGCGGCGTGCCGCGGCTTCGGCAGCGTGATCCCCGACCCGTGCCGTGAGTGCTCCGGCGACGGTCGGGTCCGGTCGCGACGCAGCCTGACCGTGAAGATCCCGGCCGGCGTCGACACCGGCACCCGCGTCCAGCTCGCCGAGCAGGGCGAGGTCGGCCCCGGCGGTGGCCCGGCCGGAGACCTCTACGTCGAGATCCACGTCGCGGCGCACCCGGTCTTCAAGCGCCAGGGCGACGACCTGCACTGCACCGTGACGGTCCCGATGACCGCTGCGGCGCTCGGGACGACGATCGAGATGCCCACGCTGGAGGCCGACGTCGTGGAGGGCTCCGAGCAGGTCACCGACCTCGAGACCTCCTTCGAGCTCGACATCCGGCCCGGCACCCAATCCGGCACCGAGCAGGTGCTGCGCGGACGGGGCGTGCCCGGCCTGCGCGGCGGTCGCGGCGACCTGGTCGTGACGATCGCGGTGGAGACCCCGACGCGGCTCGACGCACGGCAGGAGGAGCTGCTGCACGAGCTGGCGGCGATCCGCGGCGAGGAGTCGCCGGAGGGTTCGGTCAAGCCGGGTGCCAAGTCCGTCTTCGGCCGTCTCCGCGACGCCTTCAACCACTGAGCCGATGTCGCTCCCGGTCCACCTCGTGCCCTCGCTGGAGGGTGTGACCGTCGGTGCCACGGTGGTCGTCGAGGGCGACGAGGCGCACCATGCCGTCGCCGTACGCCGGTTGCGGCTCGGTGAGCGACTCGTCCTCACCGACGGGCTGGGCCGATCGGTCCTCGGCGAGGTCGCCGCGACGGGCAAGCGGACGCTCGAGGTCGCCGTGCACGAGGCGACGCACGACCTCGAGCCATCGCCGTCGGTCACGGTCGTGCAGGCGCTGCCCAAGGGTGACCGCGGTGAGCTGGCCGTCGAGGTGCTGACCGAGGTGGGCGTCGCCCGGGTCGTGCCGTGGGCGGCGTCGCGCTCCGTGGCGGTCTGGAAGGGGGAGCGGGCCGAGAAGGGCCTGGCCAAGTGGCGCTCCACCGCTCGCGAGGCCGCCAAGCAGGCTCGGCGCACCTGGCACCCGGTGGTCGACCCGATGGGCGGCACCGAGCGGGTGGCCGAGCTCGTCGCCGCGGCCGACCTCGCCGTCGTGCTGCACGAGGACGCCACCACCCCGCTGGCCGGCCTCGAGGTGCCGGCCACCGGGTCGATGCTGGTCGTGGTCGGCCCCGAGGGTGGCATCGCTCCCGAGGAGCTCGACGCGCTCACGGCCGCCGGCGCGACCTCGGTCCGGCTGGGCGCCGAGGTGCTGCGCACCTCCACCGCGGGCGTGGCCGCCGTGGCGGCGCTGCTCTCGCGCACCTCCCGCTGGGCTTGACGCGCACCGCCCGTCGGCGTCAGTCGACGGTGATCTCCTTGGTGTCGAACATCGGCGGGTTGCCCTCGCCGCCCGAGGGGTCGTCGGTCATGGCGATGAAGGTGTAGGTGCCCGGAGGCAGGTCGGAGACGTCCACCTCGGTCTCCCACGGGTAGAGCGCGTCCATCCACCCCTCGGCGGTGGCGAAGCCGCGGGCGACGACGGCGTCGGAGCCGTCGCGCACCTCCCACGGGACGGTGGCCTCGAAGGAGGAGGCGACACCGCTGGCGGTGAAGGTGCCGGAGACCGGGGCGCCCTGGTCGGGGGCGGTGATGCTCACCAGGTTCAGCACGTCGAAGGGGTCGGCGTTGGAGACGCCGTCGGAGGTCTCGACGCCGAACAACGTGGTGGCGCCCGACGGCGAGGTCACGGTGACGGGGTCGCGCGACTGGAGTGCGCCCTGGACGGTGTGCACGAGAGCCTGCAGGGCCAGCGCGGCCTCGGCACCGGCCATGCCCGCGGGGCGTTCGACCCACGTCTCGTCGGAGAGGCTCACGGCGATGGTGTCGCCGGAGTGGTCGACGGCGTCGAAGCCGCCGCCGCCGGGGAAGAGCGAGCGGTAGTCCGGGTCCGCGGGCTCGCCGGAGGCCGCCATCTCCGCCGCACCGAGCGCGGGCTCCCCGCTGACCCTGCGGAACTCGCGGAACAACCGCGGTCCGACGCCGGTGTCGCCGACGTAGTAGACCGGCACCGCCCCTGCGGCCGCCGGCTCCTCGGACGGTACGTCGCTGGCCGCGGGCTCCGAGGGCGACGCCGCGGCCGTGGGCGACTCCGAGCGGTCCGCGGCGACCGGGTCGGTCGCGCTGTCGTCACCACCGCACGCGGAGGTGGTCAGCAGGACCCCGACCGCGAGGGCGGCCAGGGTGCGGACGGGGCGAGGAGTGGTGCGCATGGTGTCCATGATGCCCTTGGGACGTCCTATCCGCGTTCTGGGTTCCCTCGTGTGTCGCGCGTGCGATGATCGAGGGCGGGGAAGGGAGACCCATGTCCGACTGCTTGTTCTGCAAGATCGTGGCCGACGAGGTGCCGGCCGAGGTCGTGCACGTCACCGAGCGCACCGTCGCGTTCCGCGACATCAACCCGCAGGCGCCGACCCACGTGCTGGTCGTGCCGAAGGTGCACTTCGCCAACGCCGGCGAGCTCGCCGTGGGTGACCCGGTCGCGATGGCCGAGCTGATCGACGCCGGCCACGCCGTCGCGACCGCCGAGGGTCACGAGGACGGCTACCGCCTGGTGTTCAACACCGGCGCGAAGGCCGGCCAGACCGTCTTCCACACCCACCTGCACGTGCTCGCCGGTCGCGACCTGACCTGGCCGCCCGGATGAGTGGCCGGATGAGCCGCCGGCTCCTGGCGGTCCTGGTCGCCGCGGTGCTGGCCGTCGTCGGCACGGTGTCGGTCGCGCTGCTGCAGACGGGGGAGGACCGGCGTACCGGTGAGGCGGCCGACGTCCTCGAGCCGCCGGCCCCACCCGAGGTGGCCGCCCAGCAGCTCTCGTCGGTCGAGCCCGGCAAGCAGGTCGCCCTGCGCCGCGGCGAGCAGCGGATGACGCTGGAGATGGACACCGACTACACCCCCAGCGCGCCCAGCGGGGTCGGCACCGACGACTACCGCTGCTTCCTCCTCGACCCCGAGCTCGAGGAGGACGTCTGGCTCACCGGCAGCCAGGTGCTGCCGGGCAACCCCGACGTCGTGCACCACGTCATCTTGTTCAAGGTCGACGCCGACCAGGTCGCGGCGGCCGAGGAGCTCGACGCCAAGACCGTCGACCCCGGGTGGACCTGCTTCGGCGGGAGCGGCCTGGAGGGCGACTTCTCCCGGCTCACCGACGCCAACTGGCTGGCCGCGTGGGCGCCCGGCGGCGACGAGCGGGCGACCCGCGACGGCTACGGCACCCGACTGGAGGCCGGCAGCCGGGTCGTGATGCAGGTGCACTACAACCTGCTCAAGGGAGCGGCCCCGGACCGCTCGGCCACCCAGCTGCGCTGGATGTCGGGCGAGACCGACCTGCAGTCGCTGCACACCTACCTCATGCCCGCACCGGTGGAGCTGCCCTGCCGTGCGGCACGCTCCGACGGTCCGCTCTGCGACCGCGACGCCGCGATGGTCGACCTGCGCCAGCGCTTCGGCGGCGCCGCGCTCACCGCCGACGCCCTGCACCTGCTCTGCGGGGAGCCCGAGGAGCCGTCGGAGACCACCACCTGCACGCGCCGGGTCGGCCAGGAGATGACCGTCCTGGGTGTCGGTGGCCACATGCACCTGCTGGGTCGCGAGATCTCCGTCGTCGCCAACGAGGGGACGCCGCGCGAGCGGACCCTGCTCGACGTGGACCTGTGGGACTTCGACGACCAGGGCAGCCAGCCCGTTCAGCCGTTGACCCTCGAGCCCGGCGACACGCTGACCGTCACCTGCCGGCACGAGCAGTGGCTGCGCGACAAGCTCCCCGCCTTCGAGGGCCAGCAGGAGAAGTACGTCCTGTGGGGCGAGGGCTCCACCGACGAGATGTGTCTCGGCACGCTCTCGGTGGCCTACGCCTCGGGCGCCCCGACCAGCAGGTTCTGACCCGGGTCCCGACCGGTCGGGTCCGGACCTACAGGTAGAGCACCACGCGCACCACGGCGAAGACGACCGGCAGCCCGAAGACCACCAGCAGGAACCACGCCGTCCACCGGTGCAGCGGCTTGGTGGAGTCCAGTCGCCCGCCGAAGTCGAGCAGCGCCCCCTCCGCGGTGTGGTGCGTCAGACCCATGGCGCGGGCGTCCTCGGGCAGCGCCTGGCCCGGGAACCAGTACGGCGGCAGCGACTCGTCGTCGGGATCGGGGTCCTCGTCGTCCCAGTCACGGGGCAGGGCGTCGGGACCGGGCACACCGTCACGGTACGCGGCGGCTGTGCGCCCGGGCCGGCGCCAAGTCCCCGCCAAGTCCCCACCCGAGCCCCCCGAGTCCCCCGGGCCCTTACCCGCTGGGAGCGCAGCGCCCCACGCCGTAGAGTGGAGGGGCTGCACGAGACCCGCAAGAGAGAGGGCCCGCCCGGGCATCCATGACTGACGCGCACCAGACCCGCCACACCGTGGTGGTCCCCACCAGCATCGACATGGTCAGCCTGCTCGGCCCCGGTGACGAGCACCTCGCGCGGCTCGAGGAGGCCCTCGAGGCCGACCTCCACGTCCGCGGCAACCGCATCACGATGATCGGCGAGCCCTCCGAGCTCGCGCTCGGCGAGCGCCTGCTCGACGAGCTCGTCACCATCCTGCGCACCGGCCAGTCGGTCACGGGCGAGACCGTCGACCGGGTGCTCGGCATGCTGCGCGCCGAGACCACCGAGCGTCCCGCGGACGTGCTGAGCCTCAACATCCTGTCCAACCGCGGGCGGTCGATCCGGCCCAAGACGCTCAACCAGAAGCGCTACGTCGACTCCATCGACGAGCACACCATCACCTTCGGCATCGGTCCCGCCGGCACGGGCAAGACCTACCTCGCGATGGCCAAGGCCGTGCAGGCGCTGCAGTCCAAGCAGGCCAACCGGATCATCCTGACCCGCCCGGCCGTCGAGGCCGGCGAGCACCTCGGGTTCCTGCCCGGCACGTTGGGGGAGAAGATCGACCCCTACCTCCGGCCGCTCTACGACGCGCTCCACGACATGATCGACCCCGACTCGATCCCCAAGCTGATGGCCGCCGGCACCATCGAGGTCGCGCCGCTGGCCTACATGCGTGGCCGCACCCTCAACGACTCCTTCATCATCCTCGACGAGGCGCAGAACACCACGCCGGAGCAGATGAAGATGTTCCTGACCCGCTTGGGCTTCGGCTCCAGGATCGTGGTGACCGGCGACATCACCCAGACCGACCTGCCCGGCGGCGTGCGCTCGGGGCTGCGCGTCGTCGAGGACATCCTCGACGGCGTCGAGGACATCGGGTTCCACCGGCTGACCTCCGCCGACGTCGTGCGGCACAAGCTGGTCGGCCGCATCGTGGCCGCCTACGACGAGTTCGACGCCCGGGCCCAGCAGGGTGACCAGCGCGACCAGCGTCCCGCCCAGCCCCGCCCCCACAGGAAGCAGCGCTCGTGAGCATCGAGGTCCTCGACGAGTCCGGTCGCGACGTCGACGTACGCCGGCTCTCCACCCTGGCCCGGTTCGTGATGGACCGGATGCGGGTGCACGCGCTGGCCGAGCTGTGCATCAAGGCCGTCGACGAGCAGACCATCGCCGAGCTCAACGAGCAGTGGATGGACAAGCAGGGCCCCACCGACGTGCTGGCCTTCCCCATGGACGAGCTGCGTCCCGGCCTGGTGGGTGAGGAGCCCGAGGAGGGCGTCCTGGGCGACCTCGTCCTGTGCCCCGTGGTCGCCGAGCGCCAGGGGGAGGCCGCCGGCCACGGCACCGTCGCCGAGCTCGACCTGCTCACGGTGCACGGCGTCCTGCATCTGCTCGGCTACGACCACGCCGAGCCCGAGGAGCACAAGGAGATGTTCGGGCTCCAGGACGAGCTGCTCGCGGCCTGGCGGTCGAGCCTCGGATGAGCGCGGGTGACCTCTGGCTGCTGGTGACGGTGGCCTCGCTGGTCCTGCTCGCCGGGGCCTTCTCCGCCGCCGACGCGGCGCTAGGGTCGTTCTCCCAGGCACGCGCCGGGGAGCTGGCCGCGGAGGAGCGCGCCGGCTCCAAGCGGCTGCTGCACCTGCTCGAGGACGCCCCGCGCTACCTCAACACCGCGCTGCTCCTCCGCCTCGCCTGCGAGGTCACGGCGATCGTGCTGGCGACCCTGCTCGTGCGCGAGCGTTTCCTGGAGTCGTGGGCGGTGACCGTGACGGTCACCGTGGCGGCGATGCTCGTGCTCTCCTTCGTCGTCATCGGCGTCGCCCCGCGCACGCTGGGGCGCCAGCACTTCGAGTCCGTCGCGCTCTTCTCGGCCGGCCCCCTCACGTGGATCACGCGGGTCCTCGGCCCCGTGCCACGGGTGCTGATCCTGCTCGGCAACGCGATCACTCCGGGCAAGGGCTTCACCGACGGACCGTTCTCGACCGAGACCGAGCTGCGCGAGCTCGTCGACCTCGCCGAGGCCTCCTCGCTCATCGAGAGCGAGGAGCGCCGGATGATCCACTCGGTCTTCGACCTGTCCGACACCACCGCCCGCGAGGTGATGGTGCCGCGCGGCGACGTGGTCTTCGTCGAGCGGCACAAGAACCTCCGTCAGACGCTCTCGCTGTTCCTGCGCTCGGGCTTCAGCCGGGTGCCGGTCATCGAGGACAACCTCGACCACGTCGTCGGCGTGGCCTATCTCAAGGACCTCGTCCGCCGCGACTTCGACGAGCCCGACGCCGAGTTCACCGAGCGCATCGAGTCCCACATGCGCGAGCCGTACTGGGTGCCGGAGTCCAAGCCGGTCGACGACCTGCTGCGCGAGATGCAGGCCCGTCGCCAGCACGTCGCGATCGTGGTCGACGAGTACGGCGGCACCGCCGGCCTGATCACCATCGAGGACATCCTCGAGGAGATCGTCGGCGAGATCAGCGACGAGTACGACGCCGACGAGGTGCACGCGCACCTGGTCACCGACGACCTCTACCGCGTCTCCTCGCGCTACCCCGTCGACGACCTCGACGAGCTCTTCGGCTTCGACGTCGAGGAGGAGGACGTCGACTCCGTCGGCGGCCTGATGGCCAAGCACCTCGGCCTGGTCCCGATCCCCGGCTCCATGGTCGAGGCCCACGGCCTGCGCTTCGTCGCCGAGTCCGCCGCCGGACGCCGCAACAAGATCGACACCGTGCTCATCACCCGGGTCGAGCACGACGAGGAGGAGGACGAGGATGAGTGAGCCCCAGGCCGTCGAGCTGAGCCCCGAGGACAAGAAGCTGGTGACGCTGGCCCGCGCCACCCGTGCGCGCACCGGTGCCGCCGAGGGAGCCGCGGTCCGCGACAGCGACGGGCGCACGTACGCCGCCGCCACCGTCGACCTGCCCTCCTTGCAGGTCTCCGCGCTCGGTGTGTGCGTGGCGATGGCGGTGGCCTCCGGGTCCGGCGGCCTCGAGGCCGCCGTCGTCCTCACCGAGGGCGACGCGCTCGCCGACGCCGACCTCGCGGCCGTCCGCGACTTCGCCGGCACCGCGGTGCCGGTTCACCGTGGCGACATCAGGGGCAACCTCGTGGAGACCCACGCCGGCTGATCCGGGAGTAGCGTCGGTGCCGTGAGGGAGGCACGCCGCTCCACCGACCCCTGGCAGCAGCACGCGGACGCGATCCGGGCGCTGCGGGCGTCGTACGCCGCCATCCCTGCCGGCTCCCCGGTGCGGCTGGCCAAGCGCACCTCCAACCTCTTCCGCCCCCGTGCCGCGGTGGGCGCCGGGCTCGACGTGTCCGGTCTGGCCGGCGTCCTCGAGGTCGACCCGGTGACCAGGACCGCCCAGGTCCAGGGGATGTGCACCTACGAGGACCTCGTGGACGCCACGCTGGCCCACGGGCTGGTGCCCACGGTGGTGCCGCAGCTGCGCACGATCACCCTCGGGGGCGCGGTGACCGGCCTCGGGATCGAGTCGACGAGCTTCCGCCACGGGCTGCCGCACGAGGCCGTCCTGGAGATGGACGTCCGCACCGGCGCCGGTGAGGTGGTGACGGTCCGACCCGGCGACGACCTCTTCGAGGCCTTCCCCAACTCCTACGGCTCGCTGGGCTACGCCACGCGGCTGGTGGTCGCGCTGCTGCCGGCGCCGGGACACGTCGAGCTGGAGCACGTCCGCATCGACGACCGCGGCCTGCTGGCCAGGACGGTCGCCGCGATCGTGGAGACCGGTGAGCTGGACGGGGAGCGCGTCGACGGGCTCGACGGCGTGGTCTTCGCCCCCGACGAGGCGTACCTCACCGTGGCCCGCTGGCGCGAGGGGCCGGCGGAGCGACCCAGCGACTACACCGGTCGGGAGATCTTCTACCGTTCGGTCCAGCAGCGGCCCCGCGACGTGCTCACGACCCACGCCTACCTCTGGCGCTGGGACACCGACTGGTTCTGGTGCTCCGGTGCCCTGGGGCTGCACCGCCCCTGGGTGCGTCGGGTCTGGCCACGCCGCTGGCGGCGCAGCGACGTCTACCACCGACTGGTCGCCCTCGACACCCGCTGGGGCCTGGTCGACCGGCTCGACCGCCGCGCGGGCCGTCCCCGTCGTGAGCGGGTGGTCCAGGACGTCGAGGTGCCGGTCGAGCGGCTCCCGGAGTTCCTCGACTGGTTCGACGAGCACGTGGGCATGACCCCGGTCTGGATCTGCCCGCTGGTCGCCAGGAAGGACTGGCCGACCTACCCGCTCGAGCCGGGGCGGACCTACGTCAACGTCGGGTTCTGGGGCACCGTCCACGTCGGCGAGGACGCCCCGGTGGGCCCGGTCAACCGTGCGGTCGAGGAGCACGTCCACGCCCTCGGTGGCCACAAGTCGCTGTACTCCGAGGCCTTCTACGACCGCGAGACCTTCGACCGGCTCTACGACGGGGCCCGGTTGGCGGCCGTCAAGGCCGTCCACGACCCCGACGACCGCTTGACCTCCCTCTACGACAAGGTGGTGCGACGCCAGTGAACTCTCGGACCCCCTCCATCGGCGAGGCGGTCGCCTCGCTGCTGCGCGACGGCATGCCCGTGCGGCTCGAGGCCTACGACGGCTCGAGCGCGGGCCCGCCGGACGCCGACATCACCCTCGAGCTGCTCACCGAGCGCGGGCTGGCCTACCTGCTCACCGCGCCGGGCGACCTCGGGATGGCACGGGCCTACGTCAGCGGCGACCTGCGGGTGCACGGCGTGCACCCCGGCGATCCGTACGACGCCATGCGGCTGCTCCAGAACCACCTGCGCTTCCGGGCGCCCTCGCCGGCCGAGGCGCTCGGCCTGGTCCGTGGCCTGGTCGCGGGCGCCGGGCTGGGCGTGCTCAAGCCGCCGCCCCCGCCGCCGCAGGAGCACCTGCCGCGCTGGCGGCGCACCGTCGAGGGGCTGCGTCACTCGCTGGCGCGCGACGCCGAGGCGATCCAGCACCACTACGACGTGTCCAACGCCTTCTACGAGCTGGTGCTCGGCCCCTCCATGGCCTACACGTGCGCGGTCTACCCCGATCCCGATGCCACCTTGGAGGAGGCGCAGCACGAGAAGTTCGACCTGGTCTGCCGCAAGCTCGACCTCCAGCCCGGTCAGCGACTCCTCGACGTCGGCTGCGGCTGGGGCGGGATGGTCCGCCACGCGGCGCAGCACTACGGCGTGCGGGCGCTCGGGGTGACCCTGAGCCGGGAGCAGGCGTCGTACGCCAAGGAGGCCATCGACCGCGACGGCCTCGGGGACCTCGCCGAGGTGCGCCACAGCGACTACCGCGACGTCCTGGAGAGCGACTTCGACGCGATTTCCTCGATCGGTCTGACCGAGCACATCGGCGTCAAGCAGTACCCGGCGTACTTCGACTTCCTGCGCGAGCGCCTGCGTCCGCAGGGCCGGCTGCTCAACCACTGCATCACCCGTCACGACAACCGGCCGACCGAGACCGGCGCCTTCATCGACCGCTACGTCTTCCCCGACGGCGAGCTCACCGGCTCCGGCACGATCATCACCGCGGCCCAGGACGCGGGCCTGGAGGTGATGCACGAGGAGAACCTGCGCGTCCACTACGCGATGACGCTGCGTGACTGGTGCCGCAACCTGGTGGAGAACTGGGACGCCGCCGTCGCCGAGGTGGGCGAGGGGACCGCCCGGGTGTGGGGCCTCTACATGGCAGGCAGCCGGCTCGCGTTCGAGCGCAACGAGATCCAGCTGCACCAGGTGCTGGGGGTGCGGACCGACGAGCAGGGCGGTGACGGATTCCCGCTGCGCCCGTCGTGGTGAGTAGCCTCGGCGCGTGAGTGTCCGAGCCCAGCAGCACAGCGCGACCGTCCTGCGCCGCGAGCGGCTCGCCGACCACCTGCTCCGGCTGACCCTCGGGGGCGAGGGCCTGGCGGGCTTCTCCAGCACCGGTGTGCCGGACGAGTGGGTCGGCCTGGTCGTGCCCGGCCAGTTCCAGAGTCGCTACTACACCGTCCGCTCGTGGGACGGCGCCGAGCTGGTGCTCGACGTCGTCGTGCACGACGTCGGGCTGGTGACGGAGTGGGCCCAACGACCCGACGCCGTCGTGGGCGAGATCGTGACCGTCACCGACCCCAAGGGCTCCTTCGCGCCGCCGGCCGATGCCGGCTGGCTGATGCTCGTCGGTGACCTCACCGCGATGCCGGCCATGGCCCGCATCGTCGAGAGCACCGACCTGCCGGTGCGGGTCTGGGCCGAGGTCCCCGAGCGGGTCCCGGGCTACCTCCCCGACCGTGCCGAGGTCTCCTGGCTGGCCCAGCCCGGCGACGGGGTGTCGGCGCTGGCCGAGGTGGTCAGCGACCTGACCTGGCCCGAGGGCACCGGCTACTTCTGGATGGCGGGGGAGTCCGCGCAGATGCGGGCCATCCGCAAGCACCTCATGCGCGAGCGGCGCCTGCCCTCGGAGCAGTACGACGTGATGGGCTACTGGCGCGGCGGCCAGGAGCGTCAGCCGCGGGCCGTCGACCCCGGCCCCATCTGGCGGGCCGGCAAGGCCGCCGGCAAGTCCGACGAGGAGATCTGGGCCGACTACGACCAGGCACGGGAGGCCCAGGGATGAGCGAGCACGACCAGCAGGAGCACGACCGGCCCGAGCACCGCAGCGGGTTCGCCTCGTTCGTGGGGCGGCCCAACGCCGGGAAGTCCACGCTGACCAACGCCCTGGTGGGCGCCAAGATCGCCATCACCAGCGACAAGCCTCAGACCACGCGCACCGTCGTGCGCGGCATCGTGCACCGTCCCGACGCCCAGCTGGTCCTCGTGGACACCCCCGGCCTGCACCGTCCGCGCACGTTGCTCGGCGAGCGGCTCAACGACCTGGTGACCACCACCTGGGCCGAGGTCGACGTCGTCGCGGTGTGCTTCCCCAGCAACGAGAAGATCGGTCCCGGTGACCGGTTCATCGTCGGCGAGCTGGCCAAGGTCCGTCGCACCATCAAGATCGCCATCGCGACCAAGACCGACCTCGCGAGCCCCGAGCGGATCGGCGAGCACCTGCTGGCGATCCAGGCCCTGGGGCAGGAGACGGGCACCGACTGGGCCGAGATCGTCCCGGTGTCGGCGAAGGCCGGTGACCAGGTCGACCTGCTGGCCGACCTGCTGGTGGGGCTGCTGCCCGAGGGCCCGCCGCTCTACCCCGAGGGCGAGCTGACCGACAGCCCCGAGGAGGTCCTCGTGGCCGAGCTGGTCCGTGAGGCGGCCCTCGACGGCGTACGCGACGAGCTGCCGCACTCCATCGCGGTCGTCGTGGAGGAGATGGGGCTGCGCGAGGGGCGTCCCGAGGGCAAGCCGCTGCTCGACATCCACGCCAACCTCTACGTCGAGCGCGACTCCCAGAAGGGGATCGTCATCGGTCGCAAGGGTGCTCGGCTGCGCCAGGTCGGGACGGCGGCGCGCCAGCAGATCGAGGCGATGCTCGGGACCCCGGTCTACCTCGACCTGCACGTGAAGGTCGCCAAGGACTGGCAGCGCGACCCGCGCCAGCTGCGCAAGCTCGGTTTCTGACCCCTGGCGCCGTGCCCGAGGGCAGCTACTGCTGGGTCTTGGCCCAGCAGACCGAGCGCCGGTTGCCGGCCTCCCACTCGGCCTCGCCGAAGAACGTCGACCCGTAGTCGTACGTCGTGGGGTAGCCCAGCCACGCGCCGACCGAGTCCGAGCAGAAGTCGCGGGTGATCTCGGCGACCGCGTCGTCGCCGGGGTAGGGCTCGCCCGGCTCGCCGACCTTGATGGTGGTCACCGCCCGCCAGGTGTGCGGTTCGCTGCACGGGACCTTCGTGCCCGCCTGCACGGTGCGGCCGGTCGCGCACACCATCCACTGGTCCGGGGGCAGACCCTCCAGCAACCCCTTGGCGTTCTTGGGCAGGGCGCGGTAGGGGGTCAGCTGCTCTCCGCCGCCGATCACGTCGCAGCGGAACCACCGAGCCCCCGCGTCCCAGGCCGCGTCCCCGGGGCGGAACCACACCCACGACACGACGCTGCGCATCACGGCGGACTCGTCTCCCTTGAGGAAGCCCGCGAAGGAGGAGCTGCACTCCCCGTAGACGTGGTTCCCGAGGGCGGGGTCGTCCGGCTCCAGGTCGTGCAGGTCCTCGGGGAGCTCGCCGACCGCGAAGGTCTGCGCGGTGTGCCGGTCGCCGCACGGCACGGTCGGGGTGTCGTTGCTGGGCAGGGCGACGTCGTCGGGCGTGAGCAGCCGGCACTCGCCCTTCTCGGGCGGCTCGGTGCTGACGGCGGACTGCTGCTCGCCGCACGCGGCCAACGCACCGAGGAGGAGCACCGCCAGCAGCGACGCCGCGAGGGTGCTGCTCGGTCGACGTCGGGTGGGGCGCACGCCGGGAGGCTACCTGCCGACCGGGACCGTCGACCGGTCGCGGGTCACTGCGACAGCAGCGCCGCCACCGTGCCGCCCAGCTCGCGCCCGGCCTCCAGCCCCTCGTCGTCCAGGTCGCCCAGGAGTTCCAGCACCGGCGCCGCCTGCTGCCAGGGCAGGGCCCCGGTGATCGACAGCACCGAGCGGACCGCACCGGTGGTGTCGTAGCGACCGTGCACCGCGAGACCGAAGGGTCGACGCCCGCCGGTGGCGCCGGGCCCGCCGGCCGCGCCGTCGTCGGCGAGGGCACCGCCGACCTGGAGGAAGAGCGAGTCGAAGAAGTGCTTGAGGGCCCCGGACATGTAGCCGAAGTTCGCGGGCGTCACCAGGACGTAGCCGTCGGCGTCGAGCACGTCCTCGGCGCTGGCCTCCAGCGCGGCGCGCTCCACCACGTCGACGCCCTCGATGTCCTCGTGCCGTGCCCCGGCGAGCACGGCGTCGGTCAGCGCACGCACGGTGTGTGTGGGGGAGTGGTGGACGACGAGCAGGGTGGCCATGTCGCGAGCCTACGGATGCCCTTCCTCCCGGCACCGAGAGGACGCGGAGGCGTCAGCCGTCCCAGCCGTGCTCGTGGGCCCAGGCGACCGCCTGGGTGCGCCGCGTCGCGCCGGTCTTGGCGTAGATCTGACGGATGTAGGTCTTCACCGAGTTCACCGACACGTAGATCCGGTCGGCGATCTCCTGGTTGGACAGGCCGCGGCCGATGAGGACCAGCACCTCGGACTCGCGCTGGGACAGGCCGGGGAACACCTGGACGTCCTCGCCCGAACCGCTGGTGACGGGCACCGGATCCCCGCGCAGCACCGCCTCCACGGCGGCCAGCAGCTCGCGCGTGCTCGCGTTCTTCGTCAAGAAGCCGTCCGCCCCGGCCTCCAGGGCACGCCGTCGTCGCCGGGGGTGGTCGGACCAGGTGAAGACCAGGACCTTCGCCGGCCCCAGGGTGGGGATCCGCTCGAGGCGGCCGGCGATGTCGCGGCCGTCGAAGGGGTCGCACAGGACGACGTCGAGACCGGCGGTCGGCCCCGGCTCGCGCAGCACCGACAGGGACACCCGTCCGCTGTGCGGTCGCAGCATCCCGGCGAGGCCGTGGGCGACGAGCTCGGTCTCGCCCACGACGCCCAGACGGACCGGTCTGGACGGGCTCTGGGGCATGGTCACGAAACGTAGTGGCGACGCTTCGGCAGCGACTCGCGTGACGCCTCGCCCGATGGGGTGAATTCGGACGAGGGCCGCTCATCGGGGGGCGCTGGGCTATGGTGGGCGGCGTCATGATGCAGCAGCTCCTCCTCCTTCGCTGCCGCAGCGAGGTCTGACACCGGACCCCCTCGCTGCGGAGGCCCTTCTGCGCGCCGGTCACCTGACCATCAGCCGAGCACCAGCCACCACCAGCGAGGACACCGTGACCACCATCCCGCCCCAGCAGCCCAGCGGCATGCCCTTCGAGCGCTATCGCCCCTTCCCGCCGATCGACCTGCCCGACCGCAGCTGGCCCTCCCGCACCATCACCGAGGCGCCGCGCTGGCTCTCGACCGACCTGCGCGACGGCAACCAGGCGCTGATCGACCCGATGAGCCCGGCGCGCAAGATGCGGATGTTCGACCTGCTGGTGAAGATGGGCTACAAGGAGATCGAGGTCGGGTTCCCCTCGGCCAGCGACACCGACTTCCAGTTCGTCCGCCAGCTCATCGAGGGCGACCGCATCCCCGACGACGTGACCATCTCGGTGCTCACCCAGGCCCGTGAGGACCTCATCGAGCGCAGCGTGCAGTCGCTGGTCGGCGTGCCGCGCGCCAACATCCACCTCTACAACGCCGTCGCCCCGCTGTTCCGCCGCGTGGTCTTCAAGGCCAGCACCGACGAGGTCAAGGACATCGCGGTCCGAGGCACCGAGCTGGTCATGAAGCACGGCGAGGCCCACCTCGACATGACCGTCATCGGCTACGAGTACAGCCCGGAGATCTTCACCTCCGCCGAGCTGCCGTTCAGCCTGGAGGTCTGTGAAGCCGTCACCGACGTGTGGCAGCCCGAGGACGGTCGCGAGATCATCCTCAACCTGCCCGCCACCGTCGAGGTGGCCACCCCCAACGTCTACGCCGACCAGATCGAGTGGTTCTCCCGGCAGCTGACCCGCCGGGAGAACACCGTGATCTCCCTGCACCCGCACAACGACCGGGGGACCGCCGTCGCGGCCACCGAGCTGGCGATGATGGCAGGCGCCGACCGGGTCGAGGGCTGCCTGTTCGGCCACGGCGAGCGCACCGGCAACGTCTGCCTGGTGACGCTGGGCATGAACCTCTTCAGCCAGGGCGTCGACCCCCAGATCGACTTCTCCGACATCGACGAGATCCGGCGCACGGTCGAGTACTGCACCCAGCTGCCCGTCCACCCGCGCCACCCCTACGCCGGCGACCTCGTCTACACCGCGTTCTCCGGCTCGCACCAGGACGCCATCAAGAAGGGGCTGGAGGACCTCGACCGGCAGTCCGCCGAGCGCGGGGTGCCCGTGCGCGAGCTGCCGTGGGAGGCGCCGTACCTGCCCATCGACCCGAAGGACGTGGGCCGCACCTACGAGGCGGTCATCCGGGTCAACAGCCAGTCCGGCAAGGGCGGGGTCGCCTACGTGCTGAAGGCCGAGCACAAGCTCGACCTGCCCCGGCGGGCGCAGATCGAGTTCTCGCGCGTGGTCCAGCAGCGCACCGACGCCGACGGTGGCGAGATGACCCCGGAGGCGATCTGGGAGGTCTTCCGCTCCGAGTACCTCGACCGCGAGACGCCGCTGAAGCTCAACTCGGTGCACACCTCCTCGGCGGCCGGCCAGAAGGACGCCCTCGACGTCAACGTCTACGTCCGCGGCGAGCTGCGCAGCCTGCACGGCGAGGGCAACGGTCCGCTGTCGGCCTTCGTCGACGCCCTGATGAGCCTCGGAGGAGCCGAGCTCGGGGGAGTGGAGGACGTGCGCGTGCTCGACTACGCCGAGCACGCGCTCTCGGCCGGTGGCGACGCCCTGGCCGCGGCGTACGTCGAGTGCGCCGTCGACGGGCAGGTGCTCTGGGGTGTCGGCATCGACGCCAACATCGTCACCGCCTCCCTCAAGGCCGTCATCAGCGCCGTCAACCGCGCCTGACCGCCGCCACGAGCCATGCCGGGCCGGCGCATCCCTCCGGAAGGACGCGCCGGCTCGGCACGAGCGGGTGAGGGAGGGATCAGTACTTCACGGGCAGGCGCACGGTGAAGGTGGAGCCCTCCAGGTGCTCGGAGCGGACCCGGATGGTGCCGCCGTGCGCCGAGACGATCGCGGCCACGATCGAGAGGCCGAGCCCGGTGCCCTGGATCGCCTCCTTCTGCGCCGTGGAGGAGCGGAAGAACTTCTGGAAGAGGTTCGGCTGCTCCTCCCCGGGGATGCCGATGCCGGTGTCGGTGACGGTCAGCACCGCCTCGTCGCCCTGCACCTCGACGCGGGCGCGCACCACGCCGCCGTCCTCGGTGAACTTCACCGCGTTCGTCACGAGGTTCATCACCACGCGCTCGAGCTGGGTGGGGTCCCCCACCACGCGCACCGGCTCTCCTGAGGTCTCGTAGAGCACCGTGAGGTCACGCTCGTGGAGCATCGGCGCCACGGCCGCCTCGACGCTGGCCAGGGCCTCGCCGAGGTCGACGTCCTCGGCCTCCCAGGTGATCGACTCCGAGTCCAGGCCGGCCAGCGTGAGCAGGTCGTTGCAGAGCACGATCAGGCGCTGGCCGTTGCGGGCGATCGTGGAGAACAGCGGCAGCTGGTCCTCCAACGGCTCCACGATGGTGCCGTCCTGGAGCATCTCGGTGTAGCCCACGATGCTGGTCACGGGCGTGCGCAGCTCGTGGGAGACCGTGGAGACGAACTCGTTCTTCGCCTCGTCGAGGGCACGCAGCCGCTCGACGGCGGTGCGCTCCTTCTCCAGCGCCTGCACCAGCATGTCCTGACCCTGGCGCTGCTCGGTGACGTCGCGGCCCACGCAGAGGAAGCCGACCTGGGTGTTGACCGACGCCTCGGTCGCGCTGAGCGTCATCGAGACGATGCGACGGCTGCCGTCGCGCGCGATCCACAGCCAGTCGCGCGCAGGCAGCTCGCCTCCTCCCACACCGCGCACCAGCGCGTCGAAGGCCTGGTCGGGATCACGGCTCCCGAGCCGCTCCGCCACCTGGTCGGGGTCGAGGAGGTCGACGAACCGGTGCCCGATCTGCCGCGTCGCGTCCTGGTCGAGCATCAGCTCCGCGCCGGCGTTGAAGACCGTGATCACCCCGTCCCGGTCGACACCGATGATGGCGGTGGTGATCGCGGCCCGCATCAGGTGCGACACCAGGCCCGAGCTGGCGCGCTCGGTGGTCACGTCGATGCCGGTCAGCACGGCGTACGCCGGCAGGTCGTGCTCGTCGCGCACCATGTTGTTGCTCCACAGGATGCGCAGCAGCTTGCCGTCCCTGGTGGTCGCCTCGCCTTCGCGGACCACCGGCTGACCGGACCGGTTCGGCCACACGAACAGTGCCTCGAGGTCGGGGGTGGCGCTCGCGGCGAGCGTCGTCTCCGACACCTTGCGTCCGAGCAGGTCCTCCTCGCGCCAGCCGGTCAGGTCGGTCGTGGCCTGGTTGGCACGCACGATCCGGCCCTCCCGGTCGGTGACGAGGATGACCGCCGCGGTGGTGTCCAACGTGGCCGACGTGAGCCGTTCCGCCGCTTCCAGCCCCTGACGGGCGACGTGCTCGGCGGAGACGTCGAGCAGCTGCGCCGACCAGACCGGGCTGCCGTCGTCACCGGTGTGCGAGAGCCGGCTGAGGGCGACCTCGACCCGGGAGGTGTCGTCGTCGCGCAGGCTGACCCGCCCCCGCCACGACTGACCGGACGCGAGTCGTACGCCGAGCTCGGCCGGCGTCGAGAGGAGGTCCTCCAGCGGGGTGCCGACGAGGGTGCCGGCAGGGCGCCGCACCACCTCGGCGGCGGTGCCGTTGGCGTCGACGACGCGCAGGACGCCGTGGTCGAGGCGCAGCAGCAGCTGGCCGAGCAGGGAGTCGGTGAAGTTGCGGCGGAACACGACCTCCTCGGCCGTCACCTGCGCGACGAGGCGGTTGCGCTCGGCCAGCACCAGGGCGAGCGGGACGGTGAGCAGGGAGGCACAGACGAGGTAGAGCTGGCACAACGCGGCGGCGGTGACCTGGGTGGTGTGTCCCGCGTCGATCTCGGCGGCGAAGGGGCCCCAGCCCAGCGCGTTGAGGTAGGTCGTGACCGCGGCGAAGGCCACCAGCTCGGCGGCGACCACACGGACGTCGAAGCGCAGGGCCGCCCAGACCAGGAAGGTCAGGGGGACGAAGGTCAGCGCCAGCTCCTGGGCCGGCATGAACACCAGGGCGATGGACAGCGCCAGCGCCGTGGCCTGGATCGGCAGCTCGCCGGGCCGGTCGCGGTGCGCGCGTGCCCGCCAGGTCAGCGCGAGCGGGACGAGCACCAGGACCGCGGCGGAGTGGGAGCTGAAGGTCGACTGGGCCGTCTCCACCAGGCTGCCGTCGGCCAGGGCGAGCACGGCCAGACCGGCGCCGAGCGCGATCACGACACCACCGGACACGGCCGCGACGATCAGGCGCACGAAGTCCTGGAGGGTCACCAGCGCGGGAGGGCCCTCGTGGCGGGCACGGAGCACCAGCCCGGCGACGACGGCCTCGGCGGCGTTGGCGACCCCGAAAGCCGTCGAGATGCCCCAGTCGCGGCCACCGGTCACGTTGGCCAGGCCGGTCACCACCACGAGGCCGGCCGCGGTGAGCAGGAGTCGCTGCAGCCCCGGACGGCCGAGGGTCACCAGGATCACCGCGAGGCCCGCGGCCGGCCACCAACCAGCGACCGGGTTGTCCCCGGGGCGGGTGGCGACCGACAGCACCGCGGCCGCGTAGATCGCCACGAGGAGCAGCAGGGAGCCCCGCAGCCCGATCCGAGGGGTCGACGGCGCCACCGCGGCCCTGCCGACGACCGGCGCAGCGGTCGGTGCGGTCGCGGCGGGAGCGGCTGCTGGGGCGGTGGTGACCGTGGTGGCCATGAGGTCATTGTCCCGGTCCGAGCCCCTGCTGGTGGGAGGTCCCGCTAGATTCACCGCATGCTGGTCTCCGAGCGCGTCGGTCAGTTCTTCCTCGACTCCCAGGACGGGCGGGACCGGCTGGAGTACACCGAGTACGGCGCGGGCGACTCGTGGGTCGTGCTGCTCCACGCCCCCCTGCTCACCCGGCGCATGCACGAGCCCCTGGCGCGCGCCCTGGCGGCGTCGGGGCTGCACGTCGTCGTGCCGGACCTGCTCGGCCATGGCCGCTCCGACCGCCCGGCGGATCCGCTCGCCTACTCCGTGGAGGCCTTCGGCGAGCACGTCGTGGCCTTGCTGGACCACCTCGGAGCGCCCCAGGCCGTCCTGGGCGGGACCTCGCTGGGCGCCAACGTCGCCCTCGAGGTCGCGGTGAGCGCCCCCCGACGGGTGCGCGGCCTGCTCCTGGAGGGCCCGGTGCTCGACAACGCCCTCGAGGTCGGGCTGATGGCCGCCTCCCCACTGCTCCTGACCGCCCGGGTGCTGCCGTTCACCCTCGACGTCGCGCGGCTGCTGAGCCGCCCGGTGCCGCGGTCGCTCCTGCCCTTCTGGGCCGGGGTGGCCGTCGACGCGCTCGACCAGAGGTCGGGTCCCACCGCGGCGCTGCTCCACGGACTCCTCTTCGGCAGGTTGGCGCCCAGGTCGAGGGAAAGGCGGCAGATCGCTGTGCCCACACTGGTCGTGGGCCACCCGCGCGACCCGCTGCACCCGACCTCCGACGCCGACCTGCTGGTCTCGGAGGTCCCGGGGGCCGAGCTGCTGCGGGCCCGGGGCGTCCTGGAGTGGCGGCTGCATCCCGAACGGCTCACCAACGCGGCCATCGGCTTCTGCCAGAGCAGCTGGCGGGTCCCGAGCCGCCGCCGCCGCGCCGCCGGTCGCTGACCGGCCCGGACCCACCCGCGGGGCACAATGGTGCCGTGCCTCTCTACCGCGACGAGGCGGTCGTGCTGCGCACGCACAAGCTGGGCGAGGCCGACCGCATCATCACGCTGCTGACCCGCCAGCACGGCCGGGTCCGTGCCGTGGCGCGTGGCGTGCGCCGCACGTCCTCGCGGTGGGGCTCGCGCCTGGAGCCCTTCACCCACGTCGACCTGCAGCTGGCCGACGGTCGCAGCCTCGACACCATCACCCAGGCCGAGACGCTCACGCCGTTCGCCGGCCGGATGGGCGGTGACTACGAGCGATACACCGCCGGGACCGTCATGCTGGAGACCGCCGAGCGGCTGGTCACCGAGGAGCGTGAGCCCGCCACGCAGCAGTTCCTGCTCCTGGTCGGGGGGCTGCGGGCGATGGCGGCAGGTGAGCTCGGGCCCGGCCAGGTGCTCGACTCCTACCTCCTGCGCTCCTTGTCCGTGGCCGGCTACGCCCCGACCTTCGACGGCTGTGCGCGGTGCGGTCTCGAAGGACCGCACCGCTGGTTCAACCCCTCGATGGGCGGGGTGTTGTGCACCACCTGCCGGGTGCCGGGCTCGGCGAGCCCGGCCGAGGGGACCGTCGCGGTCCTCGGCGCCCTGCTCGCCGGGGACTGGGCCACCGTGGGAGCCGCCGAGCAGCGGACGCTGCGCGAGGCCAGCGGACTGGTCTCGGCGTACCTCGCCTGGCACCTCGAGCGGGGTCTGCGCTCGATGGAGCACGTCCAGCGCTGAGGGGATCGCCCGACACGTAGTCTCCGTGCCGTGAAGCGAGCCGTCCGCCCACCGACCCCGCACCCCTCGGGCGCCCGTCCGCCCGTGCTGCCGCGCGAGCTGGTGCCCGAGCACGTCGCCATCGTGATGGACGGCAACGGCCGCTGGGCCAAGCAGCGCGGGCTGGCCCGCACCAAGGGGCACGAGGCGGGGGAGCACTCGCTCTTCGACGTCGTCGAGGGCGCCATCGAGATCGGGGTGAAGGCGATCTCGGCCTACGCCTTCTCGACCGAGAACTGGTCGCGCAGCCCCGACGAGGTGCGGTTCCTGATGGGCTTCAACCGTGACGTCATCCGCCGGCGCCGCGACGAGATGCACGAGCTCGGTGTCCGGGTCCGCTGGGCCGGCCGCGCACCCAGGTTGTGGAAGTCGGTCGTCAAGGAGTTGCAGGTCGCCGAGGAGATGACCCGCGACAACGACGTCCTCACCTTGACGATGTGCGTCAACTACGGCGGTCGCGCCGAGCTCGCGGACGCGGCCAGGTCACTGGCTCGCGAGGTGGCGGCGGGACGGCTGGACCCGGAGAAGATCGACGAGAAGCGGCTGGCGCGTCACCTGTACCTGCCCGACCTGCCCGACGCCGACCTGGTGTGGCGGACCTCGGGGGAGCAGCGGCTCTCGAACTTCATGCTCTGGCAGGCCGCCTACTCCGAGATGGTCTTCACCGACGTCCTCTGGCCCGACGTCGACCGGCGTGCGCTGTGGCGCGCAGTCGAGATCTACGCCGAGCGGGACCGACGTTTCGGCGGGGCGCTGCCCAACCCCGAGCCGCCCGGTCGGTGAGACGAGGGCCCGGATGCGTGACGGGTCCGGTGTGACGTCGTTCACCAGGGTGTGAAGACGCTCGGAGCCGCACTCGTCCTCTCCTGCCTGCTCGCGGGGGCGGGCCTCGCACCCGCCCAGGTCGCGCACGCGGGCACCTCGCGGGCCGACGACCCGGCGGTCGGGTCGCCGGAGTACGTCGCCCGCGACACCCAGAACATCGCCGACGCCTATGGTCGCATCACCGACCAGCAGCTCGGCGACCCGGCGTACCTGCCCGCACTGGTCCAGCAGGGCACCGCGGTCGGCGTGGCCCAGCTCCTCGAGCAGGCCGCCACCCCGGATCGACCCTCCGTGACGCCGGGTGCCTTCGTCCCGGGCTGGAACGTCGGCAACCCCTTCCGCGCCACCTGGGACGGCACCCGCGGCCGGATGCGCGAGGTGTCGTTCACCAACCGCTACGGCGCCCTGCTGCGCGGCACCCTGTACGCCCCCCTTCCACGGGCCCGCGACCCCTACACCGGCAAGCGGATCACGGGCCGGCTGCCGGGAGTGGTCATCACCGAAGGGTCCGTCCAGGGCTCCGAGGGCATGTACCGCTGGCTCGCCCAGGACCTCGCCGAGCGCGGCTACCTCGTGCTCACCTACGACGTGCAGGGGCAGGGCACCAGCGAGACGCTGCCCCACGACGGCACGCTCAACGGGGTGCCCAGCCAACAGATCGACAACTTCGTCGTCGGCACCGAGGACGCCCTGTCCTTCTTCACCTCCACGCCGCGCGCCCCCTACCCCGACCACGGCGCGGGGGACCTCGTCGACGCCCACAACCCGTGGCACCGGCGCTTCGACCGCCGTCCCGACCGACGCCCCAACGCGGCCGGCAGGACGACGCGCATCGCGATCATCGGCCACTCGCTCGGTGCCGCGGCCGTCACCCAGGTGCAGGGCACCGACGAGCGCGTCTCCACGGTCGTGGCGCTGGACAAGCTGGGCCTGAGCACCAGCTCGGGGACCGACGCCGGCGATGCCTTCGACCCGGTGGTCCCCGCCCTGGCGGTGCAGTCGGAGTACGGCTTCACCGTGGGGCCCTGGTTCGCGGCGGGTGGCTCGTCGATCACTCCGCAGCCCTCGCCCCAGGGGCCCGACCCGCGCCGCGAGCGCGCCACCGGGTACGACGTCTGGCGCGACGCCGGGGTCGACTCGATGCTCGTGGTCCCGCGGGCCTCCACCCACCTGGAGTACACCGACATCCCGCTCGTCCTCCCCGCCAGCCGCTGGGGGCAGGCCCTGACCAGCGCGTACGTCCAGCGGTGGCTCGAGCACTACCTGAAGCACCGCACCTCCGTGCGCACCCTGCTCGCCACGAAGATGCGCTACCTGGAGCCGACGAGCACCGGCGAGTGGGTGCCGGTCGTCCTGCGGCGCGACCCGCTGCTGTCCTTCTACTACTGCTCGGCCATGCACCTGGGCCGTGGGGCGATCGACGACGGGGACCTGACCGACGTCGGCTGCTAGCCGTGGGCCGGCTCAGTGCTCGTCGTAGTGACGGCCGTGCGCGGCGTGGCGATGGCCGTCGTGCAGGTAGTCCACGTGGTCGCCGTGGGGGACCGCGACGTGCCCGCAGTCGGCCCCGTGCTGGTGCGTGTGTCCTTCGCTCACGTCGTGGTGGTCGTCGGGCACCTCGTCGTCGAACGGCTCGGTCAGGTGCTGGCGCCGACGGAGCCACAGCCCGACCGGCCACGTGACGACGAAGCCGGCGAGGGCGAGGAGCACGATGCTCGGGCCGGGCGCCACGTCGGCGCGGGAGGAGGCGAACGCCGACACGAGCAGGCCCCCGACGGAGGCTCCGAGCCCCAGCAGCATCGCTGCCCCGAGAGTGGTGCGGAAGGACCGGGTGAGCTGCTGTGCGGTCGCCACCGGCACGACCATCAGCGCGGAGACCAGCAGCAGCCCCACGGTGCGCATCGCGACCGTGACGCTGACCGCGGCCAGCACCGCCACGAGGATGTTGTAGAACCTCACGTTGAGGCCGGCGACCCGCGCGAACTCCTGGTCCTGGGCGACCGCGAACAGCTGCGGCGAGAGCCCCAGGCACACGACGACCACCACCGCGGCGAGCACCATCGTGACCACGACATCGGCGACGGAGATGGTCGTGATGGAGCCGAAGAGGTAGGTCTGCAGCCGCGCGGCGCTCTGCCCGGCCAGGCCGGTGATGAGGACGCCGCCGGCGAGCCCGCCGTAGAACAGCAGCGCCAGGGCCACGTCGCCGTTGGTGTGCCCGCGCTCCCGGATGACCTCGATGAGGATCGCACCGATGACCGCGACGACGACCGCGGTCCAGGTGGGGGAGGCGCCCGTCAGCAGGCCCAGCGCGACACCGGTGACGGCGACGTGACCGATGCCGTCACCCATCAGCGCCAGCCGCCGCTGGACGATGTACGTACCGACGGCCGGGGCCGCCAGTCCGGTGAAGACAGCGGCCAGCAGCGCACGCTGCATGAAGGGCAGGGTCAGCAGCTCGAAGGTGCTCATCGGCTCTCCGGACGGGTGTCGAGCGGTCCCGTGACGGGGGGTGCCACGTCGTGCCGGGTGCGGTGGAGGTGGTCGACGTGGTGCACGTGACCGCCGTCGGGAGCCAAGCCCGGGGAGGCGTGGTCGCCGAGCGGTGCGCCGTCGTAGGCGACGCGACCGTGCCGCATCACCACGGAGCGGTCGACCAGACCCGCGAGGGGCCCCAGCTCGTGCGCGACGAGGACGATCGTGGCACCGCGTGACTTCAGCACCGACAGGGCGTGCGCGAACGCCTCCTGGTTGGCCAGGTCGACCCCGGCGGTCGGCTCGTCCAGGAAGAACAGCTCCGGCTCCCCGGCCAGCGCCCGGGCGATGAGCACCCGCTGCTGCTGGCCGCCGGAGAGCTGGGAGACGCCATCGCCTGCCCGGTCGGAGAGACCGACCACCTCGAGGGCGTCACGGATCGCTGCGCGGTCCGCGGCACCGAGCGGACGTAGCAGGCGACGACGGGTCAGGCGTCCGGAGGCGACGACCTCCCACACCGAGGCCGGAACGCCGGAGGCGGCCCCGCCCCGTTGGGGGACGTAGCCCACACGGGCCCAGCTGTGGAAACGCTCCAGGTCGGAGTCGAAGAGCCGCAGTCGTCCCGAGGTCAGTGGGCGCAGGCCGACCAGGGCGCGCACCAGGGTGGACTTGCCGGACCCGTTGGCTCCCATCAGCGCGACGAACTCACCGGCCTCCACGCGCAGGTCCACGTGACGAAGGACGGGGCGACCGCCGATGGCGACCGCCCCGTCCTCGAGGTGCACGGGTGCTACCGGCATCCGTTGGCCTCCTGCAGGGCCTCGAGGTTCGCCTCCATGAGGGAAAGGTAGTCCTCCTCGGCGGTCTCGTCCGAGAGGCCCTCGATCGGGTCGAGGACCGCGGTCTCGACGCCGGCGTCGCGGGCCAGGGTCTCGGAGAGGGCACGAGGTGCCAGGGTCTCGCTGAAGACGGTCGTGATGCCCTCGTCGCGGATCAGCGCCTGCAGCTCGCCGAGGTCGGCAGGGGTGGGCTCGGCGTCCGGCGAGAGGCCGGCGATCCCGTGGAAGTCCAGGCCGTAGCGGGTCAGGTAGCCGAACGCGTCGTGGGACACCACCACGACGTCGCGCTCACACTCGGCCAGGCCGCTGGCCCAGGCGGAGTCCAGCGCCTCGAGCTCCTCGCTGAGCGCGGCGGCATTGGCGGAGTAGTCCTCCGCGTGCTCGGGATCGATCTCGGCCAGCTCCTGGGCGACCGCGTCGGCCAGCTCGGCCATCAGCGCCGGGTCGAGCCAGAAGTGCGGGTCCTCGTCACCGTGGTCGTGCGGGTCCTCTTCGCCGTGCTCGTCGGCGTGCTCGTCCTCGTCGCCGTGCTCGTGCGACTCGGCGAGGGCCCGGAGGGTGATGACGTCCTCCACGTCGAGGACGCTGCCCGTGCCGTTCTGGTCCACGGCGTCGGCCACGACCGGCTGCAGCGCCTCCTCCAGCAGCACGAGGTCGGCGCCGGCGATGGTGGCGGTCTGGGCCACCGTCAGCTCGAGGTCGTGCGGTTCCTGGCCGGGACCCGTCAGGACGGTGAGGTCGATGAGGTCGCCCCCCACCCGCTGGGCCACGAACTGGAGGGGGTAGAACGACGCCGCCACGGAGGGCGTGCCATCACCACCGCCGGAGCTGCTGGAGGCCGGCGCGTCGGAGAACGCCGAGCATCCGGAGAGCGCCACCGTCCCGGCAAGGAGGAGGGCGGAGGCGCGGAGGACACGGCGGGTGGGGGACGAGCTCATGAGAACGATTCTCACTAGAATTGAGAATCGTTGTCAACTCAACGGGCCCCGGCCTCTGACGTAGGCTCGCCGCGTGCTGGTGGTCACGCGGTTCCGGGTCCCCGACGAGGACGTCGTCTCCTTCCGGGACGACCTGGTGACCGCCCACGAGGCGCTCGCCGCCTGCCGTGGCTACCTCGAGGGCACGGTGGGTCGCAACGTCGACGAGCCCGACCTGTGGGTGCTGACCACCCGCTGGGAGAACGTCGGTGCCTACCGCCGCGCCCTGTCGTCGTACGACGTAAAGATGCGCGCCGTGCCGGTGCTCTACCGGGCCGTGGACGAGCCCAGCGCCTACGAGGTCGTGGACCCCGGGACCGACCTGAACGTCGCGTCGGCGCGCTCGTTAGGCTGAGCGCTCCGTCGGCAGCCAGCCGGCGTCGTCCCGCACCCAGAGAGCGAGCCACCCGTGGCCAAGCCGCCCCCGTCCGCCGTCGACAACGTCGTCTCCCTGGCCAAGCGCCGAGGTTTCGTCTACCCCTGCGGCGAGATCTACGGCGGCACCCGCTCCGCGTGGGACTACGGCCCGCTCGGGGTGGAGCTGAAGGAGAACATCAAGCGCCAGTGGTGGAAGGCGATGGTCCAGCAGCGCGACGACGTCGTGGGCCTGGACTCCTCGATCATCCTGCCGCGCCAGACGTGGGAGGCCAGCGGCCACGTCGACACGTTCACCGACCCGCTCACCGAGTGCCAGTCCTGCCACAAGCGCTTCCGCGCCGACCACCTCCAGGAGGCCGTCGCGGAGAAGAAGGGCATCGAGGACCCCGACTCGGTGCCGATGGCCGAGATCGCCTGCAGCAATTGCGGCACCCGCGGCGCCTGGACCGAGCCCAAGCAGTTCTCCGGCCTGCTCAAGACCTACCTCGGCGTCATCGAGGACGAGTCGGGCCTGCACTACCTGCGGCCCGAGACCGCGCAGGGCATCTTCCTCAACTTCGCCAACATCGTGACCAGCCAGCGGATGAAGCCCCCGTTCGGCATCGCGCAGATCGGCAAGTCCTTCCGCAACGAGATCACGCCGGGCAACTTCATCTTCCGCACCCGCGAGTTCGAGCAGATGGAGATGGAGTTCTTCGTCAAGCCCGGCGAGGACGAGGACTGGCACCAGTACTGGATCGACACCCGCACGCAGTGGTACGTCGACCTCGGCATCGACCCCGACAACCTGCGTCACTACGAGCACGCGCAGGAGAAGCTCTCCCACTACTCCAAGCGCACCGTCGACATCGAGTACCGCTTCAAGTTCGCGGGCTCGGAGTGGGGCGAGCTCGAGGGCATCGCGAACCGCACCGACTTCGACCTCTCCACGCACGCCAAGCACTCCGGCAAGGACCTGTCGTACTACGACCAGGCGGGCAACGAGCGCTACACGCCCTACGTCATCGAGCCCGCAGCCGGTCTCTCGCGCAGCCTCATGACCTTCCTCGTCGACGCCTACCACGAGGACGAGGCCCCCAACACCAAGGGCGGCGTCGACAAGCGCACCGTCCTTCGCCTCGACCCGCGCCTGGCGCCCGTCAAGGTCGCCGTGCTGCCCCTCTCCCGCAACGCCGACCTCTCGCCCAAGGCCCGCGACCTCGCGGCCGAGCTGCGCAAGCACTGGTACGTCGACTTCGACGACGCCGGCGCGATCGGCAAGCGCTACCGCCGTCAGGACGAGATCGGCACGCCCTACTGCGTCACCGTCGACTTCGACACGCTCGAGGACGGCGCGGTCACCGTGCGCGAGCGCGACACGATGCAGCAGGAGCGGATCGCCATCGACGGCATCAGCGGCTACTTCGCCCAGCGGTTCCTCGGCGCCTGAGGGCTGAGCACGTGCACAATGGCGTGATGCGGACGAGGCTGGTGGGACTGACCCTGGCGGCAGTGCTGCCTGCCCTGGTGCTGGCGGGCTGCTCGGGCTCCGACGACCCCGAGGCCGAGCCGAGCGCGAGCCCGTCGGTGACCGAGTCCGCGACCGAGGAACCCTCGGCCACCCCGAGCATCGACGTGCCCGACGGGGTCGAGCTCACCACCCAGGGATCGGCGCTCGAGCTCGGTGACACCGCCACGGTCGCCTACGAGGTCGACCAGTCGACCGTCGGCGTGCTGGCGATCACGGTCACTGACATGCGCAGGACGACCTTCAAGCAGTCCTTCCAGGGGTGGAAGCTCGGCAAGCAGCTGAAGAAGGCCAATCCCTACTTCGTCGAGGCGACCTTCAAGAACAAGGGCGAGACCGACCTGGGTGGGGAGCGACCGCCGCTGTACATCGTCGACGGCAACGACACGCTGGTGGAGTCCTCGACCTTCGTCAGCGACTTCGACGCCTGCCCGTCCACCGACTTCCCCAAGAAGTTCAAGCCGGGCAAGAAGGTCACCCGCTGCCTGGTCTACCTCGCCCCGGACGCCGGGGAGCTCGTGTCGGTGTCGTTCCGTCCCGCCCAGGAGTTCAACCCGATCACCTGGTCCGGCGACGTCCTCAAGCTCGGCGCGAAGCGGAAGGGCTGAGCGCGAGCAGCACTCCCGCGCGGCGCACCACGCGGCCGCCGGACTCGGTCAGCAGCAGGCCGCCGGGCAGGTGGTCCCACGGCTTCTTCTTCACGTACGCCGCCCAGCCGGCCTGCCCCAGGGCCAACCGGGGGTAGTCCACGCCGCAGCAGGTCCCGGTCGGCCGGAGCGGCCTGGGGTCGGTGGCCGACCCGATCCGGACGCCGTCGGACCATGCCCCGGCCCCGTGCTCGGCGACGTAGGCGCGGCCGTGCTGGGGCTGCCAGATCCAGCTGCGCACCGTGCGACCGTGGCGCAGCTCGGCGAGCATGGTGGCGTGGTCGGGGGAGCCGGCGACGAAGTGCCGGGTGCCGTCGACGGGGTCGACGACGAACGCGTGCGCCGCCGACGAGAGGCCGCGCAGCAGGGTCGGGTCAGCGGACACCGCCTCCTCGCCGACGACGAGCGCGTCGGGATGGGCGGCACGCAGCGCGGCGGAGAGCGCGACCTCCGCCTCGCGGTCGGCGACGGTCACCAGGTCACCGGGGCGGCGCTTGGTCGAGACGTCGTCCCGCTCGAGCGCCCCGAAGCGCGGGGTCACGTGCTCGGCGACGACCTCGCGGACCAGCTCCAGCACCGCGTCGGTGTCCATCGGCCGATTCACCCGCCTAGCCTGTCAGGCGGCACCATGGAGGCATGTCCACCACCCCCGGTCCGGCTTCGGGTCTCACCCTGGGCCCGCTCCACGTGCCCACCCCGGTGGTCCTGGCGCCGATGGCCGGGATCACCAACGCGGCGTACCGCCGGCTGTGCGCCGAGCAGGGGGCGGGCCTCTACGTCTGCGAGATGATCACCAGCCGCGGCCTGGTGGAGGGCGACCAGCACACCAAGGACATGCTGGTCTTCGACGAGCTGGAGACCACGCGCTCGGTGCAGCTCTACGGCACCGACCCGGTCTACGTCGGCAAGGCCGCGGAGATCCTCTGTGCGGAGTACGGCGTCGCCCACATCGACCTCAACTTCGGCTGCCCCGTCCCCAAGGTCACGCGCAAGGGCGGCGGGGGCGCGCTGCCATGGAAGCGCGGTCTGCTGTCGGAGATCCTCGAGCACGCCGTCCGCGCGGCGACGCCCTACGACGTGCCGGTCACGATGAAGACCCGCAAGGGCATCGACGAGGACCACCTGACCTACCTCGACGCCGGACGGATCGCCCAGGAGAGCGGCTGCGCGGCGATCGCGCTGCACGGTCGGACCGTCGCCCAGGCGTACTCCGGTCGTGCCGACTGGGACGCCATCGGCGAGCTGGCCGCGTCGGTGGACATCCCGGTGCTGGGCAACGGCGACATCTGGGAGGCGGCCGACGCGCTGCGGATGGTGGAGGAGACCGGTGCCGCCGGCGTGGTCGTGGGGCGCGGGTGCCTGGGTCGACCGTGGCTCTTCCGCGACCTGGCCGCCGCCTTCGCCGGCGAGGAGGTCGCCACGCTCCCGACCCTGGGCGAGGTGCGCGACATGATGCGCCGCCACGCCGAGCTGCTGTGCCACCACATGGGGGAGGAGCGCGGCTGCAAGGAGTTCCGCAAGCACGTCTCGTGGTACCTCAAGGGCTTCGCCGCCGGCGGCACGATGCGACGCAGCCTGGGCCTGGTCAGCACCCTGGCCGACCTCGACGCGCTGCTCGCCGACCTCGACCCCGACGAGCCGTTCCCCGTGGCCGAGCTCGGGACCCCGCGCGGGCGTCAGGGGTCGCCGCGCGACCGGGTCGTGCTGCCCGAGGGCTGGCTCGACGACGCCGACGGCAGCGGCTGCGCCGTCGAGGAGGACCTGCACTCCGGCGGCTGAGCCGGCGATGGCTGTGAGCCTGCGACACTGACGAGACGTGACCCCGGTCACACGGGGTGAGCGGGAACACCCGTGAAGACGAGGTCAAGATTCGGACACGATTGTCGGCCTGTGGTTCAGTGAACGACGCGTACTCGCCGGTATCCGACCGGATGGCCGGCAGACCACGCACATCCCCCGACCCCGACAGCTAAGGATCAGCGCTGTGGCAGATCGTCGCCACAAGCGGGACACCGATGCCCGCCGGACGCCGCGAGCGACCCTCGTGGCCGGCCCTCTCGCCCTCGTCGCCACCGCCTCGGTGATCTCCCTGGGAGTCGTGCTCAGCGACGCGCCCGAGTCGGAGACCCTCACCGCCCGGACCACCGCCGCCGACCTCCAGCAGGCCACCGACGGGTCCGGCCTCGGTTCCCGCGACTCCGTCCTGAGCCGCTCCTCGGACCGCTCCGGCCTCACCACGGTCGAGGGAGCCACCTTGGAGAAGGCCGAGACCAAGCTCGACCGCGTGCTCGCGAAGAAGGCCGTGAAGAAGGCCATCGCGAAGGCCGACACGAAGCTGTGGACCACGGCGCCGCTGAACCTGTGGACCGAGCCCGGCGAGAAGGCGAAGAAGGTCGGCACCGTCGCCGCCGAGCGCAAGGTGCTCGTCACCGGGCGCGAGCTCTACGGCCGCGACGAGGTCGTGATCGACGGCAAGGCGCGCTGGGTCACCCAGGGCTACCTGCAGGAGGAGAAGCCCGAGACCGGGCCCGCCGCCGCGAGCGCCAGCGCCAGCTGCACCAACGGCAGCAGCGTCCCGGCCGGGGTCAGCCCCAACATCGCCGCGGTGCACCGTGCGGTCTGCGCGCAGTTCCCGAGCATCACCAGCTACGGCACGTTCCGCTCCGGCGGCGGCGACCACGGCCGCGGCCTCGCCGTGGACATCATGGTCTCCGGTGAGCTCGGTTGGCAGGTCGCGGAGTTCGTCCGTGCCAACGCCGGCCAGCTCGGTGTCAGCTACGCGATCTACTCGCAGCGCATCTGGTCGGTCGAGCGCGGCGGCGAGGGCTGGCGCCCGATGTCGGACCGCGGGTCGGCCACGGCCAACCACTACGACCACGTGCACGTCTCGACGTTCTGACCCGGACCCCCGGGCGGGGCAGGTCCGCTGACGGTGCCCGGCACTAGGCTCAGCGCCGATGGACGCGCTGGAGCTGTACGACGACCACGCCCGTGAGCGGGTGGTGCCCGAGCCCCCGAAGCGGGTCGACGCCCCGGTGCGGACCCCTTTCGAGCGGGACCGTGCCCGCGTGGTCCACGCGGCGTCGTCGCGGCGACTCGCGGCCAAGACGCAGGTCGTCGGTCCGCAGAGCGACGACTTCGTGCGCAACCGGCTCACCCACAGCCTCGAGGTCGCCCAGGTGGCCCGGGACCTCTCCCGGGCGCTCGGGTCGCACCCCGACATCGCCGAGACCGCTGCGCTGGCCCACGACCTGGGGCACCCGCCCTTCGGTCACAACGGCGAGCGCGTGCTGGCCGACCTGGCGGTGGAGTGCGGCGGCTTCGAGGGCAACGCCCAGACGCTGCGGCTGCTGACCCGGCTGGAGTCGAAGACCTTCGACGAGCAGGGCCGCTCGGTCGGCCTCAACCTCACCCGGGCCACGCTGGACGCCTGCTCGAAGTACCCCTGGGGCCCCGAGGAGTCCAGCGACGGCAAGTTCGGCGTCTATGCCGACGACCGCCCGGTCTTCGCCTGGCTGCGGCTCGGCGTTCCCGCTGCGCAGCCCCCGCGTCGCTGCCTGGAGGCGCAGGTGATGGACCTCGCCGACGACGTGGCCTACTCCGTCCACGACGTCGAGGACGGCGTGGTCGCCGACCGTGTCGACCTGACCCGCCTCGACAGCGGGGCCGTCTGGGCGACCCTGCGCGAGTGGTACCCCTCCGACCTCGCCGAGATCCCTGACGACGAGCTCGACGACGTCCTCGCGGACCTGCGCGCCGTGGGCTCCTGGCCGCACGCGCCCTACGACGGCAGCCGGGCCTCGCTCGCGGCCCTGAAGAACCTCACCAGCGACCTGATCGGCCGCTTCTGCGGAGCGGTCCAGCACGCCACCCACGCGGCGGGCCCGGGGCCGTTCGTCCGCTACGAAGCCGACCTGGTCGTCCCACGACGCACCGGTCTGGAGATGCTCGTCCTGAAGGGGGTCGCGGCCCACTACGTCATGCAGGCTGAGGACCGCCTGGCCGTGATGGCACGCCAGCGCGAGCTGCTGGGCGAGCTCGTCGCGCTGCTGGCGCACCGCGGGCCGGACGCCCTGGACCGGGCCTTCGCCGACGACTGGCACCAGGCCACCGACGACGCCGGCCGGCTGCGCGTGGTCGTCGACCAGGTCGCTTCGCTCACCGATGCCTCGGCGGTCTCGCGCTGGGAGGCGCTGCGGGCTCCCCGGGTAGCGTCGCGCGGGTGAGCGACCCTCTCGTCTGGCTGCCCTTCGACCCCTCCCACCTCCAGGCCGCGACCGGCGAGCTGCCCCGCGGGCTGCGCTACGAGGTCGTGAATCCCACCGAGCACGTCCCGGAGTCGGTCGAGGACGTGCGCTTCTACGTCGCGCCGTACCAGATGGGGACGGCGGTCGGCGACGTCGTGCCGCGGATGACCTCGCTCGAGGTCGTGCAGGTGCTCTCTGCCGGCGTCGACAACGTCCGTGACCGGGTGCCCGAGGGGGTGCTGCTCTGCAACGGCCGCGGCATCCACGACACCTCGACCGCTGAGCTGACGCTCGCCCTGGTGCTCGCGTCGCTGCGGGACGTGCCCGGGATGGTGCGCGACCAGGAGGCTCGCCGGTGGAACACGCGCTGGCGGCCGGCGCTGGCCGACAAGCGCGTCCTCCTCGTCGGGTACGGCGCCATCGGCCGTGCCATCGAGCAGCGGCTGCTCCCGTTCGAGACCGAGGTCGTGCGCGTGGCGCGCACCGCACGGCAGGAGGACACCGGGCCGGTCCACGGGTTCGCTGAGCTGCCCGAGCTGTTGCCGCACGCCGACGTGGTCGTCCTCATCTGCCCGCTCACCGACGAGACCCGCGGCCTCGTCGACGCCGGGTTCCTGGGCCGGATGAAGGACGGTGCCCTGCTGGTCAACATGGCCCGCGGGGCCGTCGTGGAGACCGACGCGCTCCTCGCGGAGCTGCGCTCCGAGAGGCTCACCGCCGCCGTGGACGTGGTCGACACCGAGCCGCTGCCGGCCGAGAGCCCCTGGTGGGACGCCCCCGGCCTGCTGGTCAGCCCGCACATCGGTGGGGCGTCCTCGGCCATGTGGCCGCGCGCCCACCGCTTGGTCGCCGAGCAGCTGCACCGCTACGCCGCGGGGGAGCCCCTCCACAACCAGATGACGGGCGCCTACTGACCGCGACCGCTCGCCCGTAGGATCGGCCGCGTGGTGGGCCGGATCCGAGACGACAGCATCGCCGAGGTGCGTGAGAAGGCCCGGATCGACGAGGTCGTCTCGCAGTACGTCACGCTGCGCAATGCCGGCGGCGGCTCCATGAAGGGCCTGTGCCCCTTCCACGACGAGAAGTCCCCGTCCTTCCACGTCACGCCGAGTCGAGGGTTTTTTCACTGCCTGGCCGGTGAGACCCGCGTGCTCACCGATCAGGGCGTGCGGGAGATCAGGGACCTGGCCGGGGGGACCCACCGCATCCTCGACCGGCACGGCGATTGGCAGTCGGCGCCGTTCAAGTCCTACGGCGTGCAGCGCCTGATGCGGATCACGGTCACCCGGAACCGCCAGCGCAAGGAGATCTTCGCGACGGACGGTCACCGCTGGTTCATCCGCTCCGGTGGCGGTGGCCGCTCCCAGAAGGAGGTCCTCACCAGCGACCTCAAGGCGGGCGACCGGCTCGTCCCGAAGTTCCCCAGGTCACGAATCCGGCGCAGCCGCCCTTCTCCGTTCGGGATCGCGAGGGGCTTCACGTTCGGCGACGGGACCCGCAGCTACCGCGGCTCTCGCGCACTGGTGTGTCCGCCGAAGGACCTCGCCATGCTCAAGTGGTTCCCGCACAGCCACACCAGCTCGGTCGGCGAGAACCTGCTGGTCCACGACCTCCCGGCGTACTTCAAGGACCTCCCGCCGCTGACGGAGTCGGTGTCGTACCTGTACGGCTGGCTGGCGGGCTACTTCGCAGCGGATGGGTGCGTCGCTTCCGACGGGACAGTGATCCTCAATTCCGCTCATCGCGAGAACCTCGAGTTCGTCCGCGACCTGTGCACCAGCCTCGGCATCGCCACCTACGGTGTCACCTCCCAGTCGAGGAAGGGTCTGGGCGTCGAGGACAGCGACCTCTTCCGCATCCACCTCGTCAACGAGGACCTGGAGCCTGAGTTCTTCCTCCTCGACGAGCATCGGCGCCGCTTCGAGACCCAGCACAAGCAGTTCAGCCGTCGGGGTTGGGTGGTCCAGGAGGTCGAGTGGAGTGACCGCGAGGAGGAGGTGTACTGCGCCGAGGTTCCGGACGGCGCCGCCTTCACGCTCGAGGACAACATCCTCACCGGCAACTGCTTCGGCTGCCAGGAGGGCGGTGACGTCATCACCTTCTTGATGAAGATCGACGCGCTGTCCTTCGCGGAGGCGGTCGAGCGGCTGGCCGACAAGGCGGGCGTGGCGCTGCAGCGCGTCGACGGCGACGAGCGCGACGACCGGCCCAAGGGGCCGCCGCGCAACCGGTTGGTGGAGGCCCACCGGCACGCCCAGGAGTTCTACGCCGACCAGCTCGGGTCTCCCGACGCCCTGGTCGCCCGGCAGTTCCTGGCCGAGCGCGGCTTCGACAAGGCCGCCGCCGAGACGTTCGGGATCGGCTTCGCCCCGCGCGGCGGCGAGGTGCTCTACCGGCACCTGCAGCAGAAGGGCTTCTCGATCGAGGAGCTGACGGTGGCCGGACTCGTGGCGGTGGGCCGCTCGCCGTACGACAAGTTCCGCGGGCGGCTGTTGTGGCCGATCCGCGAGCCGAGCGGCGAGACGATCGGCTTCGGCGCGCGACGGATCTTCGACGACGACCGGATCGAGGCGAAGTACCTCAACACCGCCGAGACGCCGATCTACAAGAAGTCCCACGTGCTCTACGGCATCGACCTGGCGCGCAAGGAGATCGGTCGCTCCAGCCAGGCGGTGATCGTCGAGGGCTACACCGACGTGATGGCCTGCCACCTCTCGGGCGTCGGCACCGCCGTGGCCACCTGCGGCACCGCCTTCGGCGACGACCACGCGCGGGTGCTGCGCCGCTTCCTCCACGACCACGAGGAGTTCCGCGGCGAGGTCATCTTCACGTTCGACGGTGACGCCGCCGGCCAGAAGGCTGCGCTGCGCGCCTTCGACGGCGACCAGAACTTCGTGTCCCAGACCTACGTCGCGGTCGAGCCCTCGGGCATGGACCCCTGCGACCTGCGCATGTCCACCGACGACCTGCCCACCGGCGAGGCGGCCGTGCGTGAGCTCGTGGCGCGCCGGGTGCCGCTGTACCGGTTCGTCATCGGCAACATCATCGGCAAGTACGACCTGGACCGCGCCGACGGCCGCATCGACGCGATGCGCGAGGCCGCCAAGGTCGTGGCCTCGGTGCGCGACCAGTCCAAGGTGACTGCGTTCGCCCAGGAGATCTCGCGGATGATCGGCTCCGACATCGACCCCAACACGGTGCTGGCCGAGACGCGGCGGGTCAAGCAGCGACCCTCGTCCGCCGCACCAGCCACGAAGGCGTCGCCACCCGCGCCACGCGCCGCTGGCCCGGACCTGCGCGACCCGCGCTTCCGCCTCGAGCGTGAGCTGTTGAAGCTCGTCGTGCAGCGCCCCATGACCATCGGGCGGCGCAGCAGCGAGATCGGACCCGACGACTTCACCCACCCCGTCTACCGCTCGATCTGGGAGGTCGTGGGGGGCCTGGGGGGACCCGGTGCCGGCAACGGCGACCCGGCCTGGGCCCAGAAGCTCCGTGACGGCGCGAGCGACCCCGAGGTGATCTCGGCGATCTCGGCGCTGGCGGTGGAGCCGCTGCTGACGCCGAAGGAGCCGGACGCGGCGTACGTCAACCACCACATGGTGCGGCTGCTCGAGCTGACGGCCGCCCGCCGCATCGAGGCCGTGAAGTCGCGGCTGCAGCGCACCAACCCCGTCGAGGACCCCGACAGCTACAACCGGATGTTCGGCGAGCTCGCCGCCCTCGAGCAGCACCGGCGCGGCCTGCGCGACCAGCTGGTGGCGGGGGAGGCGGCGCACTGATGGCCGGTCGCAACCCCCTCGCCCGGCTCACTTCCGAGCGGGACCGCCACGGGCTGTCCCTCCCGCGCGGTGAACGGGTCCTGGCCTGGGCGCGTGCGGCCGACGGCTCCGTCGTCGCCGGCTCCCGCGACGCCCTCCACGCGCGCAGCCCAGAGGGCGACGACCTGCGCATCGCGTGGGAGCAGGTCGAGGCCGCCGACTGGGACCAGGAGACCGGCGTCCTCCGGGTGAGCGAGGTGGGGGCCTGGGGGAGCGCGCGCCCCGAGCACACCTGGGTCTTCGCGGACACCGGTCGACTGCTCGAGCTGGTCCGGGAGCGGGTGACCGCCAGCGTGCTGTTCCAACGACACGTGACCGTCGCCGGTCGCCGTGGACTGCGGGTGATCGCCCGGCGGGCACCCTCCGGCGGCTCCGACGTGCAGTGGGTCTACGAGTACGACGAGGGCGTCGATCCGGCCGATCCCGAGGTCCGGTCCGTGGCCGCTGCGGCCCTCGTGCAGGCCCGCGAGCAGCTCGGCGAGCTCTGAGCGACCGCGATTTCACCGGCGTCTGGACGCCTTGCTAGTGTGTGCGCGCTGCACCGATCCCCTGTAGCTCAACTGGCAGAGCATTCGGCTGTTAACCGGAGGGTTGTTGGTTCGAGTCCAACCGGGGGAGCAGAGAGAGGGCCGCTGACCACCAGGTCAGCGGC
>JAYYWX010000035.1:0-20067 GCA_036341255.1 Actinomycetota bacterium | reverse complement strand
GGTGAGCTCCGCGTGGATGACGGTCACGCGGCGCCGGGCTGTCCCTGCTGACCGCCGGTGAGACGGGCCAGCAGCTCCTGCTGCTCGGGGCTCAGGCCCGCCGGCGGCTGGGGAGCAGCCTGCTGGACCGGCGGCTGAACCGCGGCCGTCTGCGGTGCCGGCGAGGCGTACTGCGCCGGGGGCTCCGGTGCGGTGGCCTGCTGCGGGACCGGCGCCTGGTCCACCGCCGGCGCGGCAGCCGGGGGAGTGGCCGCCGCCCCACCAGTCGCGCCCTGCACGGGCGGGGACGGGATGGTGAACTGGTTGGGCGGGTTGAGCCCCTGGCCGCTGTTGCGCTTGCCCGACAGGCTGACGACGATCGTCGACCCGGCGGTCGGCGCACCGCTGACGCCGGCCTCGCTCATCGCGCGCACGAGCTCGTCACGCATCTGGCCGCGCACGAAGAGCGTGGCCTCACCCTCGGGGAACTCGGGGGAGGGCTGGACGCGCAGCGGGACCTTCATGACGAACTTCGGGCGGCCGTCCTTGTAGAACTGGGGCTGCTTGGTGTTGAAGTCGGTCTGCTGCTGGATGTCCGCGTGGGTGACGTCGCGCGAGACGATGCCGGCGTAGGTGGTGCCGATCGGCTTGTCCTTCCAGCTGATCGACGGGCCGCCGCCAGCCGAGGGCTGGCTGTAGAAGTCGTCGATCGAGCCCTGCGCCAGGGGCTGCTGGGGCTGCTGCTGGGGAGCGGCGTACTGCTGAGCCGGCTGCTGCGGGTAGGCGGGGGGCGCGTACTGCGGAGCCTGCTGCGCAGCAGGGGCCTGGGGGTACTGCTGGACGGGGTACGGCTGTCCGTACGGCTGGGCTGGGTAGTTCACACTTCTCTCTTCTCTGAATCGGTGTATCGGTGGATGAGTGCCTCACTCGCTGTGTGCGAGAGCGGCGGCCGTCCCGGGGCAACCCGGGCCGGAGTCCTTGGCGGCCTGTGGCCGGTAGAAGGGGCAGAAGAAGCACTCGTCGCCGTCGGGCGAGGCCGGGACGTCCTCAAGGCGCAGCTGGCCGTTGAGGATCGCGTCGGCGAAGGTGCGCCGAGCGGCTGTCTGCTTGAAGACGTGGTCGACGAGCTCGGCGTTCTCCGGGGTCAGAAGGCCGTCCTCGCCGGTGAGCAATCGGTCCCAGACGTAGAGACCGTCCAGCGAAGCTGCGGTGCGCGGGTATGCGGCCAGCGCGACCCGGCGTACGGGGAGGCCCAGGCGCAGGTAGCCGATGCCGTAGAGCACCAGCTGCACGACGTACTTGCGCGGAGGGCTCTTGCGGACCTTGGCCATGCTCGACTCACCCAGGAACTTGTGGTCGACGACCGCCCACTCGTAGGCGTCGTAGAGGTCGGCGGTCCCGGGGTGATCGGGGTGCGGAGAGACCTTCTGTTCAGCGATCCACCGCAGCACGCCGCTGCGCAGGTTGTCGCCTCGGAACGCCTCCTCGGCCCAGGCGTGGCAGGCCGTGCCGACGATCGAAGGCCAAGGGTCGACCACGTGGTTGGTCGTGGGCAGCGCTGCCATCTTGCCGGCGACCAGGCGGTCGCACACCACACCCAGCTCCGACGGCCCCAGGTGCTGCTGCAACGAGCGGGGAGCCCTGGCTGCGTGCTCGAGGAACACGCGGCGCAGTTCGCCCGCGTAGCGCGTGGACCATCCGCTTGAGCCGCTCACCGACTTGGGCGCGGCGGCCATGAAGTCCTCCGGCGACTGCCGTGGGCGCGTCACGAGTGCGGTCCTCCGGAGGTGAGCCGCCACGAACCGGACTTCACGGCGTACTGCACGTAGGTCTCGGGGGCCTCGGTCTTCAGCTTGCGAGTGTCGACCCGCCACGACTCGGTGTAGGTCAGGTGCATCGCCGGGCTGACGCCGCTGCTCGCCAGCACGATGCGTCGCTCGTCGGGCGCGGACTGCGTCAGCTCGAGCTTGATCCCGTCGGTGATCGCCTTGAGCCGCGCCGCTGCCTCGTCAGCCTCGGCCTTGGCAGCCGGGTAGGCAGCCTGCAGCTGCTCCAGCCGACTGCCGGCTGCCGCTGCGATGGTGTGCTGCGGCGGCTCCAGGTGTGGGCCGTCGCTGCTGGGCTGCGCGCTCATCCGTGGTCTCCTCGGTCGATCAGGTCGTGGCGGTCGGGCACTCCAGAGGTGGAGTGGTGCACGCAGCCGCGTGGCGCGACGTGTGCTCGTTCGTTGAGGCAGGGGCCGGGCCCCTCAAGGGACCCGCAGGTGAAACCCGCCGGCGGGCTGGGGTGGCAGGGGTGCGCCCGCAGGTCCGGAGGACAGGTGCAGGAACCCACTGCGGTGTGGTGGTGGACCAGGCCGGCGGTGGTGGCTGCCCGGCGCGAGGGGAAGACCTGCTCGAAGCCGCACCGGCACTCGACCCATGCGCGGCCCACGGCCTCACCCACAGGGCCGACGGTTACGGTGACGAAGTGGTCGGGGTTCGTCTGCTCGATCACGCCGCTTCACCACCTTGGCCGGGCGCACGTGGGGCGTCGTAGTCCTCGACGTGCGCGCGGAAGACGGGTCCCGCGGGCTGGGTCACCGGGATGATCGCGATGTAGTCGAAGCCCCAGAAGCGCCAGTCGACGCGGGACTCCGGCTTGCGGTCCTGGTCGTTGATCTGGGCCATACAGGTGCACCAGACGGCGACCAGGCTGTTGCGACGCATCGACAGCTTCATGCGGTGCGGGACGGGAACGCTCATGCCGCACTCCCGGGGGCATCGAGGGCGCTCTGGTCGAGACGGATGACCGCCTCCCAGCAGGGCCCACACGCCACGCCGGCCACCTTGGGTGTCCCGCGGCACGAACAGCGCGCCCGTGCTGCCTCGGCCAGGGGGTGGCTGTCGCCGAAGTACGGCTTGGTCTTGGCGCCCTTGGGTCGGCCGACCGTACCGCCCGTGGGACGCGCGCGGCGCCGCTCTTCCTCGCGGGCTCGCCGGATCAGGCCGTAGGCGTGCGTCAGCGTGTAGTGCCCCGCCCGGACCGCGTCCTGCTCTTCGGCGGGCAGCTGCAGCAGCAGGACGCGGTCGCGCACCCACGAGACGGGCCGACCGACCTGGCGGGCAACGTCGGCTTGGGACTGACCGGCCTTCATCAGCCTGGCCAGTGCACGAGCTTCCTCGACGGGGTCGAGACTCGACCGTTGCCCGTTCTCGACGAGCATCGCCAGCAGCTCCTCGTCGGGAAGCAGATCACGCCGCACGATGGCCGGGACCTTGTCCCACTTCAGCGCCTGGGCCGCGGCGTAGCGCCGGTGGCCGGCGACGATCCGGAAACCGGCCTCTCCGGGAATGCGCTGCACGATCAGCGGCTGGATCAGGCCCTGCTCGCGGATCGACTGAGCCAGATCCTCGATGTCGTCGAGGTGGGTGCGCGGGTTGTTGGGGGAGGGGTGGATGTTGGCCACGGGCAGGGCAACCAGCCCGGTCAACGGCTGCGGCGCGGTCATGACGCCCTCCGCTCTGCAGCAGCGCGCTCCAGCTTGCGGCGCTCGCGCTCGGACTTGCCGCCCCAGACGCCGAAGCGTTCACCGTTGTCGAGGGCGTACTGCAGGCACTTCTCGGTGACCGGGCACTGGGCGCAGATCGACTTGGCGAAGCGCGTGTTGGCCCCGCGGCCCTCGGGGAAGAAGCCGTCGGTGTCGATCTGGGCGCAGAGGGCGTCGTCGACCCACGCCGGGGGAGCGGGCAGGCTCCACACGTCGACCAAGGGGGCGCTGTCGAGCCGGACCGTGTCGCTCTGTCTCGGCGTGGGCATCACTCCACCTCCCAGGCGACGCCGGCCTCGGCGTACATGCGTCGGCACGACTGCTCGGCCCGTCGCAAGGCGCAGGCGACGAGAGCAACGACGACAGCGGGCAGCAGCAGCGCCAGACTCAGGGCGGCTGCCCACTGCTCGAGCGACCAGGACGCCATCAGGACGCCTCCTCGAGCTCGTGCAGGTACGCGTGGTCGTCGTCGACTTGGTGGTAGTCGGCCCAGTCGTCGGCGGTCGCGCCCGGCATGAGCCACTGCTTCCACCCACAGCTGCAGCCGCCTGAGGCGATCGCGTGCACGGGGAAGGTGTCGTTCTCGACGGCGCGGCGCACGTCGTTGTCGAAGGTGGCCTGCCGGTTCCGGACAGCCTTCGCTCGGCGGCGAGCGACGCCGCCGGTGGGGATGCGGGTCAGGGTGTCGGACATCAGCCGGCCCACTTGTCGGTCAGGACGAAGGGGATGGGGGCCGAGTCGGTCTCGGGGTGCTCGACGTGCATGAGGCGGAGCCCCGCGCCGAGAGCTGGTCCCTGGCCCTCGTGGACGACCGACCGGCCCTGAAGCGACTTGGTCTCGACGATCTGGACGTCGAACCACAGGGCCCAGTCGGCCAGGTCGGCCAGGAGCTCGAAGGACAGCGCGACCTCGTCCGGAGACGCAGTCACACTGTCGGGGGCCGGAAGGCCGCGCTCCTCGGCGTAGCGGATGAGGGCGGCCACAGCGATGAGGCGCTTGTTGATGCTGGGCGCACTGTCCGGTGAGGCGTAGTTGTTGTGCTGCGTCTCCATGGGAGACTCCTTTCGTTCAGGAGCCCTCGGTTGCCATTGCTTGTCAGGCGGCGCAGCCGGGGGCTCCGGCATGTGGTGTGTCGGGCTAGGACGCCTTCGCGCGCCCGCCCTGGTGGTCGCAGGGCTGCCCGAGCAGCCACGCGTCGAGGCAGGTGACGTGGATGCGCCACTTCCCCTTGGCCTTGCGCTGAGTGCCGTGCAGCTCGCCGCTCTGCAGCGCGCGGCGCAGCGTCACGGGGTGGTGTCCGGAGTGCTCCGAGGACTGGGCCACGTCGAGCCACAGGCGGGTGTTCATGCCGCGTCGTCCCCCTTCATCGGTCGAGGCCCGCGCCGGCGAGCGGTAGGCACGGGGGCAGTGACGCGACGCATGCTGTGGGCAGCGTTCGTCATCCGGTGCGCACGAGAGTCGGCGTGACGGACGAACAGCTCCTCCACGTCGCGGTCGAGCCACTTCGCGATGGCCGTCGCCAGGTCTTCCGAACAGCGAGTCATCGCTCCCGTCTCCAAGGCGGAGATCGCGGCCTGGGTGCAGTTGCAGAGGGCGGCGAGGTCGTACTGCGTGTAGCCAGCGCGAATGCGTGCCCGCTTCAGCGTGCCGCGCTCTCGGACGTCCATCCACACCTCCCTGAGGTACCGAACCTTGGGTCTCCTGCGAGTGCTCATCATGCTCTCCTTCGTCTCTGATGACAAGTGGTGTGTGCAGCGTACGTCAATCACTTGTCATTTCGCTAGCCCTTCTGCACAGGTCAGCGGCCTACAGTGGTGTAGTTACTTGTCAAGACATCGACCGCCGACGTTCGCACCAGTAGAACTAGCGCCCCGAGGATTGCCGCATGAACGACGACCAGCAGCCGCAGAGCCTGCGTGAGGTGGCGAGGGCAGCCCTCGACGCTCACCCGGGTATCAGTGGTCGGGAGCTGGAGAGGGTCGCTCGTCGGCAGGGCCTGACGATCTCGTACACGACGATCAACCACCTGGCGGCCGGCACGTACAAGAGTCGCCCAAGCCGCAAGACGCTCGACGCTCTGGCAGCCCTCTCCAAGCTTCCTCACGAGGCGGTCTACGCCGCAGCGCACGAGCCGCTGCCTCGAGCCCGCTTCGCTGAGCAACTGCCTCCTGACGCTGACACCCTCGATGGTGCCCAGCGTGAGGCTGTTCTGTCCGTCGTTCGCCAGCTCGCAGCCGCCAACCGGGCGCTGCACGAGGCGCGAGAGGACGTGATGGGCAATGCAGAGCATCCCGCCCCCACCAGCATCAGCTCGGTCGACAGCACTGTAGGCAGCGGAGGGTTCCTCGCCCGCGCCTACGCCGAAGTCGCTGACATCCAGGACACGGCGCAGGCGCTGGGGGGGCTCACCCTGGCCGAGCTTCTTCTACTTCTAGAAGCCGACGATCCGACTGCCGCTGCGGAGGTAGTGGCCGCCGGGCGCGACCTCGACGTGTTGTACCGGGAAGACCTCCAGATCTTCTTCAGGCATGACCACATCGAGGAAGCTCTCGATGCGCTCCGGGAGAGGAAGTCGGCACGAGACGACCCGTGGGCAGGCAAACAGGCGGCTCGGACTGTGCCGGCCGGGAGCACCGGGCAACGACGCCGGCGCGCACAAGACGCCGCGGGCGAGGAGAGCCAGGATCCGGCTGACCACCGAGCCGCGCTGAGCAAGAGCGTGCGCAAGCGAGCGAGAGACCAGGCTCGGGATGACGCTTCCACCCCTTGACGGCCAAGGGCTTCTCCCGGTCGGACGTCACGCAACAGACCCGCAGGAGCTCCACGACGTCTTCGTCGACGGCGCCCCCTCGCACAAGAGCCTGCGCGAAGACCTGCTCGCCGCTTACCTCGTGTGGTCGGTGCGCGTCCACCAGTGCTTCGGCCCGGGTCGGGTCTGGCTGGGGGACACCTTCGCCACGCACTGGGTCGAGGATCCGGCGCTGCGGGTCTGCTTCTTCCCTGCGCAGCCGATCATGGCGGAGAAGGCGCTGACGTCAGGGGACTCTGCGATGGGCTTGCTGACCCTCGAAGACGTCATCTACTCCACCCCTTCCCCGGGTGGTCATATCACCCAGATGAAGGCTGTCGGTGGCATGCTGGACGCTTCCCTGGGAATCGACGAGCTGGCAACTGATGTTGACCTGCTCATGTCCCTGGTCGTGGGTCGACGGCCAGGCCGACCGCCTCTTGCGGCGGTTACCGGTTACTGCGAGCTGAGGATCTGAGGAGGCGGCCCACATGTCAGATCCAACCCCCGTGCCCTACGGCGAGCTCCAGCAACGCCGCGAAGCCCTTGCGCTCACGCTGCGAGGTGGTCAGCGCAGCCGATACCCGAGCCTGGAGTCGTTCGCTCGAGGTTCGCTCGCAGCCGGCTGGAACCGCTTGGCTGGGCAACTAGGTGATGAGCGTCTGCGTGTCAGTGCCGATGGTGTGGCCGAGCTCCACGTCCGCACGTCGCGCGAACGCCTCACAGCCCGTGAGCGCGCCATCGTGGAGGACAAGTTCGCGAAGGCCGTCGCCTGGATCGGCCAATCGCTGGTCAGATCGCCTGACGCCGACACTCCCGGTCGTCTCCACCCGAACTACCTGAAGCAGTTCCCTGTGTTCACGCGTGCGTCGGGCTTCGGCGAGGTCGTGCTGGTCGCAGCGAACGAGTCACGGTTCGAGATCTTCGAGGCGGAACCGACTCAGACTGAGCGGGCGATGGCTCGGCTCACCGAGCTGCTACCCAGCAGCGACTACGACACGACCATGACCCGCAAGCTCAACGGTCTGCGGGGAAGTGAGATCCGGGCAGTTCGGGAGATCGCGCAGATCGTCCAGCCGCTGGCCGCGATCAACGTCGAGCTGCGAGGAAGAGGCGACGACCTGGGGGCTGTCCTCACCGTCAACCAAGCCGACGAGCTCAAGACGTACCTCGACGTCACGAGCGAGCAGGTGCGCCGCCTGCCCCCGCTCGAAGGTGTACTCGATGGTGTCAGGTTCAGCCGCGGCCTGGTGTTCGTCAACGGCCACGGCGGCAAGGACTACGAGGCTGTCGTGGACTCCAGGCGGATCCAGGACGTTGAGCGTCTGCTCGGACACCGGGTCGTCGCCTCTCTCGAAGAGGTGCGCAAGGTTCGCGCCGATGGGCGCCTCAGCTCGCCGGCGTACCGGCTGACTGGCGTCGAACGAGCCGACGGCCTGTTCGACGGCGAGGACTTCCCGGCGTTCTGACGGGGTGTGTAACTGCGAGGCAGGGCCTCTGTCGGCGGTGACCTTTACCGTCGCGGCATGCATCACCCCTGGCGCGTATTCGCGGGACTCTCGGACTGGCGGCTGCAGTGGGCGCATCTGCCGCCGGACGTCTTCGGGCTGACCTGTCACCGCACGAAGACCGTGACCCTCGCCGAGGGGCTGACCCAGGCCGAGCGCCGGTGCACGATCGCGCACGAGACGCAGCACATCCTTCGCGGGCCCGTCCCGACGGGCGGCGAGCTCTACGAAGAGCTGGTCATCAACCGCAAGGTCGCCCGACTGCTGCTGCCCAGCGTCCGGCGGGTGGGTCACGCCCTGGCCTTCCACCGCGCCGACATGGAAGGCGCGGCCGATGACCTGTGGGTAGACGAGCCCACTCTGCACGTGCGCCTCTCGGCCCTGGCACCGAAGGAGCGGGCCTGGATGCAGGAGCAACTCGCCACCATCTGGTTGTGAACTACGGCGTTGGACGGCTGAGCGGTGCCCCACGTGGGGCAGACTCGACTTGAGCCGGAGGTGGGCCTGGGCTGGGCTGAGAAGCTGCCGAGCGGGAACTGGCGGGGCGTCTACCGCGACAGTGCGGGCAAGCAGCGCTCTGCCGGGACCTTCCCCCACAAGGCCAAGGCGCTGCGCGCCGCCGGGGCCCGCGAGGAAGAGGTCCGCCGCTCCATGCGCCGTGACCCCGAGGCCTACAAGCGGCCATGGGGGGAGTGGTGCGAGGAGTGGTGGTCGACTCGCACGGTGGAGGAGTCGACGCTTCGCAACGACGCGGCCCGCCGGCGCAACCACCTCGAGCCCAGATGGGCCGAGGTTGCCCTGGGGGCCATCACTCGGCAGGACGTCAAGGCCTGGGCAGCGCAGCTGCGTCGCGACGGGCTCGGGCCTGAGTCGGTGAAGCGCTGCGTGCACCTGCTCTCCGCGTCACTGGTTGCCGCTGTGGACGCAGAGCTCATCAGTGCCAACCCAGCGGCTCGGCTGAAGCTCCCCGGTGGCCCGCCCGCACCCGAGCGGTACCTCACCCGCGAGGAGTACGCAGCTGTCCGCGCCCAGCTGGCCACGACCGACGATCAGCTGGTGGCCGATCTGCTGGTCAACACAGGGCTGCGCTGGAGCGAACTGGCCGGCCTGCACTGGTCCAGAGTCGACCTGGTCCGGGGCGTGGTGCGCGTCGTGGAGACCTACGACGAGACAGCCAAGGTCATGAAGGCCTACCCCAAGGGCAGGAGGACCCGGGAGGTGCCCCTGACGGCCGACCTGCGCGAACGCCTGGGCGAGCTCGAGCGCCGCCAGGGGCTGTGCGGGGTCGAGCACGCCAGCGGTCGATGCGCAGGCGCACTCGTCATCACGACGGAAGAGGGCAGGCCGCTGCGCAACAGCAACTGGTCCTACCGCGTGTGGGTGCCGGCCGTCGAGCACGCCGTCGTCGAGGTCGAAGGGGAGGAGCCGGCCGCCGTGGGCCACGTGCGGATCCACGACCTGCGGCACACCTACGCGTCATGGCTCCTGCAGCGCGGCATCCCGCTGGCCGAGGTCGGCCGACTCCTGGGTCACGTCAGCAGCCAGACCACGCAGCGATACGCTCACCTGGCCGAGACTCCGGTCGACGCGGTGCTCAGCGCACTGGCAGCCCCACGTTTGCCCCATGCCGAGCCCGCGACGACCTAGTTTCAGGCGTGAGGGGCGGTAGCTCAGTCGGTCAGAGCAGAGGACTCATAATCCTTGGGTCGTGGGTTCGAGCCCCACCCGCCCTACCGGACGGCCGTGCCCCTCACTCCGAGGGCTCGGGCAGGTCCTCGGGCAGCTCGCAGTCGACCTTCGGGTTCACGCCCATGTAGTTCAGGGGACCCGCCACGACCGTCAGGACCGTGTCGCCGACGCTCTTGCAGCTGACCTCGCGGTCGTCGCCGAAGTACCCGCGCTGCAGGGCGGCCACGAAGCCGATGACCAACCAGATCGCCAGCAGGATCCCGATGAGACTGCTTCCACCGCGTCGCATGTCTGACCTCCTCGCCGCCCTCGGTGGCGGCACTCGTCGTTGCGTTCCCGTGTCGTCTACCCCGCACGGCGCGTCCCACCCTCACCCCCTCGTGTCCCGGCGGGGGCGCGGCAGCGCAGAATGGTGCGCATGCTGGCCGTCCCCAAGCACGGGTTCGTCGTCCTCGCGGTCCCCAAGTCAGGGTCGACGGCCCTCGAGGCTGCCTTCACCAAGCACGCCCAGCTGGTGACGTCGGGACCGCCGTCGCTCAAGCACGTCACCGCGCGCGAGTTCGACGAGCGCTTCGTGCCGCTGCTGCAGCAGCACGGCTACGAGCGAGAGGACTACGAGGTGACCGCGCTCGTGCGTGAGCCGGTGTCCTGGTTGGCGTCCTGGTGGCGCTACCGCTCCCGTCCCGGCATCGCGGGGAAGAAGACCTACGTCGGCGACCTCGGCTTCGACGAGTTCGTCGGCCGCGTCGTCACCGGGGAGATCCGGCTGCGGCCCCAGACCGACTACGTCACCGCGCCCGACGGGCGGCTCGCGGTGGATCGGCTCTGGCGCTACGACGACCTCGACGCCGCCTTCGAGTGGATGCGCGCGAAGGTCGGCAAGAAGAAGATCAAGCTCCCGCAGCGCAACGTCTCCCCGCCGCGCGAGCACGAGGTCACGGCCTCGACCCGCGACCTGATCGAGGAGGCGTACGCCGCCGACCTCACGCTCTACCGCTCGTTGGGGTGATATTTTCTCGCGCGAGGCCGACCGGCCCGTCCCGTCCCTGCGCGCTGAGAGGCTCCCCGTGACCGACCTGGTCGATCCCGCCGCGGAGCCGAGGACACCGCGCACGGGGCGTCGTCGCGCCACGACCAGGCGGCAGGCTCGCCAGGCTCGACGGGCCGCGCGACGAGCTCCCGCGCCCGTACCCGTGTCACCGCCCGTCTCACCGCCCGTGTCACCGCCCGTCTCAGCGCCCGTCTCACCGCCCGGCTCACCGCCCGTCTCACCGCCCGGCTCACCGCCCGGCTCACCGCCCAGCGCACGGCCGAGCCGACCGCCCGGCCATCGTGCCCGACGTCGGTCGTGGCGCCGCGCCGCCGGCCTGCCCGGCACCCTCGCGGTGACGTTGCTGGGAGCCCTCGTGCCCGGCGGGGGCTTCCTGTGGACGGGGCGGCGACTGCTCGGTGTCCTGGTGCTCCTGCCGACGCTCGCGCTCGCCGGCTTCTCGGCCTGGTACGCCGCCCGCGACCTCGACGCGGCGCTCGACCTCGTCCTGGACCCGACCCGGCTCAAGGTCGCGGCCGGGGTCATCGTCGGAGCGCTCTCGGTCTGGGCCCTGATCGTCTACCTCACCTACCGGCAGGTGCGACCCGTCCAGCGGCGGGCCTGGACGACCCTGGTCGGTCACGCGTTCGTCCTGGCCCTGGTCGGTGTGGTCGGAGCCCCGTTCGCCGTGGCCGCCCGCTACGCGACCGTGCAGGCCGACCTCGTCGAGACGGTCTTCAGCGACAACGAGACCTCCACGACTCCCCGGGACGTGACACCGGCGGATCCGTGGGGTGGCCGGGAGCGCGTGAACGTCCTGCTGCTCGGTGGGGACGGTGGCGAGGGCCGCGACGGCGTCCGCACCGACACCGTCATCCTGGTCAGCATCGACACCACCTCGGGCAAGACGGTGATGTTCAGCCTGCCGCGCAACATGATGAATGCGCAGTTCCCCGAGGACAGCCCGCTCCACGACCTCTACCCGTACGGCTTCTCCGGCTACGGCGACGACGGGTCGTACATGCTCAACGCGATCTACCGCAACGTCCCCGCCCTCCACCCCGGGGTGCTGGGGGAGAGCGCCAACGAGGGCGCCGACGCGATCAAGCAGGCGGTGGGCGGGAGCCTGGGCATCGGCGTCGACTACTACGTCCTGGTCAACCTCAAGGGGTTCCAGGAGATCGTCGACGCGATCGGCGGGATCACGGTGAACGTCAACACCCGCGTCGCCATCAACGGCAACACCGACGCGGGCATCCCGCCCACCGGGTGGATCGAGCCCGGACCGGACCAGACCCTCGACGGCTTCCACGCCCTGTGGTTCGCGCGCGGCCGCTACGGCAGCGACGACTACCAGCGGATGGATCGCCAGCGGTGCACGGTCGCGGCGATCATCGAGGCGGCGGACCCGGTGACGCTCGTGCGCCGCTACACCGCGCTCGCCGCTGCCGGCAAGGAGGTCGTCTACTCCGACATCCCGCAGAGCCTGCTGCCGGCGTTCGCCGGACTGGCGCTGCGGATGAAGGACGCCAAGGTGCGCTCGGTGGTCTTCAAGACCAGCGCGAGCTTCTTCTCCGGCGACCCCGACTTCGACTACCTCCGCGACACGGTGGCCAAGGCCATCGACCCGCCCGGCACCCGACGCAAGAGGGACGACCCCGCGCGGCCCAAGAACACCGCGAACTCCTGCGCCTACGACCCTGCCTGAGGCTGCGTCTGCGCCTGGTACCCCGCCTGGTACGCCGCGAGCGCCTGCCTCCCGCGCTCGAGCGCCTCGGCCACGCCGTCGAGCAGCTCCGCGGCACCCTCGGTGGTGCCCCCGTCGGAGATCGCCTCGAGCTGACGCACGGCCTCGCCCGCGTAGGTGACCCCGAGGTTCAGCGCTCCGCCGGCGAGCCGGTGGGAGGACTGGCGCAGTGCGGCGGCGTCTCCGGCGTCGATGGCCTCGCGCATCTGCTCGAGCCCGGCGACGCTGTTGTGCATGAAGTTGCCGATGGCTCGGTCGAGGTAGGCGGTGCTGTCGGGGTCGAGCTCGAGCAGCATCTCCAGCCGCTCGGTGTCGAGCCCGGCCAGCACGTCCGCGGTCGGGTCCTCGTGCGTCATGGGTGCCTCCGGTTCCGGGGTGTCGTCCACTGCAGCAGTCCCTTCCGAGCCTTCCAGCCAGTGCGACAGCGTAGCCGCGAGAGCGGCCGGGTCGACGGGCTTCGTCAGGTAGTCGTCCATCCCGGAGGCCAGGCACCGCTCGCGCTCGCCCTCGATGGCGGCGGCGGTCATCGCGATGACCGGTACCCGGTGGTCGGTCTCGCGGTCGCGGATCTCGCGGGTGGCGGCGTACCCGTCGAGGACGGGCATCTGCACGTCCATGAGGATCGCGTCCCAGCCGCCCTCGGCCCAGGCGTCGACCCCGGCCCTGCCGTCGTCGACGATGCGGTGCTCGTAGCCCAGGAACTCCAAGATGCCGCCCGCGACCATCTGGTTCACCGGGTTGTCCTCGACGACGAGGATGCGGCGCCCGGCCGTCCCTGCGTCGGGGACGAGCTCGTCGTCGACCGGCAGGGCGTCACCGCCCACGAGGTCGACGATCGCCGACCGCAGCACGCCCGAGGGGGCGGGCTTGACGAGCAGGGCGTCGATGCCGGCAGCGCGGACCTCCTCGTCGGTCAGCTGAGTCATCGAGGTGAGCATGAGCAGGCGAAGTGAGGCCCCTGCCTCCTCAGCGCGCAGCCGGTGGGCCAGCCACATGCCGTCGTGACCGGGCATGGCCATGTCCAGCAGGACCGCCTCGAACGGGTGACCCCGTTCGGCGGCGGAGGCCACGGCGGCGATCGCCTCGTCCGCGGAGTCGACCGCTACCGCGCGGACTCCCCACCAACCGAGCTGCTCGGCGAGGATCGTCCGGTTGTGCGGGTTGTCGTCGACGACGAGCATCCGTCGACCGGAGAGGACCTGTCGAGCGTGTGCGTCGGCGGAGTCGTCGATCTCGCCGGCCGATGGCTCGAGCAGGACGCTGAAGGTGAAGACCGCGCCCCCGTCGGGGTTGTCGCTGTACCCGATCGTGCCGCCCATCGCCTGCACGATCTCGCGGCAGATGGCCAGGCCGAGCCCGGTGCCTCCGTAGACGCGGGTGGTCGAGGTGTCGGCCTGGGTGAACGGCTCGAAGAGGCCGGGGACCTTGGCCGGGGGGACGCCGATGCCGGTGTCGCTGACGGTCACCCGCAGGTAGGTCCGTTCGTCCGGTCCGGGCTCGGCGGTCGCGCGGACGAGGACCTCGCCCTCCTCGGTGAACTTGATGGCGTTGGAGACCAGGTTGGTCAGGACCTGCGAGAGACGCGTGGGGTCGCCGGCGAGCATCTGCGGCACCTCGGGCGCGCAGGACACCACGAGCTCCAGGCCGCGTGACCGCGCGGACTCACCGAGCACGCCGGCGACCTGCTCGACGACCTCGCGCACCTCGAAGTCCAGGATCTCCAGCTCCAGGCGGCCGGCCTCGATCTTGGAGAAGTCCAGGATGTCGTTGAGCACCCCGAGGAGCGCGCGGCTGGCCACCTGCACGCCGGTCGCGAGGCGCTGCTGGTCGGGGTCGAGCGTCGTGCGCATCAGCAGGTCGTTGAGCCCGATGACACCGTTGAGCGGGGTGCGGATCTCGTGGCTCATCGTGGCCAGGAAGTCCGACTTCATCCGCGAGGCCTCCATCGCCGCGTCGCGGGCGTGCTCCAGCTCCGCGGCCGTCCGTTCGCGCCATGCCACCAACGCCATCTGGGCGGCGACGTGGTCGACCATCTGCTCGATCATGGCGTGGCGGAAGAGCGGGGGAGCCGAGGTGATCGTGATGACGGCGAGGACCTCGCTACTCAGCACCACCGGGAAGGCGATGGTGAGGCGGGCGTCGTCCCAGGCCGGCTCGCGGCTCGTCAGGACCCTGCGGGCGAGCCGCAGCTCCGCGGCGTCGCGCAGGGGATCGGGCTGCTCGCCGGTCACCACGATCGGCACCAGGTCCCCGTCGTCGACCCAGAACCCGCGGGCGCGCTCCCAGTCGTCGTGCAGCAGCACCAGGTCGCGTGCGCGCAGCAGCAGCTCGTCGAGGCTCGACGCGGCGTTCGCGGCGCTCGCGACCGCCTGCATCAAGGTGTTCTGCGCGACCTGGTCCTCGAGGGCGAAGCGCGTCTCCTGCACCTCGTTGACGTCCTGCAGGGTCCCCGACATCAGCAGCCGGCCGTCCCGGTCCACGTGCACGACCCCCCGGCCGCGGGTCCACATCCACTGCTCCTGCGCCTGGACGCGGACGATGACGTCGAAGGTGCCGTGCTCGGCGATGGCGGCCTCGACGCGTGACTCGACCATCGCCTGGTCGTCGGGGTGGACCTGCCCCAGGAAACGTTCGTAGCTCCAGGGTTCCTCCGCGCTGGAGGAGCCGAACATCGCGTCGACCTCGACCGAGCCGGTGATGGTGTCGGTGGTGAGGTCCCACTCCCAGCTGCCGACCCGCGCGATGCGCTGGGCCTCGGCGAGGTTGCGGCGGCTGGTGCGCAGCGCCTCGACCATCTCGCGCCGGGAGGTGTAGTCGCTGAAGGAGAGGCACAGCCCCGGGGTGCCCTCCTCGAGCTCCAGCAGCGACTCGCGCACCAGGCACCACATGGGCGTGCCGTCGGCGCGGATCATCTGGACCTCGACGTCGCCGGGCTGCAGGCCGTTCTCGCGCACCTGGCGCAGGTGCTCGGCCAGCTGGATCTTGCCCAGGTCGTCGAGGGTGTCGTACATGGAGACTGCGTCCATGCGATCCGGCTCGACGCCGTACATCGCCGCCATGGCCGGGTTGGTGTAGGCGGTGCGGCCGTGCAGGTCGATGACCCAGATGCCGTCGGGTGACCCCTCGACGACTCCGCGGTACAGACCCGACAGGTCCACGTCACTCCCTCCGACCCCGGTGTCGGCCCCGATGCCACCCGGCGTCCACAGCCTAGGGCGAGAGCGGGGTGGTGGTGCGTGAACGACTCAGATCTGCCGCCCCCCGGCGATCAGCAGGGCACCGTCCTCCTGCTGCTCCAGGGTCAGCTCGATGGTCTCGGTCCGGCGGGTGCCGTTGCGCAGCACGTAGCTGTACTCATAGGTCACGGTGCCGGCCTCCGGATCGGCCCCCACCGCGGTGAAGGACGAGACCTCGCGCACCGATCCCCAGAACCCGGTGTACCCCTCGAGCCCGGAGCTCTCCTGCTGGAAGCCGGGCGTGAGCAGGGCGAAGCCGGCCTCCGGGTCGTCGACCGCGGTCGTGACGTACGACGCCGCGAACTCCTCCAGCTCCTCCTCGGTCGGCGGGGTGGGCCCGGCGGTGGGCTCCGCGGAGGCGCTCGTGCCGTCGCCGGGGGAGGCGGACTCCTCGGTCCCCGGGTCGCGGACCTGCCCGACGAGGAACGCGGCCAGCACCACGAGCACGCCGAGGGCGAGGCCGACCAGGACCGGCCCTGCGCCCCGCCGCGAGCGGGTGTCGGCGGAGCGCGGCGTCGGTGCAGGGACGACGGGCTGCGGCCCGGTGTTGACCGGCGGCACGGCCGCCAGCTCCTGGGTGTGCGAGCCCGTCTCCGCTTCCGATGCGGCGGCCGCCGGATCGGTCACCAGGGTGATGCCGGCACCGTCGGGCCCGTGGAGGAGGAAGTCCCGCACCCTGGCCATCGGCCAGCGTGCGTCCGGGTCGCGGTTCATCGTCGCGACGAGGACCGGGCCGAGCCACCCGGGCTCGGGCACCCGAGGCGGCTCCTCGTGCACGATGCGGTAGAGCGCGCCGAGGACGTTGTCGCTCACCTCATAGGGCGGGTGCCCGGTGAGCGCGTGGAAGAGCGAGGCACCCAGGGACCACACGTCCGCGGTGTCCTGGGCGCTCCCACCCGAGGCGACCTCGGGAGCCAGGTAGGCCGGCGAACCGGTCACGAGTCCGGTCTGGGTGAGGGAGGGGTCGGCCTCGGCCCGGGCGATGCCGAAGTCGGACAGCTTGAGCTGGCCGTCCTCGGTGACCAGCATGTTGGAGGGCTTCACGTCGCGGTGGATGATCCCGGCCCCGTGGGCCGACGCCAGCGCGTCGGCGGCCTGACCGAGCAGGGCCGCCGCCGCGTCCGGGACCAGGGGGCCGCGAGCCCGCAGCAGTCCGGAGAGGTTGGTCCCCTCGACGTACTCCATGACGAGGTACTGCTGGCGGTCCTCCTCGACGAGGTCGTAGACCGCCACGACGTGCGGATGGCTCAGCCTGGCGGCGAGCCGTGCCTCGCGTTCGGCGCGGGCGTGGTCGGGACTGTCGGCCCCCGGCGCGAGCCCCAGCCGCTTCACGGCCACTTCGCGTCCGAGCACCTCGTCGCGCCCGAGCCAGACCGCGCCCATGCCTCCACGGCCGAGCTCGCGGTCCAGCGAGTACCTGCCTGCGATCACCTACCGGCACCTCCTGACCGGTCAGGATAGGGCCGTGCGGGCCGCGGGTTGCTCCCACGACGGGGTGGGCTCGGCGCCGTCGGTCGACCATGAGGCAGGCTTGCCCCTGTCACAGCACTGGCGTCGCCCCCGCGCGACCGCTCACGAAAGGCAGCACGGTGTCCCTCGACCCCACCCTCCTCGACGACCTCGAGTGGCGCGGACTCCTCGCGCACTCGACGGACCTCGACGCCCTGCGCGAGGCGCTGGCGTCCGGGAGCGTGCGGTTCTACGTCGGCTTCGACCCGACGGCACCGAGCCTGCACCTGGGCAACCTCGTCCAGATCCTCACCGCCAAGCGGCTCCAGGACGCCGGCCACACGCCGTACGCCCTGGTCGGCGGCGCCACTGGCATGATCGGCGACCCGCGTGACTCCGGCGAGCGGACCCTCAACGACGCCGACACCGTCTCGGAGTGGGTCGAGCGTGTACGCCGTCAGATCGAGCCCTTCTTGTCCTTCGAGGGCGAGAACGCCGCCACGATGGTCAACAACCTCGACTGGACCCGGGGCCTGTCGACCATCGACTTCCTGCGCGACATCGGCAAGCACTTCCCGGTCAACCGGATGCTCGCCCGCGAGACGGTCAAGCGTCGGCTCGAGGCGGGCGGCATCTCCTACACGGAGTTCTCCTACGTGCTCCTGCAGTCGATGGACTTCCTCAGCCTCTACCGTGAGCACGGTGTGACGCTGCAGTTCGGCGGCTCCGACCAGTGGGGCAACATCACCGGCGGCGCCGAGCTGATCCGGCGCGCGGAGGGCGGCCACGCGCATGCTTTCGCGACGCCGCTGATCACCAAGTCCGACGGCACGAAGTACGGCAAGACCGAGGGCGGCGCCCTCTGGCTGGACCCGGAGATGCTCTCCCCGTACTCCTTCTACCAGTTCTGGCTCAACGTCGAGGACGAGAAGGTCGGGGAGCTGCTGCGCATCTTCACGTTCCTCTCCCGTGCCGAGATCGAGGAGATCGAGGCGACGCACGCCGAGAAGCCGTTCCTGCGCGCCGGCCAGAAGGCGCTGGCCGAGCACGTGACGACCCTCGTCCACGGCGCCGAGGAGACGGCTCGCATCCAGGCGGCCTCCGCCGCGCTCTTCGGTGGCGGCGACATGAGTGCGCTGTCGGCTGACACCCTCGGTGCCGCCCTCGGCGAGGCGGGCGCCATCACCGTGGACCGCTCGGCGATGCCGAGCGTCGTCGACCTGCTGGTCGAGGCGGGGTTGGCCAAGAGCAAGGGGGAGGCCCGGCGCACCGTGGGCGAGGGTGGTGCCTACCTCAACAACGAGCGGGTCGAGGACCCCGAGCTGGTGCCGACCGAGGACCACCTGATCGGTGGGCGCTGGATGGTGCTGCGCAAGGGCAAGAAGAGCTTCAAGGGCGTCGAGGTCCGATGAGCCCGTCGCGGCCGAGCTGGGCCGACCCCCGCCGCGGCGGGTGGCAGGCCGAGCTCGCCGCGCGGGCCCGCGAGGTGCTCCCCGCGCCGATGTGGGCCTACCTCGAGTCCGGTGCTCGTGAGGGCGTCACCCGCGACGAGGCGTCGGAGGCGTGGCGTGCTGTCCGTCTGTGGCCCCGGGTCCTCGGGAGCCATGGCGAGCCGGAGGTGACGACGCGGATCCTGGGTGCGGCGCTACGTACGCCGATCGGGGTCGCCCCGACCTCGATGCAGCGGGTCGCCCACCCCGACGGCGAGCTGGCGATGGCGGCCGGGGCCGCGGCCGCGGGTGCGCTGCACGTCGTGTCCACCAACGCCGGGCACCCCTTCGCCGCGATCGGCGAGGCGGCTCGTGCCGTCGACCCCGACGCCGTGTGGTGGGTGCAGGCCTACCTGCCGCCCGATCGTGAGGCGGCCGCCCCCGTCCTGCGTGCTGCGGCCGACGCGGGCGCCGGGGCCGTCGCGCTCACGGTCGACACCCCGTTCCCCGGCACCAAGTACGCCCCCGCCGAGGCGGAGTGGGACGGCATCGACCTCTCGTGGCACCGGGCCAACTTCGCCGATCCCGCGGCCGATCGGCACCACCGGGGCCTGCGCCCCCAGGACCTCGCGTGGATCACCGACACCTGCGGCCTCCCCACGGTGGTCAAGGGCGTGCTCCGTGCCGACGACGCCCGACGCTGCGTCGAGGCGGGCGCGGCCGGCGTGTGGGTGTCCAACCACGGCGGGCGTCAGCTCGACCGCACGGTCAGCACGGCCGCGGCGCTGCCCCCGGTGGTCGACGCCGTCGGGCACGACGTCGAGGTGTACGTCGACGGGGGAGTGCGCTCGGGTCTCGACGCCCTCTCGGCGCTCGCCCTCGGTGCTCGGGCAGTGCTGGTCGGTCGGCCCACTGTGCACGCGCTCGCCGTCGACGGGGCCCCTGGCGTGAGGGCACTGCTGGAGGTGCTCACGCAGGAGCTCGCGGAGGCGCTGGAGCTGTCCGGGTGCGGCCGTCCTGAGGAGGCCCGAACGGTGGGGGCACCCCCCGATTTGTGAACGTCCGAGGCGTCGTCTAATGTTTTCTCCGTCGCCAGGGAGCGGCGGGGAGCAAGGCCGGTCTGGCCGGGCTCTCGGCCCCGAGGCGGCCACTCCTCCAGCTCCACCGAGCAGGACAAGCGGTGTGTGCGCCACGATGCGGCCACCGTGACCTACTCGGGAGAAGTCTCGGAGAAAGCGGCTCGAAAAGCGCGGATTTGCTCCGCGAAAACAGCGCCGCTAACGTAGGACAAGTCAGCGCGGGAACGCGAGCCGAAAGGCGAACGGCCCGGTGCGTCTGATTCTTGAGAACTCAACAGTGTGTCATAGTCGACGAATTAGTTTGTTATGCCCCGTCTTCTATGCATGCCTTTGTGGTGTGTGTGGTTGATGGATTTCTTTTGACAATGATTCTGACAAATTCCTGATCGGCCGTTTGGTTGGTTGGGTGTCAGTGTCTCCTGTCAGGCATCTCTTTTTCCATGGCTGCTCTTTGGGGTGGTTGTGGTGTTGTTTTTCAACGGAGAGTTTGATCCTGGCTCAGGACGAACGCTGGCGGCGTGCTTAACACATGCAAGTCGAGCGGAAAGGCCACTTCGGTGGTACTCGAGCGGCGAACGGGTGAGTAACACGTGAGTAATCTGC
>JAYYWX010000034.1:0-6037 GCA_036341255.1 Actinomycetota bacterium | reverse complement strand
GGCGATGCTGCAGATCCTCGCGGTGCTGCTGGAGACGTCCCACCAGCTCGCGCAGGCCAACGACCTGACCGCCGACGCGGTGCGCGACGTCGCCCACGTCATCCGCTCCACCGACGCGCAGGTCGAGCAGGGCTTCCGGGCGGTGGGTCCATGAGCGTCGACCTGCGCACCGCGCCGTCGGCGTCGACGTTGACCGTGCCCTCGCCCTCGGCACCGGGCGCCATGTGCACCGCGAGCGGCCCTGCCGCGTTCTCGATCGCCTCCGACGGCTCCCCCGCGGTGCCGCGGCTGGGGGTGACCTGGGTGCGCCGCACGGCGCTGCCGGCCCTGGTGACCGCGAGCGAGCAAGTGCAGGAGGCGCTCGACCGGGCCGCGGACTCCTTCCAGGGCATCAGCGGCACCGCCTACGCCTTCCACGCCTCGATCATGCTGCGACACCTGGGAGTGCTGGCCGACGGGCTGACCCGCGCGGCCGCGCTGTTCGAGTCGTACGCCGACCGGTTTGTCGCCCACCAGCGGCTGCTCTCCGGCGTACGCGCGCAGGCCGTGGCCTCCGGCTTCCCCGTCACCGGCGACCTGGTCGGTGCCCCCGACGGGCCGGCCGGCTCCACCGAGTGGACCGCGATGGCCGCCCGGGTGGCCGCCGAGCGGCAGGCACTGCGCCAGTGGGTCGCGACGCACCTCGACGCCGCCCTCGCGGACTTCCTCGACGAGGAGACCTTCGAGTGGGTCGGGCAGTTCTTCGCCACCCATCACTCCACGCTGGTCTCGGGTGCCTTGGGGACGGCGCTGCAGAAGGCCCACCTGCACAAGGTCGCGGACATCGACCGCGGCGGAGTCCGGCTCACTGCCCGCGAGCTGGACCGCCTGGCGGACGACGCCAGCCGGCTCGCCAGAGCCGCGGAGGCTGTCGGGCCGATCGCGGTGGCCTACGACACCGTCACAGCCCTCGAGAGCGACGAGCCCGGACGGGGAATGGCGCAGGTCAGCGGCGGTGTCATCGCAGCCGGGCTGGTGCTGACCCTGCCCATCAGCAGTCCGGTAGCCGCGGGTCTACTCGCAACCGGCGCGACCATCGTGGCGGTCGAGGGTGTCAAGCACGCGTGGGGCGAGCTGCCCGACGACTGGGCCGACACCCTCAACGAGTCCATCGGTGAGGGCTGGGACGACCTCAAGGACGCCACCGGTGACGTGGCCGGGAAGGTCTGGTCGTGGGTGTCGTGAACGACCAGGACCGCGACCCCCTCGGCCTGGAGCGGACGTGGTCGACCGGCAAGCGTCGGTTCGGTCAGGCGCTGCCCCTCGTCGGCGCGCTCGCCTACGCGGTCATGGTGACGATGTCCTACCTCGACCTCGGCGAGGACGAGTCCGTGACGCCGTCGACGGTGCTGGCGCACGCGACGGGCGTGCTGTTCTTCCTCTGCGGGGTCGTCATCCTGAGCGCACCGCGGCACAGAGGAGCGGTCGGCGTGCCTGTCCCGGTCGACGGCGGGATCCTGCTCCCGATCCGGGAGACCCGGCACGCGGTGAGCTTCATCGGCGGTTTTCTCCTGGCGGCGTTCATGCTGCTCGTCGTGGCCCAGCCGGGCTTCACGCCCGGGGCCGGCGCCGCGGTCGCGGCTTCCGCCATCATGCTCTTCTACGTCCTGCCCCGGCGGGCCATGACCGAGATGCGCATCCGGCTCGACCCGGAGGGGCTCCGCTTCCACGACGGCAACGGGGAGGTCGTCGTCCGGTGGCCCGAGGTGAAGGGCGTCGAGCCCCGGCTGACGTGGCCCGGCCTGCGCATCCTGCTGCGCAACGGACGCACAGTGGAGATCGAGGGCTTCCGCCATCGCTGGACTCCCTCCGCCCTGGGCGCGGTGATCACCTACTACGCCGCGCACCCCGAGGCCCGCAGGGAGCTCACCGAGGTGGAGTCCCTCGACAAGTTCCGGGGTGACTCACCCGTGACCGCGGTGCGAGAGCCCCTGCCGGCTCCGTCCCTCTTCGCCCTCTCGGGTGACTGGACCGAGATCGATCACGGGTAGGCAGGAGGCATGAGCACCCCACCGACGCATGAGCCCGCCAACCGCGACGAGGAGCGAGCGGCCCACCGCGCCGACTCCGTCCCCGAGGAGTCCGAGGCCGGCGCCGACGACCCGAAGAAGCAGGCCGAGGCGGTCCTCGCGGACTCCGACGAGCGTCTCGAGGACCCCTCCGGCACCCGCAACGAGAGCACGCAGACGCCCGGCGAGGAGTAGCCGCCCGGATCAGCGCGGGCTGTCGCGCTCAGCCGGTCGGCCCGGACTCGCTCCCGAAGAGATCCGGCTGCTCGTCGAGGAGCGCGGTCTGGATCGTGGGCCGCAGCGCGACCCGTCGCCGGGGGTGGGTACGTGCCTCGGCCAGGCGGTCGGGCTCGTCGACGATCCACCGCAGACCGGCTCGCAGGGCGTCCAGCAGGCCGTCGACGTCGTCGGTGTGGGCGAGCAGGTGGCCCTGGCGCAGGCCGACCAAGCGGCGTACGACAGCGCTGCGGGAGTGGTGGAACACCTCCGCCACGACGCGGGGCGACACCGGCCCCGCGGCGAGCAGCTCGGCGACGGTGGCGACCTCCTCGTCGAGGACGGGAGCGGGCCGGGGCTGGTCGAGGTTCTCGAGGTAGCGCTCGCCGCCGAGCAGCAGCGCGGCCTCGGCCGCGACCTCGTCGATCTCGACCTGGCAGCGCGCCACCCAGCCGGCGAGGTGCTCGGGGACGAACGGCATCGCGTGCAGCTCGTGGGTGAGGGTCAGCCGGCTGCCGAGCATCCGGGCGGAGGCGAACGGAAGCCGTCCGCTCACCAGGTTGAGCGCCGCGAGACCGGCTTGGGGCCGGGTCACCCGGTCGACCAGGACGGCGGTGATCGACACGACCGGACGATCGAGGTCGGCGCCGACCCAGATCAGGCTCTCCTCGCCGCAGGGCACGACGACGTCGCCCTCCTCGTCGACGAAGACGTCGGTCCCCATCATCACCGTGAGTGTCTCGACCACGAGGTCGCGCAGGTGCTCGACGTCTCTGGGTCGGACCGCCGGCATCTGCTCGAGCACCCGCATCGGGTGCGGCGGCTCGGGGGCGGGCGGCGAGTCGGGACCCTGGAGGCCGTCGAGGTCCAGGCCAGAGGACTCGAGGAACGCCGGGTGCGGCACGGCGTACGCCTCGCGCAGGGCCTGCACGAGCAGCCACGCCGCGCGCTCCTCCTCTCCCGCGTCGAGGTCGACCCACCAGTTGGCGGAGCCATGGCCGCCCTGGCCGGGGAGGTACGACGGAGGGACCCACCCCTGGGCCAGCAGCTGCCCCTGCGCCGCCTCGTCGAGCTGGTGCGCGGTGTCGAGGTAGGCGTTGCTCGCGGCCTCCAGCCGCCAGCCGCCCGTGGGCGTGCCGCCAGCGGTGACGTAGGGCCCGGGGCCGTCGCTGAGACCGGCGACCTGCACGGAGAGGACCAGCGAGTCGGCGGCGCGCAGACCTGCGATCCGGTCGGCCAGCCGACGCCGCAGCTCGCGCCACGCGTCGTCGACCTCGAGCGCCCGCTCACCCATGCCACACCTCCGATCCCGCGACCCGGTGGTCACTGGCAAGCAAAGTAAAGACCTCCGCCGACAGTCCTGCGCTCCTGTCTGGACCGGCGCCCTCCCGCGCGGGATCGCTCAGGCGGGGGTCGGCTCCGCGGGGGCCGCGGACGGGGTGCGTCCGGCGCGCTCGCGCAGCCAGGCCCTCCAGGCGACCTGGGCCACGAGGACGATCCAGCCGACCATCAGCGCCAGGTCGACGGGCAGCGGCAGGTCGGCGAAGGAGCCGAGCACGGCGATGCTGTTGACCAGGATGATCAGGCCACCGACCATCACGCCCATCGGGGCGTGCGGGAGCCGGCCGGCCAGCCGGGCGGCGAGGGGCGCGACGATGACGCCGCCGAGGACGAGGCCGAGCACGGGCAGCCAGGGGATGTCCTGGTGTGCGGCACCGGTGATGAAGCCCGCGGAGACCGACAGGGCGACCACGAACTCAGCGGCATTGACCGACCCGACGACCTTGCGAGGCTCGTGCGAGGTGACCGTCATCAGGCTGGGGGTCACCACGGGTCCCCAGCCGCCGCCCCCGGTGGCGTCGACGAACCCACCGAGCAGGCCGATGGGGCTGAGCCAGCGGGCCCGATGACCGTTGACCGGGGTCGGGATGAGCCGGACCCCGAACCCGAAGCGCATGAGGATCACCGCGCCGAAGAAGAGCAGCAGGCCGGCCATGCCGCTCTTGGCCGCCTCCAGGCTGATCGAGGTCAGGACCACAGCACCGAGGAAGCCACCAACCGCGCCGGGGATCGCGACCCGCCAGAAGACGGCGCGGTCCACGTTCCCGACCCGCCAGTGGGAGAGGCCGGAGATCAGCGTCGTGGGCAGCTTGGCCGCGTGGGTCGCGGCACTGGCCGTGGCCGGCGCGACCCCGAGGGCGAGCAGCACGGTCGCCGAGGTGACGCCGAAGCCCATCCCGAGCGTGCCGTCGACGAGCTGGGCCAGACCGCCGGCGAGGGCGAAGGCAGCGACCAACCACATGATGAGCTCCTTGAATGAAAAGTGAGTGAGTCGCCAAAGTAACCTAAATTAGTAGAGATACGCGAGTCCGGAGTGTCTGGGCGTGTCCAGTCGGTCGCGGTACGTCGGCGCCGGCTTCCTCCACCGACGTGGTGGGATCGGTGGCGTGAGCCACCTGTCCCCGTACCGAACGATCCCGCGGCGCTTCGCGCCTGGCTGGCCGACCGGTCGCCGGAGGAGCGGGCCCAACTGGCCAGGTACCTGCTCGACAATGCCGGACCACCCGTCGCCTTCGAGGCCTTCCGCAACAGCGAGATCGAGCTGCCCGCGCCGTTGGAGAGCCCGCTCCTCCTGACTCTCAAGGTCACCCTGCGCCGCACGAAGCCACCGGTGTGGCGGCGCGTCGAGATCCCCTCGGACCTGACCTTGGACCGGGTGCACGCCGTGCTGCAGAGCGCGATGGGATGGACGAACAGTCACCTGCACCGGTTCGCCCTCGACGACGCGCCGCGCGCGCCGTACTTCGTCACCGACTTCGACCTCGAGGAGGGCGATCAGGGGACGCTGGAGTCCGACGTGCGCCTCGACCAGGTGGTCCGCGGGCCGGGCGACCGCCTGCACTACTCCTATGACTTCGGCGACGGGTGGGAGCACCTGCTCGTGGTGGAGGCAGCCGCTCCCCTGCCGGACCAGCGCCCGGCGCCCCGGTGCTCCGGTGGGCGGCTCGCCTGCCCGCCGGAGGACTGCGGCGGGCCGCACTCCTACGAGGAGCTGGCCGCGTGGTTGCGGGCGCGTGCCCCAGAGGTGCCACCGCCGGCCCCGTTCGGGTCCGCCGACGATGCCTACGCCTGGCTGGGCGACTGGCACCCCGACGAGTTCAGCGTGGAGGAGGCGGACCGGGCGGTCCGCGCCGAGCACGCCGTGGCCACGCAGTTGGACCGGCTGCACCCCGAGGTGCGGGGACTTTTCGATCGGGTGCCGCCCTACGGCGAGGTCGCCGACTGGATCGCCTCGCTGCCCACGGAGCCGCCGACTGCCGAGGACCTCGAGCGAGGGACCTGGTTCTGGGGAGTGATGCTCCAGACCCTGGGGAACGTCGCTCCGCTGACGTCGGCCGGGTGGTTGAAGCCGTCGCTCGTCACGGCCCTCAACGACGCGCTCGGACGCCCCGACCGGCACTCATAGGGCAACCGCGAGCAGAACTGTCGGCCCGTCGCCAGGCTGCGCGAAGCCGCACAGGCGCTGGGCATCTACCGCAAGCGGCGGGACATGCTGGAGCTGACCACGCGAGGACTCCACATGACCGATCCCGCCTCGACCTGGCGCGTCGTGTCCGAGCGGATGCCCATCGGTAAGGGATCGGCGCGCGACGCCTCGTGGCTGGCGCTGCTGGGTCTGGCCGCCGGCGCGGATCGACGGGTCGTCGAACGCGTCGTGGCCGACCAGTTGGACGTGCGTGGCTGGCGCCTGGCCGATGGCTCCTCCGTCGAGG
>JAYYWX010000033.1:0-8969 GCA_036341255.1 Actinomycetota bacterium | reverse complement strand
CCTCGCTGATCGAGCCCTCACCCACGTCCTCACGCCGGCGCAGCAGCGCCAGCACCCCGCGCTCGTAGATGCGGCGCTCCACCTCGACCAGACCGTGCTCGGCGCCGGCCGAGGCCACCGGCCCGTCGAGCTGGGCCTCGTTGCCCACCTGCAGCACCAGCGCCCCGCCCGGCGCCAGCACCCGGCCCGCGGTGCGCACGCAGTCGATCGCCAGCGCGCTGCCGTCGGCGCCGCCGTCGATGGCGCGGACCGGGTCCTCGGGGAACCGCGTCACCTCGTGCGAGGAGACCCACGGCGGGTCCGCCAGGACCAGGGAGTACGTCGTCGGGTGCTCGGCCGCGTCCGCGATCGTCTCCGTGCGGACGGTGACCTGGTCGGCGAGCCCGTTGCGGCGGGCGTTGTCGGCGGCGTACCTCGAGGCCACGGGGTCGACGTCGACGCAGACGAGCGCGCGTCGGGTGCCGGCGACGGCGAGCAGCCCGATGTGACCCGCCCCCGAGCACAGCTCGAGCACCGGGCCGGGCGGCAGGTCGGTGAGCAGCAGCGCCGCCCAGCGTGACTGCTCGGCCACCCAGGGCCGGGGCTCGAGGATGCGGGGGTCCCACTGGATCTCCAGTCGTCCCACGAACGCGGTGCGGGGGCGCACCGCGTCGTCCTCGCCCAGCGGGGCCGGGCCGCCGCTCTCCTGCCACCCGGTCGGGGTCGGCTCGGTCATCGCCATGCTCGCTCTCCTCGTGCCTCGTGGTCGGTCCCGTCCTCGACGAGTACCCACTCCGCGCCGTCGCGACGCACCAGGCCGCGGCGCTCGAACTGCTCCAACCAGCCCCGCATCGGCCATTCGCCCCAGCGGTCGCGGAACAACCGGCCGTTGCGCAGCACGTCATGCAGGTGCTCCACCGGCGGGGAGGAGACCGGGTGGTGCTGGTGGTAGGCCCGTGCGTCGCCGGTCCAGCCCAGGCCGATGCCCTGCGCGAGCAGCGACCGGCCGAGGTCGGTGTCCTCGCCGCCGTAGCCGACGTACTCCTCGCAGTAGCCGCCGGACCGCTCCCAGGTGGCCGAGCCGACGGCGTAGGACAGCGACCAGAACAGCTCGGCGGGGGCACCGCGCCGACGCTCGCCCGGGGCGGGGGCGGGCCGCGCGGGGCGCGGGTCGTCGAGCGCGGCGAGCGCGCCGAGGTCGTAGCCGCGGGGCGGCGGGGGCGGCAGGTAGGTCACCGGCCCCGACCAGACGGTCGCCGGGTCGTCACGGACGGTCGCGGCGTACCCGGCGACCATGGTGGGCCCGGCCAGGCAGTCGACGTCGAGGCCGATGAGGACGTCGCAGCCGGCGCGCGCCGCGTGGGCCATGCCGAGGTTGCGGGCCGCGGCGAGCGGCAGCCCGAGCGGGTCCCGGGCGATCGCGAGGACCTCGACGGGCGGGCCGTTGCCCACCGCGACGCCGGCCACGGCCGGGTCGTCCATCGCCACGACGACGTGCAGGTCCGGCACGACCGTGCCGGCCGCCAGCGAGACCCGTTGGCGGCGCAGGTGGTCGTGCCGACCATGGGCGGTGGTCACCACCGCGACGCCGCTCACGAGGCGCTCCGCTCGAGGACGGAGCCGGCCCCGGCCGGAGCGGCCACCCGGGCCACCCCAGCCACCACGTCGGCGAACCGGTCGGCGGCGCCGCCGTCGCACCATCGCGCCCAGCCGGCGGCGTCGAGGGCCGCACAACGCTCGAGGCGCTCCGCCCACCCCTCGGCGGGCAGCTCCGACTCCACGACCGCGGGCCAGGTGCCGTCCGCGAGCACCCGGGCGGTGGCCGCCTGCTCGTCGTGCGGCCGTCGCTGCGGCACGAGCACCGCAGGGCGGCGCGCGGCGGCGACCTCGGCGACGGCGTTCTGCCCGGTGTGGGTGACGACGACGTCGGCCGACTGCAGCAGCGTCCGGGTGTCGCGCCGCCAGCGGCGCGCGTCGGCGACCTCCCAGGTCCACGTGGGCGTCTGCGCTTGCGCAGCCGCGAGCCGGGCGTCGAGCTCGGCGTCGCCCAGGTCGTGCCCCCCGGCACCGCCGAGGTAGAGGACCGTGCGTCCTCTGCGTCCTCCAGGAGGGGGTACGTCGTCGACCGGGTGCCGCGAGAGCCCACCGACCCCGTGGACCCGCGCCCGGACGTCGGCGGGGAGCCCGGGCAGCATCGCGTCGGTCACCTCGTCCGGCCAGCAGCCGATCAGGGCGTCGGCGGTGTCCAGCGCCAGCCGGTGTGGTGCGTCGGTCCGCTCGCCCGGCAGCACGACCCCGACGACGGGGACCCCGTGCAGCCGCACCAGCAGCGAGACCTCGACGGAGACGTCGACGACCACGGCGGCGGGCCGAGCCGCCTCGAGCCACGCCGAGAGCTGCGTCGTACGCCGGAGCAGGCCGACGTGGTCGCGGGGCACCCAGTGCAGGCGACCGCCGGCGGTGACGTCGCCGTGGTCGGCGGGCAGCGACGGGAGCGGGTCGTCGTCGGGGGCCAGCTCGACCCAGCCGCCGGCCCAGTCCCCCGACCACTCCGCAGGGCGGGGGAAGGAGGACAGGCCGGTGACGGTGCACCCGTGGCGCCGGGCCAGCGCCCGGGCGACCGCGCCGGCACGGTGCAGGTGACCGCGCCCGTGGTGGTGGACGTAGTAGCCGATGGTCGGCCCCGAGGTCGTACGGCCCGTCTGGGGCGCGCTCACGCGGCCACCTCCCCGTGGGCGAGCGAGGCGTAGACCTGCTCGTACTCCGCGACCATCCGCTCCGCGGAGAGCCGGCCGACGGCGTGCCGGCGCACGGCCCGCCGGTCGCACCGGGCGGCCTCGTCGATCGCGGCGGCCAGGCCGGCCACGTCGTCCGGGGCACAGAGCACCCCGGTGCCCTCGGCGACGATCTCGGGCAGCGCACCCCGCCCGAACGCAGCCACCGGGGTGCCGCACGACATCGCCTCGGCGGCCACCAGCCCGTAGGGCTCCTCCCAGGCCGGGGTCACCACCGCGACCGACGCCCGGCCGAGCAACCGGGCGAGGCGGCGGTGGTCGAGGTGGCCGACCAGCCGGGCGTCCGGGCCCAGCCGCGGGAGCAGCTCCTCGGCGACGTACTCGCGGTCCTGGGTGGGCCCGGCGAGGACGATCTCCCGACCGGCCAGCCGTGCGGCATCCACCGCGAGGTGCGGCGCCTTCTCGCGCACCAGCCGCCCGGTCCACACGACGGGTCCGCCGCCGGGGCCCGGGCGCCAGGCCCGGGTGTCGACGCCGTTGAGCACCGGCCGGGCGTCGATCGTGCCGGCCCACGCCCGGGCCGTGCACTCGCTGACGGCGGTGAACGAGGAGGCGGACCCCGACACCGCCACCGCGGACTCCAACCACGGCAGCGGCGGGGTGTGCAGGGTCGTCACCAGCGGCACGGGCAGCAGGCCGGCCATGGCGACCGGCAGGTGGTGCAGGGAGTGGTTGTGCACCACGTCGAAGCGCTCGGCCCCGGTGCGGGCCAGGTCCAGCATCAGGGCCAGGTAGGCGTGGTGGTCGCTCATCCACTCCTCGGCGGGCGCGTTGACGTCCTCCATGGAGACCGCGGAGGGCCGGAACGCCGGCGGGGTGAGCGTCCGGACCGGGAGCGCGGGGTCGCTGCCGGCTGCGGCGTACAGCGTGACCTCGTGGCCTCGCGCCACGAGCAGCCGTGCGAGGTGGTGGGTCAGTGCCTCGAGACCGCCGGCGAACGGCTCGGCGACCGGGTAGCGGTTGGAGGCGACCAGGCAGACCCTCACGCGCCGGTCCGTCCCGCCAGGAGCCGGGAGTAGAGCTGCTCGTGCGCCGCCGCGACGGCAGCCCGCTGGGCACGTCGCCAGGCGACCGAGACGCCCTCGGCCGGACGCTCCGCGTGGGCACGGCGCAGCGCCGCGGCGAGCGACGCCTCGTCGAGCCCCGACTCGTCGTGGGCGTAGGAGAGCACCGGCCCCTGGTCGGCGTAGAAGCCGCACGTCGGCGCGACCACCGCGGTCCCGAGGTCGCGGCACGCCTCCAGCCAGCCCGAGTGGGTGCCGAAGCGGTAGGGCAGCACCGAGACGTCCAGCGACGCCAGGTAGTCCCACAGCGCGTCGTCGTCGAGGAAGTCGTGGACGTGCAGCTCGAGGCGTCCGGCGTCGACCTGCTCGTGGAGGTACGCCGCCAGCGACTCGTCCCGGCGGGCGCCGTCGGGGTCGAGGACGTCACGGTGCCCGTTGATCTGCAGCACCCCGCCCGGGATCCCCCCGACCGTCTCCACCAGGGTCGGCAGCAGGGCCATCGGGTCCATCGAGGCGCGCAGGCTCTTCACGTGCAGCCCCACGCGGAACGTGTCGCCGGTGCGCCAACCCCGGCGCTCCTGGGCGGCCTCCATGGTCGCGAACGGGACGACGTGCGGGTGGGGCAGCACCAGTGCCTCCCGGCCCCAGCGCCGCGCGATCTCCGCCGCCGCGCCAGAGGTCAGCGTGACGACCGCGTCCGCGGCCGGCACCAGCACGTCGAGCTGGGCGTCGTGGGCGGCTCGGTCCTCGTGGTGGGGGTTGCGCAGGTCGTGCACGGTCAGCACGAACGGCTTGCCGCGCCCCCGCAGGACCTCCGTGAGCTCGGTCAGCTCGGCGGGGTCGACGGCGTCGAAGCCGAAGTGCACGTGGAAGACGTCGAAGTCGGCCGTGCGGGCCCACTCCGGGCGCAGCATCACCGGTGGCCACCAGCGCGCGCCCGCGGGGCGGTCCGGGGTATCCGGGTGGGGGTCCGGCAGACGCACGACTGCGCTACCGACCTCGCCGCCGGCCTCCGGGGCGAGGTGACGCACGTAGACGTGACCGGAGGGCACGGAGGCGACGGTGATGGTCGGCAGGGGCGACCGGGGCGCCGGGACCCGGGGGGCCTGGGTGGCGTGGGTGGCGTGGGTGGGGGACTCGGGTCCCGAGAGGAGTGGCACAGCCCGTGGATATCCATCAAGGACCCCTCTCATGTCACTCGAAGGGGTGGAGCCGCCGGGCCGGTGGCCCCGCGGGCGTGCGCTGCGGCGAAGTCGGTCCTTCGGGGTGGTCCACCAACGGGCGAGGCGGGCGGCCGGCGCCCCGTCCGGGCACCCGGCGGGGTGGTCGGCGCGTGCCAGCATCGGTCCATGACCGTCTTCGTCGCGTGGTCCCCCGCCGGGTTCGACGACGGGCTCGTGGGCGAGGCGACCGGCCCCTGGCACGAGGTGCGCCGGGTCGCCGACGAGGTGCTGCTCGTCGATGCCGACGAGACGCTCTCGAAGGTCTACCACCACCTGAAGTGGAGCCTGCCCGAGGACGCGCCGCTCCTGGTGGTCCCCTCCGACGGTCCCGGCAAGAACCGCGGACTGCCGCCCGGCACGACCTCCTGGCTGCGAGCCCGCGCGGGATGACCGCGACTGCTCCTCGGGGGTCGACCACACCCGACCGGCGTCGCAGCGCGTGATCCACCCCTCGCCCTCCCCGGGATGAAACGGACCGCGGTCCGCTGTTGGACCGACCATGACCACCTCACCTGCCTTCGAGTCCGTCCGGATCGGATCCTGGGACCTGCCGCAGCGATTCGTCATGGCTCCGCTGACCCGCAACCGGTCCCCCGAGACCGTGCCGACCGAGCTGAACGCGACCTACTACGCCCAGCGCGCCGGTGCCGGCCTGATCATCAGCGAGGGCACCCAGCCCAGCGCCGTGGGCCAGGGCTACCTCGCGACCCCGGGCATCCACTCCCCCGAGCAGGTCGCCGGCTGGCGACGCACCGCCGAGGCCGTGCACGCCGCGGGCGGTCGCATCGTCGTGCAGCTGATGCACGTCGGCCGCGTCGCGCACCCGGACAACAAGGGCGGCCTGGAGACGGTCGCCCCGAGCCCGATCGCCGCGCCCGGCGAGATGATCACCGCCACGGGGCGTGTCCCCCACCCCGAGCCGCGCGCGCTGGGCACCGACGAGGTCCCCGGCATCGTCGAGGAGTTCGTGCAGGCGGCGCGCAACGCCGTCGAGGCCGGCGTCGACGGCGTCGAGGTCCACTCGGCCAACGGCTACCTGCTGCACCAGTTCCTCTCCCCGGTCAGCAACACCCGCACCGACCTCTACGGCGGCTCCCCCGAGGCTCGGGCGCGCCTGACGGTCGAGGTCACCCGCGCGGTCGCGGAGGCCATCGGCGCCGACCGCGTCGGCATCCGGATCAGCCCCGCCCACAACATCCAGGGGGTCCTTGAGGAGGACCCGGCCGACACCCGCACCACCTACGAGGCGCTGGTCGACGGCATCTCCGACCTGGGCCTGGCCTACCTCTCGATGCTCGCCGACCCGCGCGGCGAGCTCACCCAGGACCTGCGTCGTCGCTTCGGCGGACCGTTCATCCTCAACTCCGGGTTCTCCGAGCAGACCACCTTCGAGGAGGTCGAGAAGCTGCTCATCGACGAGCTCGCCGACGTGGTGGCCGTGGGTCGTCCGTTCCTGGCCAACCCCGACCTCGCCGAGCGGTGGCGCACGGGCGCGGCCCTCAACGAGCCGGACCCGGCCACGTTCTACGGCGGTGGCGCCGAGGGCTACACCGACTACCCCACCCTGACCAGCGCCTGAGGGCGCACCCCGCGTCGGGGCCCCACCGGGGGGGGGGGGCCCGACGCACCTTCCGGGGGGAGGAAGCTCAGTAGTCCTCGAGCTCGCGCCCGTGGCGCGGGCTCGGGACCGCGGTGGCCGGGCGGCGTCGCACCTGCTTGTGGGAGCCGTCGCACCACGGCGGCACCGACGAGGCGCCGCACCGGCACACCGCCACGACCGGACGCTCGGAGTGGTGCTTGACGCCCTGCTCGTCCTCGACGGTCACCGGCCCCGGGATCAGCACCGGACCGTCGGGGCACAGCAGCACCTCGCGCGGCGCCGTCCGCTCGGCGCTCATGCGACGGCCTCCCGGTCGTGCGCGGCCTCGCCACGGACCGACGCGAGCACGGCGGTCGCGGTCTCCTGCTCGGCGGCCAGGCAGACCGCCGCGCCCCAGACGACGTCGTCGGCCACGTGCGGCTCCCGCGCCACCCAGCCGCCGAGCATCCGGCGTACGGCCACCTGCTCGTGGACCGCGTCGGCCACCATGTGCTCGCGGTAGTAGTCGATCATCGGCTCGGGCATCCCCAGCCGCTCCAGGCCACGCACCATCCGCTTCGACGGCACCGAGCTGCAGACCTCGAAGGCGGCCAGATGGCCCAGCGCCGCCGGCACCAGGCGCCGGTGCAGGCCGAGCATCGACATCAGGTTGTTCTGCTCCAGGACCTCCGGCAGCGCCTCGTCGACGTACGCCGCATAGCCGGTGTCGAGCCCGCAGGCCGCCATCCCGCGGCGCCAGAGCTCGGCGTGCAGGTGGTCGGGGTGGCCGTTGCCGTACTCGTCGGCCGCGATCGCCACCAGGTGCGCCTTGGTCTCGTCGTCGAGCCGGGGCAGCGCCCACATCGCCGAGTCCTGCTCGCGCACGTGGTAGATCGACCGCTGCCGCAGCAGCGCCTCGACCTGGTCGCGCTCGGCCTCGCGCTGCACGAAGCGCGCCAGCGACTCCCCGCCGGTGTCGGCGGCGCACAGGTCGAAGAAGGCCTCGGCGAAGTCCTCGCCATCGACCAGGCGCTCCTGCGCGGGCTGAACGAGGACCCGGGTCCGGTCGCGCCACCTCTCCTCGAGGTCGTGCTCGAGGTCGGCACGCACGGCCAGCAGCGCCGGGTCCCACTCCAGGGCGTCGTCGACACCCTCGAGCCCGCGGTGGTGCAGCTCGTAGAGCATCCACAGCGCCAGGGCGGCGTCGTCGTGGGAGTCAGCCTCCACGCAGCGGGCGACCCCGCGACCACGGAAGCAGTCGGTGAGCGCCTCGGTCAGGGCGCCGCGCGGGGTGGGGAGCGGGGCAGTCATCGGGCGTCCCCGTCCCAGGCGTGCCAGGTGCCGCGGCAGTCGCGGAACCCACCGGTGGGGGCGGCGACGGGTGCGGTGCGGGGGCGGGGGGCCGGGTGCGCTCGGCGCTCCTCGCGGAGCTGCTCGAGGTGCTCGAGGAGGCGGGTCATGTCACGACGGTGCCCAACCCGCCCGACCATCAGGCCACCCGAAGGGAGATGACCGAGCAGCCCTCGCACGTGCGCCCCTCGACGTCACCCGAACGGGCGAACCTCGTCGGCTCGCCACGCTCGGCACCTTTACCTTCACCCTTTCGGGGTGGTTGCCGTCGAGGTGGCGGGGGAACCCACCGGATGCGGCAGCGACCGCCCCGGTCTGGACTCACGCAGGCTCGGCCGGGGCGGTAGCCGCACAAGCCTCCTCCGGTCGCCCGTGCCCCACCGGCGACCGGCATGATGACCGCGATGAGCACCGCAGCGCACGCACCGTCCCCCGCCCTCGCCGATCCGCTTCCCCAGCCCCACGGGCGGCCGTGGCGCAACCGGTTCGCGCTGGCGCCGCTGACCAACACCCAGAGCCACCCCGACGGCACGCTCTCCGACGACGAGCGGCGCTGGCTGGTCGCCCGCGGGACCGGTGGCTTCGGCCTGGTGATGACCGCGGCGGCGTACGTCGCTCCCGCCGGCCAGGCCTGGGGCGGCCAGCTCGGCATCGCCTCCGACACGCACCTGCCCGGGCTCACCGCGCTGGCCGACGAGCTCCGCGCCACCGGCGCCACGTCGTCGGTGCAGCTGCACCACGGCGGGCGGCGCGCCGACCCCCGACTGACGGGACGGCCCAACCAGTGCCCCTGGGACGACCCTGAGAAGGACGCGGTCGCGATGAGCACCGGCGAGGTCGAGGCGATGGTCGAGGACTTCGTGGCGGCCGCGGTGCGCGCGGAGCGCGCCGGCTTCGACGGGGTGCAGCTGCACGGGGCGCACGGCTACCTGCTGGGCCAGTTCCTCGACGCGCGGCACAACCACCGCACCGACGGGTACGGCGGCGACCTGGACGGCCGGATGCGGCCCCTGCTCGACGTGGTCGACGGCGTGCGCGC
>JAYYWX010000032.1:0-10433 GCA_036341255.1 Actinomycetota bacterium | reverse complement strand
GCACCACCGCGCGTGACCCCACCCCCACCTGCAGGTGGTCGGCGTCGCGGCGCAGGACGCTGAGCCCGGGGAGCAGCCGTGGGTGCTGGGGCAGGGCGGGGACGAGGGGCATGGGTCAGGTCTACCCGCTGCCGGCCCGTGCCCCGGGGAGTTCTCCACAGGCAGGGATGCCCGGGAAAGCACCGGACCGGCACCCGCCCCGAGGGGCAGGTGCCGGTCCGGTGAGGAATCTGCGGTGGGGCGCTCAGGCCTTGCCGAGGATCCGGTTGAGGTTGGTCGAGCAGACCGGGCACACGGCCTTCGCCATGCGGGTGCCCTTGTCGTTGACCTTGATCTCGCCCTCGGCCTCGCGCTTCTCCTTGCACTTCACGCAGTAGAACTCGCCGCTCCAGGTCTCCGCCATGACGGCCTCCTTGCCTCTAGGTCTTCGCATCGGTGGCCCGCCGTCTGCCGGGGGGCCGACTCGACCCTACGGCACGCTCACGCTCAGGCGTGACAGGCACCCCATCCCGCGGGTCGCGGGTCCTCCCGGTCGGCCGCCCGCGCCACTGGTTGACTGGGGTCATGACCCCCTCCGCCACGCACTCGACCGACGACCTGGAGCTGACCCACCTGCGTCTGGAGCGGCCCGCCGAGGGCGTGGTCCGCCTGGTGCTGGACAACCCGGACATGCGCAACGCGATGTCGGACGAGATGACCGCGTCGTGGGTGCGGGCGGTCGACGCCCTGGCCGTGGACCCGACGGTCAGGGTGGTCGTGGTGACCGGCGAGGGCAGCGCCTTCTGCTCGGGGGGCAACACCTCGTGGATCGCCAGCGAGCCCGACGCGGGGGTGGACCGGCTGCGGACCCGGATGACGGCGTTCTACCGGGCGTGGCTCACGATCCGTCGTCTCGAGGTGCCCACGATCGCTGCGATCAACGGGCCCGCGATCGGCGCCGGGCTGTGCATGGCGCTGGCCTGCGACATCCGCTACGCCGCGCAGGGTGCGCGGATGGGGGTGCCGTTCGTGAAGCTGGGCATGCATCCGGGCATGGCCGGCACCTACCTGCTCCCCGAGGCGGTGGGGATCGCGGCGGCCCGCGACCTGATGCTGACCGGTCGGGTCGTCCAGGACGACGAGGCGGTGCGCCTGGGGTTGGTCTCCCGGGTCCTGCCGGGGGAGACCTTCGACGACGAGGTGCTCGAGACCGCGGTGGGCATCGCGGCCACCGCCCCGATCCCGAGCCGTCTGACCAAGGTGGCGCTGCAGGGCGGTGGGCACGCCGACTTCGAGGCCGCGTTGCAGTGGGAGGGGCTGGCCCAGCCCGTCACGCTGGCCACCGCCGACCTCCAGGAGGGCATCCGCGCCGCCCAGGAGCGGCGCCTGGCCCGCTTCGAGGGCCGCTGACCCGGCGTCGCCGGGTGCACCAGTGTCCCCACCCTGTGGACAGGGTTGTGGAGATCGGTGTGGAGAGTCGCCTGAACCGGTGGAGAACCAGGTACCGGGCTGGGACGGAGTGTGGAGGAGGACCTGATGAGCACCGCGACGTACGACGACGGGCCGGTCGCGGCCCTGCGCCGGATCGCCTTCCTGCTCGAGCGCGGTCGCGAGGACACCTACAAGGTCAAGGCGTTCCGCGGGGCGGCCGCGGCGATCCTGCCGCTGGATCCCGAGGAGGTCGCGACCCACGTCGAGCAGGGGACCCTGTCCGCGATCCCGGGCGTGGGTGCGAGCTCGGCGGCCGTGGTGGCCGACGCGGTCCGCGGCCGGATGCCCGAGCGGCTGGCCCGGCTGGAGGCCGAGCACGGAGGAGACCTGACCGCCGGCGGTCATGACCTGCTCGGCCTGCTGCGCGGCGACCTGCACTCCCACTCCGACTGGTCCGACGGTGGCTCGCCGATCGAGGAGATGGCGTTCACCGCGTTGGAGCTGGGCCGGGAGTACCAGGTGCTCACCGACCACTCGCCCCGGCTCAAGGTCGCCCGCGGGCTCTCGGCCGAGCGGCTGGCCCGCCAGCTCGACGTCATCGATGCGGTCAACGGTCAGCTCGACGGCTCGGGCTTCACGCTGCTCAAGGGCATCGAGGTCGACATCCTCGACGACGGGTCGCTGGACCAGACCGAGGAGATGCTGGAGCGGCTCGACGTCCGGGTGGCCAGCGTGCACTCCAAGCTGCGGATGGACGCGCCCGCGATGACCCGGCGGATGGTCGCGGCGGTGCAGAACCCGCTGGTCGACGTGCTCGGCCACTGCACCGGGCGGCTGGTCACCGGCGGGCGAGGGAAGCGACCGGAGTCGGAGTTCGATGCGAGCAAGGTCTTCGAGGCCTGCGCGGAGACCGGCACCGCGGTGGAGATCAACTCCCGGCCCGAGCGTCGTGACCCGCCCACGCGGCTGCTGGAGCTGGCCCGCGACATCGGCTGCCTGTTCGCCATCGACACCGATGCCCACGCGCCCGGGCAGTTGGACTTCCTGGCGTACGGCGCGGAGCGGGCCGAGGCCGCGGGCATCGACCCCGACCGGATCGTGACGACCTGGCCGAAGGACCGGCTGCTCGAATGGGCCGGTCGCCCCGGCGAGGCAGGCTAGGGTCCGAGCATGGCGGCGGTCGAGGTGCGCAGGTCCAAGCGCCGCCGTCGTACCGTCTCCGCCTACCGTGACGGCGACCGGATCGTCGTGCTCGTGCCGGCCACCCTGACCCGGGCCGAGGAGGCCGAGTGGGTCGAGACGATGGTCGCCCGCGTCGAGCGCGCCGAGGCCAGGCGCAACCCCAGTGACGAGGAGCTGCTGGAGCGGGCGGTGTCGCTCTCGGACCGCTACTTCGGCGGGATCGCGGTCCCCGAGTCGGTGCGCTGGGTGGACAACCAGTCGGCCCGGTGGGGCTCGTGCACGCCGGGTGACCGCACGATCCGGCTCTCGGCGCGGTTGCAGGGGATGCCGACGTGGGTCACCGACTACGTGCTGGTCCACGAGCTGGCGCACCTGATCGAGCCGCACCACAACGACGGTTTCTGGGCGTGGGTGGACCGCTACCCACAGGCCGAGAAGGCCAAGGGCTACCTGCTGGGTTGGTCGGCGGCTGCCGAGCTGGACGACCCGCCGGGGGAGTCGATCGACTGAGCCGGGCGGCGCCGGGTCAGGGTCAAGGGGTGCCGAGGGTGCGGGCCCGCGCGATCGCGATCAGGTCGTGCATCTCGGCCTCGAGGCCGTCGGGCAGGGCGGCGACCGGCCACCAGCGCACGTCGAGGGACTCCTCGCTGGTGCTGGGCTCCGCTGTGACCGGTGCCCGGGCGACGAAGCGGACGTCGAGGTGGTGGACCTCCCCGCGGGGGTCGCAGAAGGCCACCGCGTGCTCGTCGAGGTGCGCGGGCACCGGGTCGAAGTCGAGGGAGGTGAGCCCGGACTCCTCCAGCGCTTCGCGGTGGGCGACGCCGGCCAGGGTGGGGTCACCGGGCTCGCAGTGCCCGCCGAAGGCGAACCAGCGTCGCGCCTTGCGGTGCAGGTTGAGCAGCACGTGGTCGGCCGCCGCGTCCACCACGAGAGTCCCCGCGGTGAGGTGGTCGGGGAAGCAGTGGCGCCACGTGCCCTCGGGCTCGGCCCGCAGGTGCTCGACGTAGCGGACCCGCAGTGCCTCCTGGGCAGGGGAGGGGGCGTGCCAGGCGGTGAGGACCGCCAGCGCGTCGGCGTGCAGGCTCACTCGCCGTCGCTGTCCCCGTCGCTGTCCCCGTCGCTGTCCCCGTCGCTGGCCCCGTCGCTGCCCGCGCCATCCTCGGTGTCGCCGGTGCTGTCCTCGCCGCCGAGCAGCTTGCGCAGCCCGGCGTCGAAGTCCTCCTCCGACATCGTGTCGGGGGCGGTGGCGTCGGCGCGGAAGCCGAGCGGGTCGTCGAGGTCGGCGGCGGTGGGCAGCAGGTCGGGGTGCATCCACACGCCGTCGCGGCCCTCGATGCCCTGCCGGCTGCGCAGCGAGCCCCACAGGGTGGAGGCGTCGCGGAGGCGGCGGGGGCGCAGCTCGAGCCCGACGAGGGCGGCGAAGGTCTCCTCGGCGGGGCCACCGGCGGCGCGGCGGCGGCGTACGGCCTCCTGCAGCTTGGTGGCCGCGGGCATCCGGGTCGCGGTGGCCTGGCCGACGACCTCGTCGACCCAGCCCTCGACCAGGGCGAGGACGACCTCGAGCCGCTGCAGGGCCGCCTGCTGGAGGGGCGACTTGGGCAGCTCGAACATGCCGCCCTCGATCAGCCCCTGCATCGAGGCGGGGTCGGAGGGGTCGATGCCACGCATCTGCTCCTCGATGCGCGACTGGATCGCGTCGGTGTCGACCTGGATGCCGCGGGCGTAGTCGGTGACCGCACCCACGACGTGCTCGCGCAGCCACGGCACGCCGGCGAAGAGCCGCTGGTGCGCGGCTTCGCGCAGCGCGAGGTAGAGCAGCACGTCGTCCTCGGTGACGTCGAGGCCCTCGGCGAAGGCGGTGACGTTGGCCGGCACGAGCGCAGCCCTGCCGGCGGGGGCCAGCGGGACGCCGACGTCGGAGACGCTGAGCACCTCCTTGGCCAGGGTGCCGATGCCGGAGCCGGTCTGGCCGGCGAGCATGCCCCCGATGACCTTGCCGAGCATGCCGACGAGCGGGCCGGACATGGCGCGGGCCTCCTCGGGCAGCGCCGAGGAGAGGGCCTCCACCGACTGCTTGGCGATGGGCTCGACGAGGTGGCGCCAGGTGTCGGAGGTGGCGACGAGCCACTCGGCCCGGGACCAGGCGGTGGTGCTGGTGATGCCCGAGGGCAGCTCGGTGGCGTCGTCGAGCCAGTGGTCGGCCAGCCGCACGGCGTCGGCGACCGCGTCCTTCTGCTTCTGCGTCGGGCTGGGGTCGGGGTCCTGCGCGACGGTCTTGCGGGCGGTGTCGAGCGCGAGGTCCCAGTTGAGCGGGCCGTCGTGCGGCGCCATCATCGCCTGGATCTGGCCGAAGAGCTGGGTGAGGTCGGGCATCTGCCCGCCGAGCTGCTGGCTGAACTTGTTCAGCTGCTCGCCGAGGTCGCCCATGCCGCCCATCCCACCGGCCCCGCCGGCGCCGCCCATCTGGCCGAAGAGCTGCTCGAAGGGCGTGCCCTTGAACGGGTTGGGCTGCTCGCCCTGGGACTCGTCGCCGGACTCGTCTCCGGAGCCGTCGTGGGGGCGGTCGTCGCCGGTGCTCATGCGCTCCACGGTACGCCGTCCGGCCAACTGGCTACGCTGCCCGGGTGACACCTGACGAGACGGGTCCGACCACTCCGCAGACGCGCCCGGACGCCGCTGCCGCGGTGCGGCTGGTCGCCATCCGCGACACCCCGCTGGACGTCGCCGAGGTGCTCGAGGCGATCGGTGACGAGGCCGCCGGGGGGGAGACGGTGTTCGTCGGTCGAGTGCGCGACCACGACGGCGGTCGCGACGTCGCCGCCCTGGACTACTCCGCCCACCCCACGGCGCTGAGCCGGCTGCGCGAGGTGTGCGAGGAGGTCGCGGGCCGTCACGACGTACGCGCGGTGGCGGCCGTGCACCGCACGGGCGCCCTGGCCATCGGCGACATCGCCGTCGTGGTGGCGACCAGCGCCGCCCACCGCGGCCAGGCCTTCGACGCCTCCCGCGACCTCATCGACACCCTCAAGGCCCAGGTACCGATCTGGAAGCACCAGCGCTTCACCGACGGCGTGGAGGAGTGGGTCGGGACCCCCTGAGCGCTACCGTGAGCGGGTGGAGATCCTGCTCTGGCTGGCGCCGGCCGCCGTGGTGACGGTGCTGGCGATGTGCTGGGCCGGCTGGGCCGGTCGCGAGCGTCCCGAGCCCGACCGCGAGGTGCTGCTGCAGCGACTGGAGAAGGGCCTGAGCCGGGAGACCCCGCTGCGCTACGCCGCCGCACGGCCCGAGCGCGACCGCAGCACCGGCATCGCCGTACGCCGCTCCCGCCGGACCTGAGCCGGACCTGGGCCGTCCCGGGTTGCCCGGGATGAGAGGGTGAGCGCATGTCGCAGCGCACCCTCGCCGGGCTCCTGGCGGTCCCGCTGGTGCTCGCGCTGCTCGTGGCCGCGCTCTTCACCGACCTGCCCTACGCGACCTACGCCCCCGGCCCGACCGTCGACGTGCTCGACCAGCCCGGCGGCTCGGAGACCGTGGCGGTGCGCGGGGTGAAGTCCTACCGCGACGACGGCGAGCTGCGCCTGACCACGGTCAGCGTCAGCCGCGTCGACCACAAGCTCTCCCTGCCCGAGCTGATCGCGGCCTGGTGGGACGACGACGAGGCGGTCTACCCCTACGACTACGTCCACCCCGAAGACGTGACGGCCGAGGAGGACCAGCGCGAGGGCGCGGTGTCCATGGTGACCAGCCAGGACGTCGCGATCGCCAACGCCCTGCGCGCCCTCGACTACGACGTCGAGCCGACGCTGCAGGTCGCCTACGTCGTCCCGGACTCCCCGGCCGACGGCGAGCTGGAGGTGCGCGACGTGCTGCTGCGCGTCAACGGGCAGCGGGTCACCGATGCCGAGATGCTGGTGAAGGCGATCCGCCGCACCAAGGACGGCGAGTCGGTCGCCCTCGTGGTCGAGCGCGACCGGAAGCGACGCATCGTCACCCTCGAGCCGCGGGTGGAGGACGACGGGGTCAAGCGCGTCGGGTTCACCCCCGGCCAGGGCTTCCGCTTCCCCTTCGACGTGGCCGTCAACATCGACCCCGACATCGGGGGACCGTCGGCGGGGATGATCTTCTCGCTCGCCATCTACGACACCCTCACCCGCGGCTCGCTGACCGGCGGGGGAGCGGTCGCCGGCACCGGCACCATCGACCTTGACGGCAACGTCGGGCCGATCGGCGGCATCCAGCAGAAGATCGCCGGCGCCGAGCGCGACGGCGCCGAGCTCTTCCTCGTGCCCGCCGCCAACTGCGCCGACGCCCTGGGCGTCGACGACGGCGACCCGCGCCTGGTGCGGGTCGACACCTTCGACGACGCGCTCGAGTCCGTGCAGGCCTGGGGCGAGGACCACGACGCCGACCTGCCCAGCTGTGAGGAGACGCAGGACCAGTGAACGACCAGCCCGCCGACCTGACCGAGGACGGCCCCGAGACCCCGCGGGTGGGCGACCTCGACGTCGACCCGGCCCTCGCCGCCGCCGTGCTCGAGATCGAGCAGCACGTCGCGGGGGAGGGCTGGGACCGCCCGGCGCGGCTCTTCGCGCTCGTCGACACCCGGCAGCTCGTCGAGCGCGAGCCGGCGCTGGCCGCCGCGATGGGCCTCGACGACGCCGCCTCCCAGGGGTCGCTGACCCCGGTCGAGCAGGACGGGCTGAGCCCGTCGGTGCCGCTGGAGCGGGCGCTGGAGACGATCAGCTGGCCGGCCGACGTCACCGGCTGCGCCGCGGTGGTCGAGCGCTTCGTGCTCCCGCCCGAGGCCGACGGCGAGATCCCCGAGGACCCGGCCGAGGCTGCGGCGTACGCCGCCGCGCACCCGGCCCGCCAGGAGCTGCGGATGGTCGCCGGTGCGACGCGCGCGGGCGCGACGTACTGCGCGATGCGCTTCCGCAGCCACGACGACGACACGAAGGTGGTGGGGGGCGCCGACCTGGTGCCCGCCCTGCTGGAGCTGCTGACCGCCACGCTCACCGACGAGCACGGTGACGGACACGAGGAGACCGACCGCACGTGAGCAACACCGCAGAGACCCCCGACCTGCCGCCCCCCGCGGCCCGCAACCCGCGGTCGCGGGCCCTGGTCATCACCGCCGTCGTGCTGGTGGCGGCCTTCCTGGGCCTGACGACCTTCTCGGGCTTCTACACCGACCGTCTGTGGTACGTCTCCGGCGGGTACGCCGGGGTCTTCACGACCCTGATCTGGACCCGCATCGGGCTCTTCGTCGTCACCGGCCTGCTGATGGCGCTGGTGGTCTGCCTCAACGTGGTGCTGTCCTACCGGCTGCGGCCGATCTTCGTCGGCATGGGCGACCCCAACGGGATGGGCCGCTACCGCGAGGCCGTCACCCCGATCCGCCGCCTGGTGGTGCTGGGCATCGGCCTGGTGCTGCTGGTCTTCACCGGCACCTCGGGTGCGGGGCAGTGGCGCACCTACCTGATGTGGCGCAACGGCGGCGACTTCGGCAGCGAGGACGTCTACTTCGGCCGCGACATCGGCTTCTTCGTCTTCGACCTGCCCTGGTACCACTTCCTCACCGACCTGGCGATGGCCGTCCTGGTGCTCTCGGTGATCGCCGCGGCGCTGACCCACTACCTCTACGGCGGCATCCAGCTGCAGTCCTCGGCCGGGGAGCGGATGAGCGGTGCCGCGCAGGCGCAGCTCTCGCTGCTGGTCGGCCTGTTCGTGCTCGTCAAGGGCGTGGACTACTGGCTGGACCGCTTCGACCTGCCGACCGAGACAGGCAGTCTCATTACCGGTGTCACCTACACCGACGACAACGCGGTGCTGCCGGCCAAGAACATCCTCATCGGCATCGCGGTGATCTGCGCGATCCTGTTCTTCCTCAACGTGTGGCGCCGCACCTGGATGCTGCCCTCGGTCGGTGTGGCGCTGCTGGCGCTGTCCGCGGTGCTGCTGGGCATGATCTGGCCCGGCATCGTCCAGCAGTTCCAGGTCCGGCCCTCCGAGCTGGACCGGGAGCGCGACTACATCGGGCGCAACATCGAGGCCACGCGGGCGGCGTACGACCTGACCGACGTGGAGATCGAGCCGTACACGCCCGACGCCTCCATCGGGGCGACGCTGGCCTCGCTGGACGGGCAGACCAAGTCGATCCCGCTGGTGGACCCGCAGGTCGTGCGGGCCGCCTTCGAGCAGACCCAGCAGGTGCGTGCCTACTACTCGGTGGCGCCGGTGCTCGACGTGGACCGCTATGCCATCGACGGCACCGACCGCGCGCTGGTGCTCGGCGTGCGCGAGCTGAACGTCGACGGCATCCCGGACCAGAACTGGACCAACACCGCGACCGTCTACACCCACGGCAACGGCATCATCGCGGCGTACGCCAACCAGCGTGGCCGCGACGACCGCAGCCAGCTCGACACCGAGTCCGTCGGCGACGAGAACGCCGGACTGGAGTGGGCGCAGGGCACGCAGGTCTCCGAGGACGACCTGCAGGAGGCCACCGGCGGCTACGAGGACCGCGTCTACTACGGCGAGCAGAGCCCGGACTACTCGATCGTCGGCAAGCCCAGTGAGGGCGCCGAGGACTACGAGCTGAACCTGCCGCTGCAGGGCTCGGAGAACGGGTCGACCACGACGTTCGAGGGTGAGGGCGACGCCAGCGTCGGCTCGACCTTCAACAAGCTGATGTTCGCGATCAAGTTCGGCGAGCCGAACTTCCTGCTCTCGGGCCGCGTCAACGACAACTCCAAGGTGCTCTTCGATCGCGACCCGACCGTGCGCCTGCAGAAGGTCGCGCCGTGGCTGACCGTCGACTCCGACCCCTACCCCGCCGTCGTCGACGGCCGGATCCTGTGGGTGCTGGACGGCTACACCACCACCGACCGGTTCCCGGGCGCGGAGAAGGACTCCTACTCCGACATGATCGACGACGCGCTGGCCGACACCACGACCGGTCTGCAGACGATCCCGACCGACCAGATCAACTACATGCGCAACGCGGTCAAGGCCACCGTGGACGCCTACGACGGCACGGTCACGCTGTATGAGTGGGACACCGAGGACCCGCTGCTGCAGGCGTGGAAGAAGGCGTTCCCCGGCACCGTCCAGGACAAGGACGCGATCCCCGCCGAGCTGGCCGACCACCTGCGCTACCCCGAGGACCTGTTCAAGGTGCAGCGCTTCCAGCTGGCGCGCTACCACGTGACCGACCCCAGCGACTGGTACCAGTCGAACAACCGCTGGGAGGTCCCCGAGGACCCGTACGCGCAGCGCACGTTCCAGCCGCCGTACCGCCTCTTCGTCGATGAGCCGACCGTCGAGGGCGAGAACGAGACGTTCTCGCTGACCAGCGTCTACGTGCCGTACCAGAAGAACAACCTGGCCTCGTTCGTCTCCGTCGACTCCGACGCGACGTCGGACACCTACGGCACGATGCGGGTGCTGGAGCTGCCCAACGAGCAGACGCCCGGCCCGAACCTGGTGGCCAACCAGTTCGCCTCCGACGAGGAGGTGGCCTTCGAGCTGGCGCAGTTCGACCGCTCGGGTGCCCGGCCGGTCTACGGCAACCTGCTGACGCTGCCGGTCAACGACGGGCTGATGTACGTCCAGCCGGTCTACGCCGCCCGCCAGCTCTCCGACGCCGCGTTCCCGATCCTGCGCTTCGTGCTCACCAAGTACGGCGACGACATCGGCATCGGCTCCACGCTGCGCGAGTCGTTGCAGGACCTGCTGGAGAAGTCCGGCGGCGAGGTCACGCCCACCCCGGACCCCGAGCCTGACCCGGACCCCGGCACCGAGGACCCGGAGGAGCCCGAGGAGCCGCTGGAGGGCTC
>JAYYWX010000031.1:0-13217 GCA_036341255.1 Actinomycetota bacterium | reverse complement strand
GCCCAGCCGGCCGCCTTCATCGCGACCGCCTCCGCCTTCGGCGGCCGGTCACCGCGGTGGCCGTCGACGACCTTCGAGCGCAGGTGCACCAGCACCTCGGGGATGTCGATGCGCACCGGGCAGGCCTCGAAGCAGGCACCGCACAGGGTGGAGGCGTACGGCAGCGAGTCGGTCTGCTCGTCCACTCCAGTGCCGGTGAGCAGCGGGTTCAGGATGGCGCCGATCGGGCCGGGGTAGACCGAGCCGTAGGCGTGGCCACCGGTGCGCTCGTAGACCGGGCAGACGTTGAGGCACGCCGAGCAGCGGATGCAGCGCAGCGCTTGGCGGCCGGTGTCGTCGGCCAGGGCGCGGGTGCGGCCGTTGTCGAGCAGCACGACGTGCACCTCCTGCGGCCCGTCGGCCGTGCCGTCGGGCGCGGACGGCCCGGTCCACATCGAGGTGTAGGGATTCATCCGCTCACCGGTCGAGGAGCGCGGCAGCAGCCGCAGCAGCGGGTCGAGCTCGGCGAAGGTCGGCACGACCTTCTCGATCCCCACGACCGAGACCAGCACCTCGGGCAGCGTCAGGCACATCCGGCCGTTGCCCTCGGACTCGACGACCACCAGGGTCCCGGTCTCGGCGACGGCGAAGTTGGCGCCCGAGACCCCGACCTTGGCCCGGAGGAACTTCTCGCGCAGGTGCTCGCGCGCCGCCGCGGCCAGCACCTCCGGCTCGTCGGTGAGGTCCGCCGGCGCCGGGCGTCCCACGGCCGCCATCCGGCGCAGGAAGATCTCGCGGATCTCCGCGCGGTTGCGGTGGATCGCGGGCACCAGGATGTGGGAGGGCAGGTCCTCCCCGAGCTGCACGATCAGCTCGGCCAGGTCGGTCTCCCAGGCCGCGATGCCGGCGGCCTCAAGGTGCTCGTTGAGCTCGATCTCCGCGGTCGCCATCGACTTGACCTTCACGACCTCGTCGACACCGTGCGAGCGCGCGATCGACGCGACGACCCGGCAGGCCTCCTCGGCGTCGCGGGCCCAGTGCACCGTGGCGCCGGCCGCGGTCAGCGACGCCTCCAGCTGCTCGAGGTGGGTGGCCAGGTCGTCCAGCGCGCGCTGCTTGACCGCGGCGCCGGCCAGGCGCAGCGGCTCCCACAGGTCGCCCTGCTCCTCGACGAGCCGGGCCCGCTTGTCTCGGATCACCCCGGTCGCGTGGGCGAGGTTGTGGCGCAGCTGGGTGTCCCCCAGCGCCCCCCGGGCCGCGGACGGGAACGGCGGCATCCCCACGAACGTGCGGCTCATCGGTCACCTCCTCGACGGTGGTCTCGACACCCGCTCGTCACTGGCGCTCCTCGCTGCTCGACCACCATCAGTCCCCCTCCGTCGCGGCCAGCACCTCGGCGAGGTGCACCGTGCGCACCCCCGAGCGCTCCCGCGAGAGCAGGCCGCCGACGTGCATCAGGCACGAGGAGTCGCCGGCGACCAGCACCTCGGCGCCGGTCGAGCGGACGTGCCGCGCCTTGTCGGCGCCCATCGCCACGGAGGTGTCGGAGTTCTTCATCGCGAAGGTCCCGCCGAAGCCGCAGCACTGGTCGGCCGCGGGCAGCTCGCGCAGCCGCAGCCCCCGCACCTCGCGCAGCAGCCGCAGCGGCCGGTCGCCCACCCCGAGCATCCGCAGGCTGTGGCAGGTCGGGTGGTAGGTCACGGTGTGCGGGAAGTAGGCCCCCACGTCGGTCACGCCGAGCACGTCGACGAGGAACTCGGTCAGCTCGTACGTCGGAGCAGCAGCAGCCACGGCCGACGCGAGCCCCGGGTCCGACCCGGTCTCGCCCGCGCGCCGGCCCACGATCGCGTGCTGGTGCCGCGCAGACCCGGCGCACGACCCCGAGGGCGTCACGACGGCGTCGTACCCCGCGAACGCGTCGACGTAGGTCCGCACCGCGCCGACGGCCTCGTCGAGGTAGCCGGTGTTGACCATCGGCTGCCCGCAGCAGGTCTGGGCGCGGGGGAAGTCGACCTCGCAGCCGAGCCTGCGCAGCAGCCGCACGACCGCCTTCCCCACGTCGGGGAACATCGCGTCGTTGACGCAGGTGACCGAGAGCGCGACCTTCACCTGGCCAGTCTCCTCTCCGCCGCGTCCCAGTCGGCGCCGCCGCGCGCGGTCGGCGTGGGCTCGAAGCGATGCAGCTCGTGGGTGCGCCGGATGAGCGCCCGCATCGCGGCCAGGTCGGCCAGGTCGCTGCTGCCCTGCTCGCTGCTGCCCTGCTCGGTGCTGCCCTGCTCCTGCAGCAGCGCCCGGGCCTGGACCAGCACGTTGCCCAGCGCGGCAGCCTCGGAGGGCCCGGCGAGGACGGGGAGGCCGGTGGCGTCCGCGGTGAGCTGGCACAGCAGGTGGTTCTGCGAGCCGCCACCCACGACGTGCACGACGTCGACCTCGCGCCCGGACAGCTCCAGCGCGGTGCGCAGGTGCCGGCGGTAGGCCAGCGCGAGGGAGTCCAGCACGCAGCGGGTGACCTCCACCGGCGTGGTCGGCACCGGCTCGCCGGCCTCGGCGGCCAGCTCACGGATGCGCGACGGCATGTCACCAGGGGGGAGCAACCGGGGGTCGTTGATGTCGACGACGGTCCGCAGCGCGGGTGCGTCCTCGGCCGCGGCGAGCAGGGCGACCAGGCCGGTGCCCTCGAGCCGCTGGTCGGCCCAGGTGCGCAGGCACTCCGAGAGCACCCACAGCCCCATGACGTTCTTGAGGAAGCGCACGGTGCCGTCGACGCCGCCCTCGTGGGTGAAGTCTGCGCGGCGGGCGGCCTCGGTCAGCACCGGCGCGTCGAGCTCGAGGCCCACCAGCGACCAGGTGCCCGACGAGATGTAGGCGAACCGGTCGGTGTCGGCGGGCACCCCGACCACCGCGGAGGCGGTGTCATGGGAGCCGACGGCGATCACCGGGACACGCTTCGGGATGCCTGCGTGCCGGCCGACCTCGGAGAGCACCGGGCCGATGATCGACCCCGGCTCGCGCAACGGCGGCAGGATCGACCACGGCAGGCCGAGGTCGCCCATCAGGTCGCGCGCCCAGTCGCCGGTGGTGAGGTCGTAGAGCGCGGTGGTCGAGGCGTTGGTGCGCTCCACGCCGATGGTGCCGGTCAGCCAGTAGGCCAGCAGGTCCGGCAGGAGCAGCAGGTGCTCGGCCGACTCCAGTGCCGCGGTCCCCTGCGCCGCCACCAGCTGGTAGAGCGTGGAGAACGGCAGGTCCTGCAACCCGGTCGTCGCGTAGAGCCGCGCCGGGTCGACGGTCGCGGCGACCTCGGCCGCCACACCGTCGGTGCGGGCGTCGCGGTGGGAGTAGGGGTTGCCCAGCAGGGTCCCGTCGCGGTCGAGCAGGCCGTAGTCGATGGCCCAGGAGTCGATGCCGATGCCGTGCAGCGGACCGGTCTCGGCGACCCGCCGGATGCCGGTCAGCACCTCGCGGTGGATGCCGAGCACGTCCCAGAAGAGCCCGTCGCGCACCCGCACCCCGCCGTTGGGGAAGCGGTGCACCTCCTCCAGGTGCAGCGAGCGCGCACTGACCGTGCCGGCCATGATCCGGCCGCTGGTCGCGCCCAGGTCGACCGCGGCGACGCGCAGCGCGGAGCCCGACGCCCCCGAGCGCGACGACCCGGCGCGACCAGCCCCGGTCATCGCAGGAAGGCCGCGGCCACGCCGGCGTCGACGGGCACGTGCAGGCCGGTGGTGTGGGTCATCTCCGGGCCGCAGAGCACGAAGACGGCGTTGGCGATGTGGGAGGGCAGCACCTCGCGCTTGAGGATCGTGCGCTGGGCGTAGAACTTGCCCAGGTCCTTCTCCTCCACGCCGTAGACCGCCGCGCGGTTGGCGCCCCAGCCGCCGGCGAAGATGCCGGAGCCGGCGACGACGCCGTCGGGGTTGACGCCGTTGACCTTGATGCCGTGCTCGCCCAGCTCGGCGGCCAGCAGCCGCACCTGGTGGGCCTGGTCGGCCTTGGCGGCGCCGTACGCGACGTTGTTGGGGCCGGCGAAGATGGAGTTCTTGCTCGAGATGTAGACGATGTCGCCGCCCATCTCCTGGGCGATCATCGCCTTCGCGGCGGCCTGCGAGACCAGGAACGAGCCCTTGGCCATCACGTCGTGCTGGAGGTCCCAGTCCTTCTCGGTGGTCTCCAGCAGCGAGCGCGACAGCGACAGACCCGCGTTGTTGACGACCAGGTCGACACCACCGAAGGCCAGCACCGTCGCGTCCACCATCGCCTGCACCGCGGCGGCGTCGGAGACGTCGACCTGCACGCCCACGGCCACGTCGGCGCCCTTGCCGCCGGCGATCTCCTCGGCGGCGGCCTGCGCCTTGGCCGGGTCCAGGTCGGCGATGACGACGCAGGCGCCCTCGGCGGCGAGCTTCTCGGCGGTCGCACGACCGATGCCGGAGGCGGCACCGGTGACCAGCGCGACGCGGGTGGCCAGCGGCTTGGGCTGGGGCATCCGCTGCAGCTTGGCCTCCTCCAGCGCCCAGTACTCGATGCGGAACTTCTCGCTCTCGTCGATCGGGGCGTACGTCGAGAGCCCCTCGGCCCCGCGCATCACGTTGATCGCGTTGACGTAGAACTCACCGGCCACGCGCGCGGTCTGCTTGTCCTTGCCGAAGCTGAACATGCCGACGCCCGGCACCAGCACGATGAGCGGGTCCTTGCCGCGGATCGCCGGCCACTCACCGCCCAGCGCCTGGGAGTTGCGGTCGTAGTAGGCCTGGTAGTCCTCACGGTAGGAGACGGCCAGCTCCTGCAGCCGGGCGATCGACTCCTCCACCGATGCGGTCGCGGGCAGGTCCAGGACCAGCGGCTTGACCTTGGTGCGCAGGAAGTGGTCGGGGCAGGAGGTGCCCAGCTCGCCCAGGCGCGGGTGCTCGGCGTGGGCCAGGAAGTCCAGCACCACCTCGGAGTCGGTGAAGTGGCCGACCATCGGCCGGTCCGCCGAGGCGATGCCGCGGATGGTGGGGGCCAGGGCGGCGGCCTTGGCGCGCCGCTCGGCCTCCGGCAGCGCGGCGTACCCCTCCAGCGCCGGGCCGAACGGCTCGGCCCTGCTGTGCTCGACGATGTACGCCGCAGCGGTGTCGATGATCCACAGGCTGTTGGCCTCGGCCTCGTCGCTGGTGTCGCCCCACGCGGTGATGCCGTGGCCACCGAGGATGCACCCGACCGCCTGCGGGTTCTGCGCCTTGATCTCGGCGATGTCCAAGCCCAGCTGGAAGCCGGGGCGCCGCCACGGCACCCACACCACCTTCTCGCCGTAGATCTGCTTGGTCAGCGCCTCGCCGTCCGCTGCGGTGGCGATCGCGATGCCGGAATCGGGGTGCAGGTGGTCGACGTGCGCGGCGTCGACCAGGCCGTGCATCGCGGTGTCGATCGACGGCGCGGCACCACCCTTGCCGTGCAGGCAGTAGTCGAAGGCCGCGACCATCTCGTCCTCGCGCTCGATGCCGGGGTAGACGTCGACCAGCGCCCGCATCCGGTCCAGGCGCAGCACCGCGAGGCCCGACTCCTTCAGCGTCCCGAGGTCGCCGCCGGAGCCCTTGACCCACAGCAGCTCGACCGGCTCCCCGGTCACCGGGTCGGTCTCGGTGCCCTTGGCCGAGGTGTTGCCGCCGGCGTAGTTGGTGTTCTTCGGGTCCGCGCCCAGGCGGTTGGACCGGGCGATCAGGTCGGCGGCGGTCGGGTTCGGCGTGGTGCTCATGGCTCTCTCTCGGGTTGGGGTGCGCGCTGGGTCGTCGGGGTGGATCGACGGCTGGGTCGGGGTGGGTCAGGTCCAGCTGAGCTGGGTGCCGCCGACGCGGGCGGCCTCGATCTGCTGCTGGTAGCCGGACTCGGCGTACGCCTTCATCGGGTACGCCGGCAGCCCGCGCTCCTCGCGCCAGGCAGCGAGGTCGGCGCGGACGTCGGTCTGGTAGGCGTCCATGAAGACCTCGTGGGCTCCGAGCACGTCGCCGGCCTCCTGCGCGGCGGCCAGCGCGTCACGGTCGACGAGCAGCGCGCGGGCGGTCATCTCCTGGACGTTGAGGACCGAGCGGATCTGGCCGGGGATCTTGTCCTCGACGTTGTGGCACTGGTCGAGCATGAACGCGACGTCGCTGTGCCCGTCGGGGTTGGCCGGGCCGTAGCCGCCGCCCCGGATCACCTCGAACAGGATCCGGAAGAGCTGGAACGGGTCGGCGGACCCGACGATCAGGTCGTCGTCGGCGTAGAAGCGGGAGTTGAAGTCGAAGGAGCCCAGCTTGCCCAGCCGGAGCAGCTGCATGACGACGAACTCGATGTTGGTGCCCGGCGCGTGGTGGCCGGTGTCCAGGCACACCGTCGCCTGCTCGCCCAGGGCGCTGACCTGGGCGTACGACGTGCCCCAGTCCGGGACGTCGGTGTGGTAGAACGCCGGCTCGAAGAACTTGTACTCCAGCACGAGTCGGCGGTCGGAGCCGAGGTCGACCAGGCGCTCGTAGATGGTGGCCAGCGAGTCGGCGAGCCGGTCCTGGCGTCCGCGCAGGTCGGCCTGGCCGGGGTAGTTCGAGCCATCGGCGAGCCAGATCTTCAGGTCCCGCGACCCGGTCGCGGCCATCACCTCGAGGCACTCGAAGTGGTGGTCGATCGCCTTCTGCCGGATCTTCGCGTCGACGTGGGTCAGGCCGCCGAACTTGTAGTCGTCGTCCTGGAAGGTGTTGGAGTTGATGGTGCCCAGCTCCACGCCCTGCTCGGCGGCGTAGGAGCGCAGCGCGGCGTAGTCGTCGACGAGGTCCCACGGGATGTGCAGCGCGACGCTCGGGGCGAGCCCGGTGAGGCGGTGCACGGTCGCGGCGTCGGCGATCTTCTCCTCGATGGTGCGCGGCGAGCCGGGGCTGCCGAACACCTTGAACCGGGTGCCGGAGTTGCCGAAGGCCCACGACGGCAGCTCGATGGCCTGGCCCTCGAGCTGCGGGGCGATCTGGGCGAAGCGTGCGGTGGTCATCACTGGCTCTCGTTCGGTCGTGCGGGGCTGGCGGGTGCGGGGCTGGCGGGCAGCTGGTCCTCCAGGTGGAAGACCTCGGGGAGGAGTCGGAAGCTCTCGTCGGGCGGGCGACCGTCGGTGCCGACGAAGAAGTCGGCCATCTCGGCCTGCCACCGGGCGTTGACCTCGGTGGCGGCCATGGCGGCCTGCGCGGCGGTCAGGTCGTCGGCGACGACGTACCCGACGAGCAGGCCGTCCTCCCGCAGGAACAGGGAGTAGTCGCGCCAGCCGGTGTCGTGCAGGGCCTGGCACATCTCGGGCCAGACCGCGGCGTGACGCTCGGCGTACTCCGCCAGCCGGTCCGGGCGGACCTGGAGGGTGAAGCAGTGGCGCGGCATGGGGTCTCCCTGTTCCTGCGGGTGGGGTCGGGTGATTCGTTTCAACGACGGGCGGCGAAACCGCCGGTCGATCAGAAGTCGAAGTCCCCGATGTTGTCGGCGTTGAAGCGGAACGGCTCGCCGAGCAGGACGACGGAGTTCTCGCCCACGGTGTAGTCACCGAGCTCGCCGGCCTCGAAGGTGTCGCCCTCGTCGCCCTCGATGTCGCCGTTGGCCAGGGCAGCAGCGGCGTACGCCGCGAGGTAGCCCAGGTCGCCCGGGTTCCACAGGGCGAACTCGGCGACGGTGCCGTCCTCGACGTACTCGCGCATCTGGTTGGGGGTGCCGAGACCGGTGACGGCGACCTCACCCTTGTACTGCGAGGTGGAGACGTAGCGCGCGGCGGCGGCGATGCCGACCGTGGTCGGGCTGATGATGCCCTTGAGGTCGGGGTGGCTCTGCAGCAGCGCCGCGGTCTTGTCGAAGGAGGTCTGGTCGTCGTCGTCGCCGTAGACGGTGTCGACGAGCTCGATGTCGGGGTAGTTGGCGTCGAGCTCCTCCTCCATCAGCGCGATCCACTCGTTCTGGTTGGTCGCGTTGGCCGCGGCCGAGAGGATCGCGATCTCACCGGAGCCGCCGATCTGCTCGGCGACCATCTCGACCTGCACCTTGGCGATGCCGGCGGCGTCGGCCTGGGAGATGTAGAGGTCGCGGCACTCGGGGTCGGTGTCGGAGTCGAAGGTCACGATCGCGGTGCCCGCACCGGCGGCCTCCTCGAGCGCGTCGCAGATCGCGGTCGGGTCGTTGGCCGACACGATCAGCGCGTCCGCGCCCTGCTGGGCGGCGGTGTTGATGAAGGGGACCTGGGCGTCGGGGGTGGCGGTGTCGGGACCGACCTCCTCGACGGAGGCGCCGAGCTCGGCGGCCGCGTCCTCGGCACCACCGGTGGAGGTGTCGAAGTAGGGGTTGCCCAGGTTCTTGGGGAGCATGGTGATGGAGAGGTCACCGTCGCCGGAGGCGGACTCGCCGTCCCCGTCGCTGCCGCAAGCGGTCAGGCCCAGGCCGGCGACGAGGGACAGGGCGGCGAGCGCCGTGAACCGTCGGTTCTGGAACGTCATCGTTCGTACCTTTCGTGGGGTGATCAGGGCAGTGACCGCTTGCCGGTGCCTGCCGTGGACCTGCTGCGCAGGCCCGTCCTCGCCCGGATGAGACCCGAGGCCCAGGAGAGGAAGCTGGGGGAGACGACGGAGAGCACGAGGAGCACCCCGACGACGATCTGGATCTTGTCGACCAGATCGGTGTTGAACCGCATGGCGGAGGTGACGACGCCGATGAGCAGCACGCCCGCGAGGACGCCGTGCAGGGCGCCGCGGCCGCCGAAGATCGACACGCCGCCGAGGAGCACCGCCGCGATGACCTGCAGCTCCATGCCGGTGGCGTTGTCGCCGCGGGCGCTGCCGTAGCGCAGCGTGTAGTAGACGCCGGCGAAGGCCGAGATCGCGCCGGCCAGGACGAAGAGCACGAGCTTGGTGCGGGCGACGTCGACGCCGGAGAAGCGGGCCGCCTCGTCGTTGAGCCCGATCTCGAAGACGCCGCGGCCGAAGGTCGAGAAGTGCAGGAGCACCGCGAAGACGATCGCGAGCACCGCGACGACCAGCAGGATCCACGGGTAGGGCTGGCCCTCGACGATGCGCTGCTTGGCCAGGTCGGTCCACTTCTCGGGGAAGTCGGTCTTGGCCTCGGTGCCGAGCAGGCCGACCGCGATGCCGCGGTAGAGCGCCAGCGTGCCGATGGTGACCGCGAGGCTCGGCAGCCCGACGTAGGCGACGAGGAAGCCGTTGACCGCGCCGGCCACGGCCCCGACGGCGACCGCGACGAGGGCGGCCGTCGGGAGCGACAGCCCGGCGTCGACGTGCAGGATGCCGACGAGCACCGAGCTGAGCCCGACGACGGAGGCGACCGAGAGGTCGATCTCGCCGGTCACGATGATCATCGTCATCGGCAGCGCGATGAGCAGGATCGGCGCGACGTCGAGGAAGAGGTAGTAGAGCGTCAGGGGGCCGTCGAAGTTCTCGACGCGCACGTAGGAGAAGGCGTAGACCGCCACCAGCGCCGCGATGATCGCGAACTCCCGGGTGAGCAGGACGCGCTGCCACAGGGGCCTGGAGTACGCCGCGTAGGTGCGCGCCTCGCCGGAGGTCAGCGGTGCGCCGGCGGCCGGGGTCGTGGAGCGGGTGCTCATGCCGGCACCTCCTGTCGGGTCGGGCTGCCGGTCGGTGGCGGATCGGTGGGCGCCTCCCGTTCCGCGGCGAGGCGCTTGGCCTGGCGGGCGGAGAGCACCCGGTCGAGCACGACCGCGGCGAGGATCAGGGCGCCGACGACGGCGCGCTGCCAGAAGTCGCTGACCCCGAGGATCGGGAGCGAGGAGTTGATGGTGGTGAGGAGCACGGCGCCGATCGCGGCGCCCCAGACGGTGCCGACTCCGCCGAAGATCGCGACGCCTCCGATCACGGCGGCACCGACCGCCTGGAGCTCGATGTCACGGCCGGCGCCGGAGGAGATCGAGCCGTAGCGGGCGGCGTAGCAGACGCCGGCCAGCCCGGCGAGGGCACCGGAGAGCACGAAGGCCGACAGCACCCGCTTGGTGGTCTGCAGCCCGTAGAGGACCGCGGCGTCGGGGTCGGAGCCGATGGCGTACATCTCGCGGCCGCCGCGGGCGGTCCACAGGTAGTAGCCGACGGCCGCCAGGACGACCAGCGCGATGATCGTGAGCACCGGGATGGTCAGCACCTGCTTGGTCCCCAGGGCCAGGAAGTCGCGGGGCATGTCGGAGGCGGTGATCCGGTCCGAGCCGGCCCAGGACAGGAAGATGCCGCGGTAGATGTAGAGCGTGCCGAGGGTGATCACCAGCGCGGGCACCTTGCCGAAGGTGACCAGCACCCCGTTGACCAGCCCGAGCAGCCCGCCGAAGACCAGGCCGGCGAGGAAGACGAGCACCACGGGCAGGTCGGGGTAGGTCGTGTAGAGCTTGCCGACGGCGTACGCCGTGAGGCCGAGCGTCGAGCCGACGGAGAGGTCCACGTTGCGGGTGATGATCACCGCGGTCTGACCGACGGCCAGGATCAGCAGCATCGAGGGGTTGAGCAGCAGGTTGCGCCACCCGTCGGGGCTGAAGAGGAAGTTGTCGTTCTTCAGCGTCGTGACGACGATCAGCGCCACCAGGACGACGGCGACGGCCAGCTCGCGGGAGCGGACGACGTGGGACAGGACTCGGGTCGCGGAGCTCACGCGGACACCTCCGACTTCTCGGCCGCGTGCGGCTCGTGGTGGGCACCGCCGGCGGTGTGGCCGTCGCGGTGGGTGGCGGCGTGCATGACGGCCTCGGCGGTCGCGTCCTCGCGGGGCATGTCGGCGGTGAGCCTGCCCTCGCAGACCACGAGCACCCGGTCGGCCATGCCGAGGACCTCGGGCAGCTCGGAGGAGATCATCAGGATCGCCATCCCCTGCCCGGCGAGGTCGGAGAGCAGGCGGTGGACCTCGGACTTGGTGCCGACGTCGATGCCGCGGGTGGGCTCGTCGATGATCAGCAGCCGCGGCTCGGTGGCCAGCCACTTGGCGATCACGACCTTCTGCTGGTTGCCGCCACTCATGGTGGCCGCGCGCATGTCGAGCGCGGAGGTCTTGACCTCGAGGCGCCCGGCCCAGGGGCCGACGGCGTCGTTCTCCATCGAGGTGGTGAGCAGGCCTGCCCGGCTCAGGCCGCGGCGGATCACCGCGGCGACGTTGCGGGCGACCGAGGCCTCGGTGACCAGGCCCTGCTGGCGGCGGTCCTCGGGGATGAAGGCCATGCCGGCGCGGATCGCCTCTCGTGGTGAGCGCTTGCGGACCGCGGCGCCCCCGAGGGTGACGGTGCCGGTCTCGTAGTCGTCGATGCCGAAGACCGCGCGGGCGATCTCGGACCGGCCGGCACCGACCAGTCCGGCCAGGCCGACGATCTCGCCGGCGCGGACCTGGAAGGAGACGTCGTGGAAGCGGCCGGTGGCCGACAGGTCGCGGACGTCGAGGACCACGTCGCCGATCTCCGCGGGGGTCTTCGGGAACAGGTCGGTGACTTCGCGGCCGACCATGAGGGCGACGATCTCGTCGACGCTGGTCTCGGCGATGCGCTGGGTACCGACGTAGTCGCCGTCGCGCATCACCGTGACGGTGTCGCACAGGTCGAAGACCTCGTCGAAGCGGTGGGAGATGAAGACCAGGGCGCGACCCTCGTCGCGCAGGCTCCGGGCCACGGTGAAGAGCCGCTCGACCTCGACGCCGGAGAGGGCGGCGGTGGGCTCGTCCATGATCAGCAGCGAGGCGTCGAGGGAGATGGCCTTGGCGATCTCGAGGATCTGCTGGTCGGCGATCGAGAGGCCGCGGGCCGGGCGGCGCGGGTCGATCGCGACACCGAGGCGCTCGAAGAGGGCGGCGGCCTCGGCGTACATCCGGTGCCGGTCGATGCGGCGCCAGGACCCGACCGGCTGGCGACCCATGAAGATGTTCTCGGTGACGTCGAGGTCGGGGAAGAGCGTCGGCTCCTGGTAGATCACCGCGACACCGGCGGCCTTGGACTCCGCCGTGGAGGAGAAGTCGGCGTCGGTGCCGAGCAGGCGGAAGGTGCCCGAGTCGCGGCGGTGGACCCCGGCGACGATCTTGACCAGCGTCGACTTGCCGGCGCCGTTCTCCCCCACGAGCGCGTGGATGGAGCCGGGCTCGACCGTGAGGGAGCCCGAGCGCAGGGCGGTCACCGCGCCGAAGGACTTGGCGACGTCCTCGAGGACCAACGTCGGCTCCGCCATCACCACTCCTGTTTTGAAACGTTTTAAACGACTCGGGTGACCGTACGTGTCGCCCGTCACAGCCGTCAAGGGTGTCGTGCAGATTTCATCAGGGAGTCCGCAGGTGAAGGCACCCGAAGGGTTCTCGGCGGCATCCCGTCGGGGGCACTATGGTCGTGCCCACAACGTTTCAGAGGTGTTGCCCGATCGCGGGCACCGGACCGGCGGGAGGGAAGTCGTGGCCAGCTCCCGCTCGGTGTCGGTCAAGGACGTCGCGGCCGCCGCCGGCGTCTCGCTCGGCACGGTCTCCAACGTGCTGAACCGTCCCGACCGGGTCAGCGTCACCACCCGCCAGCGGGTCCAGGCGGCGATGGCCGAGCTCGGCTTCGTGCGCAACGAGTCCGCGCGCCAGCTGCGCGCAGGCACCAGCCGGACACTGGCCTACGTGATGCTCGACGCGGGCAACCCGTTCTTCACCGACGTCGCCCTCGGCGTCGAGTCGGCCGCCGAGGAGCAGGGCCTCACGGTGATGCTGTGCAACTCCGCCAACCGCGAGGCGCGCGAGCGCGCCCACGTCGAGCTGCTGGAGCAGCAGCGGGTGCAGGGGGTGCTGGTCACCCCGGTCGACCCGCACGCCGCGTTCCTCGACCACCTCGCCGCGCGCGGCACCCCGGTCGTCATCGTGGACCGCACCCGCGACGACGAGGCCTTCTGCTCGGTCGCGGTCGACGACGTCCTCGGAGGACGCCTGGCGGTCGAGCACCTGCTCGACCTGGGACACGAGCGGGTGGCGTTCGTGGGCGGCCCGGTCTCGATCGGCCAGGTCCGAGACCGGCTGCGCGGCGCTCGCGAGGCGTGGGCCGACGCGGGGCGGCCCGAGGAGGACCTCGTGGTGCTCGAGACCGACCAGCTCGTCGTCCCCGAGGGACGCGAGGCGGGGGCCCGCCTGGCCGGGCTCAGCGCCCGACGCCGGCCCACCGCCGCCTTCTGTGCCAACGACCTGCTGGCGCTGGGCCTGCTGCAGCACGCGATCGGCACCGGCCGGTCCGTGCCCGAGGACCTCGCGATCGTGGG
>JAYYWX010000030.1:0-5540 GCA_036341255.1 Actinomycetota bacterium | reverse complement strand
GGTCCACGGCGGCCACCGGCCCCGCGTCGACCTGCAGCGGCTCCGGGGCGTCCTCGGCGACGGCGTACCCGAGCCCGGCGCCGGCCGCGGCCAGGGCCACCACCGTGAGCGCCGCGAGCCCGAGCCGTCGTCCGTCCACGGCGCCACGGTAACCAGCACCCACCGTGGTTCACGTCTGCGGGCGGTGTCTGCCTACGCTCGCGCCATGCACAGCCTGATCCTGCGCGACGCGCGCCTGGTCCCGGTGGACTCCCCCGCCCCGACCGAGCCCATGGACGTCCTCGTCGAGGACGGCCGGGTCGTCGAGGTCGGACCGACGCTGCACCGACCCGAGGGCGTGGAGGAGGTCCGCGCGGACGGCCGCTGGCTGATCCCCGGGCTGTGGGACCAGCACGTGCACCTGGCCCAGTGGACGCTGACGTCGGGCCGTCTCGACCTGGCCGGCGCGCGCAGCCCCGAGGACGCGCTGCACGAGGTGCGGGTGCGGGTCGCGGAGTACCCCGACCTGCCCGTCATCGGCTGGGGACACCGCTCCGCCGGCTGGGAGCGCGAGGTCACCGTCTCCGAGCTCGACGCGGTCTCCGGCGAGACGCCGGTCGTGCTGATCTCCGGCGACGGCCACCACGCCTGGCTCAACACCGTCGCCCTGCTGCACCTGGCGATGCCGGTGCGCGACTCGGTCGTGCGCGAGGCCGAGTGGTTCGCGGCGTACTCCCGGCTCTCCTCGCTGGTCGGCAACGACGGCACCAGCTCCGAGGCCTACCGCCGCACCCTCGACCACGCCGCGTCGATGGGCGTGGTCGGGCTGGTCGACTTCGAGTTCTCCGGCGGGGTGCCGGAGTGGCAGGAGAAGTGGTCCGAGGGGTGCGACCTGCTGCGCATCCGGATGGCGACGTACGCCGAGGGGCTCGACGACGTCCTCGGGCGCGGCCTGCGCACCGGCGACCCGATCATCCCCGGCGACGACCGGCTCACCATGGGGCCGCTGAAGATCATCAGCGACGGCTCCCTCAACACCCGCACCGCGTGGTGCTGCGAGCCCTACGGCGACGCCTACAAGCTGGAGTACCCCGCCGGCCAGCCGAACCTGTCGGGCGCCGAGCTGCGCGAGCTGCTGCGCATCGCGCACACCAGCGGCCTGGAGGTCGCCACCCACGCGATCGGCGACGCGGCCGTGGCCGAGGCGCTGGCGTCGTACGCCGACACCGGTGCTCGCGGCTCGATCGAGCACGCCCAGATGGTCAACCGCGGCGACGTGAAGGAAATGGCCCGCCTCGGCATCCGTGCCAGCGTGCAGCCCGCGCACCTGCTCGACGACCGCGACCTGACCGAGCGGATCTGGGGTGAGCGGTCGGCCCGGTGCTTCGCGTTCCGCTGGATGCTCGACGACGGCGTGCAGCTGGCGCTCGGCTCCGACGCGCCGGTGAGCCCGCTCGACCCGTGGCTGGCGATGGCCGCGGCCGTCCACCGCAGCGGCGACGAGCGCGAGGCCTGGCACGGCGAGCACGCGCTGACCCCGCTGGAGGTGCTGCGGGCCTCGGTCGACGGCGCCGGCACCGTGGGCGTCGGCTCGCTGGCCGACCTCGCACTGCTCGACCACGACCCGCTCCAGCCGGCCGACTCCCCCGCCGACGCGGCGGCGCACCTGCGCCAGGTCACCGTCTCCGGCACCTGGGTCGCGGGTCGTCGGGTGCACTCCGACCTCTGACCTCCCAACTCTGACCTCGCAGGCGGGCCGAGCCCGCCATACCGACGTCAGATGCCGCGGGTGGTGACGGAGTCGAGGACCCGGTTGGCGGTGGCGGTGTCGGGGCTGCGGACCTGCACCCACAGCAGCCGGTCTGCGGCGACCTGGACGACCCGCTCGACCGTCACGCCGCCGGGGCAGCCGGAGTGCACGACGGTGCGCGAGGGCTGGCTCCCGCTCTCGGAGTACGGCGCTTGGCTGGCGTCGCACTCGGGATGACCCGGCATCCGGTCGGGCAGGTCCGAGCCCGGCATCAGCGCGAGGAACACGCCGTGGCCGGTCGAGGTCTCCGCGGTCCAGTCCCGCACGGTCCCGACCGCGAGCGCGGGATACCCGGCCTCGTCCTGCGGGGCCGTCCACCCGTCACGGCCCGATACCGCGGTCCACCCGCCGGGGACCTCCGCCTCCAGGGTGCCCGAGGCGTCGCTGACGATCGCCAGCTCCGGCAGCCGCTCGGTCGCGAGGTCCCGGGCGACCACGAAGGAGCCGACCGCGGCGACCGCACCCAGGACGAGCGCGGCGGCGGCGTACGGCCACAAGCGTGGTCTCGACGCCCGCTCGTCGCTGGCGCTCCTCGCACCTCGACCACCGGAAGGGGCCCGCTCGTCGCTGGCGCCCGTCGCACCTCGACCACCCGACGTGGGGCCCGCGCCGGCGCGCGTGGCGTCGGGATCCAGCGGCAGCCACGGCAGCGTCGGGCCGTCGTCGAGAGGGCCAGCCGTCTGCTCGACGGCAACCTCCACCGCCTCCACGAAGGTGGTCACGTCGGGCCACCGGTCGTCGGGGTCGCGCGCCAGAGCACGGCGCACCACGGCATCGACCGCCGCAGGCTGACCTGGCAGCGGGTCGGGCGGCGCGGGGTCGGCCGCCTGCTGGAGGCTGGTGAAGCGGAAGGCCTGGCGGCCCGAGAGCAGCAGGTAGGCCAGCGCGCCGAGGGAGTACTGGTCGGCGCGGGCGTCGGGCGACTCCGCCTGCGCCTGCTCGGGCGCGACGTAGGACGGCGTGCCGGCGATCATCGTCAAGCGGGACGAGGCGTCGAGCGCCTTGCCGAGCCCGAGGTCGCCGAGCATGGCGCGCACCTGCGCGCCCTCGGCGGCGTCGACGGTGCGGAACAGCACGTTCGCCGGCTTCACGTCGCGGTGCAGCACGCCACGGTCGTGCAGGGCCTGCAGCCCCGCGCCGACCTGACGCAGCACCGCGAGCGACTGGCCCGGCGTCGGAGGCGTGTCGCCCCCCGGCTTTGTGGAGTCGTAGCGCGCCGCGAGCGTGCCCTGGTCGGCGTAGGCCATCACCAGGTAGGGCCGGCCGTCGGGCAGCTCTCCGGCGTCGTAGACGGGCACGACGTGGGGCGACTCGACGCGGCGGAGGTAGCGGCCCTCCTCGAGGAAGCGGCGGTGCACCTGGCCGTCGTCGGCCCAGTTCTCCGCGAGCACCTTGACCGCGACGGGCGAGTCCAGCTGCTCGTCGTAGGCCAGCCACACGGTCGCGAACGCGCCGGATCCCAACCGTCGACGCACGACGTAGCGTCCCAGGCGGGCAGGTGTGTCCGACACCCCGGCATGATGGGGCATGGAGGTAAAGCGTGACCAGTGCAGGGCCGTGGGAACCCGACGAGATCGACGACCTGGCGCGGCGCGCCCAAGCGGGTGACGTCGACGCCCTCGAGGTGCTGCTCGGCGCCGTCCAGCCGCGTGCGCTCGGGGCGTGCCGCAGCGTGCTGCCGCACCTGCCCGACGCCGAGGACGCCTGCCAGGAGGCGCTGCTCAACGTCAGCCGCAAGATCGGCTCGTGGCACGGCCGCGGTCGGTTCACCACGTGGCTGCACGCGGTCTGCGTCAACAGCGCCCGGTCGACGTACCGCCGGCTGAAGAACCAGGCCGTCCCCGCCGACCCCACCGAGCTCACCGCCGCCGGGCCGCTCGAGCGCCCCGACCCGCGCACCACCTCGGTCATCGCCGGCACCCGGCTCGACCTGCTCGAGGCGATGGAGATCATCGAGCGCGACCACCCCCAGCTGGTGCAGCCGCTGCTGCTGCGCGACGTGCACGGGCTGGCGTACGACGAGATCGCCCAGCTGCTCGACCTCCCGCTCGGGACCGTCAAGGCGCAGATCCACCACGGCCGCAAGCTGACCCGGCCGCTGCTGGCGGCCGACGCATGAGGGGGGTCCGGCGGTCTCGACGCCCGCTCGCAGGCGCTCCCTGCTCGACCACCGTCCTCGCGCTGTCGCTCGCGCTCACCGCCTGCACCGCCGGCGGCCTCGACACCGAGGTCGAGGTGCTGGCCGAGCCCGGCTCGGCGGCGTCCCCGGGTCTGGCGCCGGTGGCGCTGGGTGAGCTGCCCGCCCTCGACGACCCGTCGCTGGACGCCTCGGTCAGCCGGCCTCGGCGCGACCCCGTCTACCCCGGCGTCGGCCACCCCGTCCTCGACGCCCTGCACTACGACCTCGATCTGGCCTGGGATCCCGAGGAGCGGCTGCTGACCGGTCGGGAGACGCTGCTGCTGCGGGCCGCTCGCGACAGCGAGCGTCTGGTGCTCGACCTGAGCCCCGCGCTGGAGGTCACCGCGGTCCGGCTCGACGGCGGGGAGGTGGGGTTCGACCGCCGCGGCCAGGACCTGCGCGTCGCTGCCGCTGTGCGCCGCGACGACCGGCACGTGCTGGAGATCGACTACGCCGGCTCCCCTAAGCCGGTCGCCGCGCCCACGACCCGCGGCGACTTCAGCACCAACGGCTGGACCGTCACCGACGACGGTGACACCTGGACGATGCAGGAGCCGACCGGCGCCTACAGCTGGTACGCCGTCGACGACCAGCCCGCCGACAAGGCCACCTACGACATCACGATCTCCGTGCCGTCCCCACGGGTCGGCGTGGCCAACGGCCAGATGATCTCGCGCACCGAGTCCGACGGGGTCACGACCACGCGCTGGTCGATGGAGCAGCCGGCGTCGTCGTACCTCGTCACGATCGCGACGGGCGAGTACGACGTCAGCGAGGCCGTGTCCTCCTCAGGGGTGCCCCTCGCGTACTGGGTGCCGGTCGGTGACGAGGACCGCGTCGACGCCGACGCCGGGCTCGCCGAGGCCGACCGCGGGCTGACCTGGCTGGAGGAGAAGCTGGGTCCCTACCCCTTCGACGCGCTCGGGTTCCTCTTCGTCGACTCGGAGTCGGGCATGGAGACCCAGACGATGATCACGCTGGGGATGACGGAGTACACCACCTCCACCCCGGTGCTGGTCCACGAGATCGCGCACCACTGGTGGGGCGACTTGATCGGCCCGACCACGTGGCGCGACCTGTGGATGAACGAGGGCATGGCGATGTACCTCCAGGGCGCCTGGATGGCCGCCGAGGAGCCGTACACGCTGCAGCAGCTGATGGACTACTGGGCGCAGGACGAGCCGCAGATGCGAGCCGACGCCGGGCCGGCCGCCGACTACGACCCGGCGACCTTCGGCGAGGGCAACGCCTACTACTCCGGCGCGCTGATGTGGCACGAGATCCGCGGGCTGCTCGGCGACCGGGAGTTCTGGCGGCTGGTGCGCGAGTGGCCGCAGTCGATGCCCTACGGCTCCTCGGACTACGACGGCATCGTCGGCTGGTGGTCGCGGGAGTCCGGTCGTGACCTGGCGCCCGTGTTCGACGTGTGGCTGCTCGGGGAGACCTCGCCCGCGCGGTGAGCGGCGGGGTGCACCCCCCGGGGGGGGGAACCGCCCGGGGGTGCCCCCACCCCCGGGGGCCACCCGGGGGGTGGGGGGGCCCCGGGGGGGGGGGGGCGGGCCCCGCGGGGCC
>JAYYWX010000029.1:0-11036 GCA_036341255.1 Actinomycetota bacterium | reverse complement strand
TGCGCCCGGCGGGCCGGCCCCCCGCTCCCCCCCCCCGGACGCCCCCCCGGGCGCGCCCGGGGGGCCCTTCTGCCGTCTCCGGGGCGGTGGGCCCCGCGGCGACCGGTCAGCCCACGGTCAGCCCTCGGTCCGCTCCGCCAGCACGTCGCGGCGCACCTTGCCTGTGAGGGTGCGCGGCAGGTCCTCGGTGCGCAGCCAGGTCTTCGGGCGCTTCGGCGGCGCGAGGCGCTCGCGGCACCACGCGTCCAGGTCCGACGCACTCGCACCGCCGACCACGGCCGCGCAGACCCGCCGTCCCCAGGCGGGGTCGTCGACGCCGTACACCGCGACGTCGGTGACGTCCGGGTGCTCCCTCAGCACCTGCTCGACCTCGAGCGGGTAGACGTTGACCCCGCCGGTGATGATCAGGTCCTCGCGGCGCCCGTCCAGGTAGAGGTAGCCGGCCTCGTCGAGGTGGCCCAGGTCCCCGACCGTGAACGCCGGTCCGTCGGCGGTGTCGCGCCAGGCGGCGGCGGTCTTCTCCGGCGCCCCGTAGTAGGTGAAGCGCGCGTGCGGTGGCACGACGCACCAGATCGTCCCGTCGTCGTCGGTGCTCAGCACCCGGCCGGGACGGGCTCGTCCGACGGTCCCGGGACGCTCGAGCCACTCCTCGGAGCGGCAGGCGGTGAACTGGCCCTCGGTCGACCCGTAGAACTCCCAGGTGCTCCCCGGTGGGAGCTCCTCGACGAGTCGGCGCTTCACGTCGTCGGGACAGGGGGCGCCGGCGTGCGCGAGCAGCCGGAAGCAGGAGAGGTCGGGAGTGCCCGCCTCGTCCCAGTGGGCGAAGAGCCGCTGCAGGTGGGTGGGCACGCAGAAGGCCGTGGTCGGTCGGTCGCGGGAGATCGCGGCGGTGACGGCCTCGACGTCGAACGGTCCGGGGACCACCAGGCGGCCTCCGGCGAGGAGGGTTCCCATCGCGAAGCGCAGGGGGGCGGAGTGGTGGAGCGGACTGAGGACGAGGTTCACGTCGTCGGCTCCGAAGCCCCAGAGGTCGCGCTCCTCGGCCACGAGGGACCGCGCGTCCGTCTCGTCGAGCAAGCCGCTCCACACGCCCTTGGGGGTGCCGGTCGTGCCGCTGGTGCAGTGCATCGGCCTGGCCAGGGGCAGCCAGTCCGTGACGGGCGCATCCGGGCGATGGGCTGCCAGCAGGTCGGCCAGGTGGCCGTCGTCGGTGACGACGAGGGTGGGGTCCAGGCCGTCCAGGATGCGCCGACGTTCGTGCTCGGTGAGTCGGGGGTCCAGGGGGATCGGCACCACGCCCTGGGCGAGCAGCGCCAGGGCGGTCTCGACGTACGCCGCCGTCGCCGGCACCAGGAGCGCGACCCGGTCGCCCGGGCGGAGCCGGGTGCTCGGGCGCAGGCTGCTCACCGGCGTACCCCCGGCATCAGCAGCGGCTCTACGCCGAGCCAGCCGGCAAGGCACTCGATCTCGGCGTGCACGGCGGCGCGGACCTCCTCGGGCCAGTCGTGGTCCTCGTGGACGGCGTCCACACGCAGCACCCCCTCGGCGGGCTCGGTCGTGCAGTCGACCTTGCCGACCAGGCGGTCACCGTGAAGGACGGGCAGCGCCCAGTAGCCGAAGCGGCGCTGGGCGGCGGGCTTGTACATCTCCAGCTGGTAGTCGAAGTCGAAGAGGGTCGCCATCCGTGAGCGGTCGAGGACCAGCCGGTCCAGCGGCGAGAGGAGCGCGGTCCGGGGCGCCCAGCCGTCGGGCGAGCGAACCCCCTTGAGCTGCTCGGCGTCGACCCTCCAGGTGCCCCGCACCCCGTCGACGCGTGCCGGGGACCCGGTCTCGCCGACGTCGTTCGGCTCCCCAGGGGTCACCGCGGCCCGCCCTCTGGCGATGCCGAGCGCGCGCAGGCGGCGTCGCGCCAGCTCGGCCAGCGCCTCCTCGAGCGGTGGGACCGGGTCGTCGGGCAGGACGCGCTCGGACAGGTCCCACAGGCGATGCGGTCCGGCGCGCCCGACCACCACGACCTCCCCGCGCGCTGCCATCATGTCGAGCAGCTTGAGCACCGACTTGTCGTCGGTCCACCCTGACGAGCGCCACGGTCGCACGATGGAGCTCGGCAGCTCGGGTGCGGTGAGCGGCCCCTCCTGCCGCAGCGTCTCCAGGATGTCTCGTCGGCACTCGGCGTTGTCGGCGATCCAGGCCAGGACCTGGTCGTGCCACGGGCGGTGCGCACCGGGGCCGGGCCAGGCAGCCATGACGGCGCGGTGCAGGGGCGCCTGCTCGACGGTCCTGGCCATCCCGCCGATCTCGACGAGCCTGCCGTCGGTGAGCGCGTCCTCGAGGTCGGCGCGGTGGTAGTCGGAGCCGACCCTGCTCCAGAGCACCAGGTGCGCGCTGGGGGCCACGGCCTTGGTCGGGTCCAGCTGGAGGGCGCCGAGGTGGGCGACGACGTCGACCACGTCGTCGGGGCGGGGGAGGGCGAGCAGTTGGGCGCGCACGGCGATCCGCCGGGCCTCGTCGCGGGTCAGCTCCAGCACGGGTCGACCCTAGCCGCGGGGCCGGGAATGCCGACGCGGTCCACGCGGTTCTGCCAGTAACCCCCCTAGGGGTTCCAGGCAACCGAACCGATGGAGGACCGATGAGCACGACCGACCTGACCGCCGCCACCTTCGAGCAGACCGTGCTGGACCACGAGATCGTGCTCGTGGACTTCTGGGCCTCCTGGTGCGGCCCTTGCCGCGCCTTCGCGCCCGTCTACGACGCTGCCTCGACCGCGCACCCCGACATCGTCTTCGCCAAGGTCGACACCGAGGCCGAGCAGGAGCTCGCGGCAGCTGCCCGCATCACCTCGATCCCGACGTTGATGGCCTTCAAGCAGGGTCACCTGGTCTTCGCGCAGCCCGGCGCCCTGCCCGCTGCCGCCCTGGAGCAGGTGATCGCCTCGGTCCGCGAGCTCGAGATCCCCGACGAGGCGGCCGCGTCCTGAGCCGGCCTGGGCCCAGGGCCCCGAGCCCCCGTGCTGGGCGCGGGAGCCCGGTCCTAGGCTGGCCGTGCCGACCACCCGGGAAGGGGATGCCGCGTTGAACGACACGACCGAGGACAGGCCCGCTGCTCCGCGCCGCGCGCGCCACCTGATGGACCCGAACGCCCCGCAGCGCGACACCATCAACTCCGCCGGCACGACGCGGGTGCAGACCTGGGTGATGTCGACGCTGGTGGTCACCACGATCCTGCACCTGGCCGGCGGCCTGCTGATCGCGGCCTGGTACATCGACCCCGAGCAGACCGCGCCGCGGGTCGGGCTGTCGGTGATCGCCGGCGCCTTCGGTGTGCTGGCCATCGCAGCCGGTCTGGCCATCCACAAGCGGCCGCTGCTCACCCCGTGGCTGCTGCTGGGGTTGCTGCCGGCGCTGGTGGGCCTGGTGCTGTTCGTCTAGGGGCGCCGACTAGCCTGCGGGCATGCGGGTCGGACTCACGGGGGGAGTGGCGTCGGGCAAGAGCACCGTCGCCGCCATGCTGGCCGAGCTCGGGGCGGTGGTGATCGACGCCGACGCCATCGCGCGCGAGGTGGTCGCGAAGGGAACGCCCGGGCTGGACGCCGTCGTGACGGAGTTCGGGACCGAGCTGCTCACCCCCGACGGCGAGCTGGACCGGCCGGCGATGGGGCGCCTGGTCTTCGGGGACGAGGGCGCGCGTCGGCGGCTCGAAGGCATCGTGCACCCACTGGTCTTCGAGCGATACGCCGAGCTCGAGGCGTCCGCGCCCGAGGGGGCACTGGTCGTGCACGACATCCCGCTGCTGGCCGAGTCCGGGCGCGGTGAGGACTTCGACGCCGTCGTGGTCGTCGACGTGCCCCGGGAGCTCCAGGTGGAGCGGATGCTCCGCGACCGCGGCTGGACCCTCGAGGACGCCGAGTCCCGGATCGCCGCCCAGGCCACCCGCGAGCAGCGGCTCGCCATCGCCACCCACGTCGTCGAGAACACCGGCACGCTGGAGGACCTCCGGTCCCGCGTCGCCGAGGTGCACGCCGAGCTCATCGGGCCGCCCACCGCATGAGACGTACGACGCTGGCGGCCGTGGCCGCACTCTCGACCCTGGCCGTGGGCTGCTCGTCGGTCCCCACCGAGCCGGAGCCGACCACCAGCGGGGCCGACGCCTCCCCGGCAACGCCGAGCGCCCCCGGTGCGACCGGGTCGACCGAGGCGGCCGAGGAACCGGTCGACCCCGACACCCCGCTCTCCTGGGGCCCGACGGTCGGTGAGCTCGAGGACGCGGAGGCGCTGGTCGCCGGGTGGAGCTCCGAGCAGCTGGCCGGCCAGGTGCTGGTCGGCCGCTACGCGGGCACCGACCCCGAGGTGCCGGCCGAGCTGGTGCGCGACCTGCACCTCGCCGGGGTCTGCGTCACCGCCGACAACGTCGTCGACGAGCAGCAGGTGCTCGCGACCACTGCGGCCGTCGAGGGCGCCGTGGCCGAGAGCGGACGAGACTTCCCGGCCGTGATCGGCGTCGACGAGGAGGGAGGCTCGGTGGCCCACCTGCGTGGGGTGGCCACCGACTTCCCGGCCTTCGCGGCCGCCGGCGAGGCGATCGCCGACTCCGGGCGACGCGGGCGGGTCGCGGTGAAGGAGGCTGCGCTGGCCACCGGGCTCGAGCTGCGGCTGCTGGGCTTCACCTGGGTCTACGCCCCGGTCGCCGACGTGACGATCGGAGCGGCCGACGTGACGATCGGCTCCCGGGCGCCGTCCGACGACCCCGCTCTGGCAGGTGCGGCGGTCAAGCAGGCCGTCGCCGGCTACAACCGCTCGGGCATCGTGTCCACCACCAAGCACTTCCCCGGGCACGGCGGCGCGACCGCCGACTCCCACACCACGCTGCCGGTGCTCACCGAGACCCTGGCCGAGCTCGAGGCCCGCGACCTGGCGCCGTTCGCGACCGCGGTCGGGGCCGGGGCGCCGTCGGTGATGATCGGGCACCTGGACGTGGAGGCGATCGCCCCGGGCGTACCGTCCTCCCTCGCGCCCGAGACCTACGCCTACCTGCGCGAGGAGCTCGGCTTCGAGGGTGTTGCCATCACCGACTCCCTGGGCATGGGGGCCGTGGCCGGCACCCCCGCGCTCGCGGTCAGGGCGCTGCAGGCGGGAGCGGACCTCCTGCTGATGCCCGCCGACACGCGCCGGGCCCACCAGACGATCACCCGCGCCCTGGAGGACGGCAGCCTCGACCGTGCGCGTGTCGAGGAGGCAGCGGCCCGCGTCGTGGCCCTGCAACGCTGGCAGGCCCGGATCGCGCAGGACCGTCCCGTCGACGAGCGCGTGGTGGAGAAGGCCGAGGCCGCCTCCGCTGCGTTGCGTGAGGCGGCCTACGGCTACTGACCCGCCGAGCCGTCACCCACGCACGGCCGAGAGGTCGCTCACGCACGGCCGAGAGGTCGCCCACGCACGACGACCGGTCATCCCGGCCTTGCGGCCCGGCAGTGACCGGTCGAGCGTGCGTGGGTCAGGGCAGGTCAGGCTGCGGAGCCCGCCGCCAGGTCGGGGTCGGCGAAGCGGCGCAGCTTCTGCAGCGCCTCGCGCTCGAGCTGACGGACCCGCTCGGCGGAGATGCCGTGCTTGGCGCCGATGTCGGCGAGCTTGTGCTGGCGCCCGTCGGTGAGTCCGTAGCGGGAGCGGATGATGTCGGCGGCGCGGTCGTCGAGCTGACCCACGAGGTTGTTGAGCCGCTCGCGGGACTCCACGTCGAGCACGGTCAGGTCCGGGCCGGGCGCGGTCTCCTGGGCCATCAGGTCACCCAGCGAGGTGTCGCCGTCCTCGTCGACCGGGGTGTCGAGCGAGACGTGCTCACGACCCCACGAGAGGAGGTCGAGGACGCGCTCGACGTCCATGCCGAGCTCGTCGGCGATCTCCTGCGGCTCCGGCTCGCGGCCGAGCTGGCGCTCCAGCGTGCGGCGGGCGCCGCCCACCTGGTTGAGCTCCTCGACGACGTGGACGGGCAGTCGCACGACGCGGGCCTGCTGGGCGATGCCGCGGGTGATGGCCTGGCGGACCCACCAGGTCGCGTAGGTCGAGAACTTGTAGCCCTTGGTGTAGTCGAACTTCTCGACCGCACGGATCAGACCGGTGTTGCCCTCCTGGATCAGGTCGAGCATCGGCATCTGCGCCCGGCCGTACTTGCGTGCGATCGAGACCACCAGGCGCAGGTTGGCGGTGATGAAGGTGTCGACGGCCTTGCGGCCCTCCTCGGCGAGCCACTCGAGCTCCTCCTCGGAGGCCGTCATCGGGGCGCCGCCCTTGCGGCGGCCGATCCGGCCCTCCTTCAGGAGGTGCTCGGCCATCAGCCCGGCCTCGATGGTCTTGGAGAGCTCCACCTCCGCCGCGGCGTCGAGCAGGTCGTTGCGGGCGATCTCGTCGAGGTAGAGGCCGACGCTGTCGCGTCCCTCGATCTCACGGGTGCTCGCGCGGTTGGTGCGGGTGGCGGTGGCCATGGGAACCCTCCTTCGGCGCGTGGACGCCGGTCACGTCTCACGTTCTCCAACGCCCCACCGGTGCCCGGGATTCCCTGGCGGAAACCCACCCGGCCGGTGAAGCCTTCACACTCCTCGACGTGTGACGCCCGGCGAGAGTTGCCTCGTCGGCCGACTCTCAGGCACTTCTCAGGGCACCTGCGTGGGCCTCACGCGTGCAAGGGGTTCGACACCCCGGTGTCCAGCGGATGGGTACCCGAACGGGTGAGACGCGCCCCGGGTGGGCTCAGGAGTCGGCCAAGCCCATCCGGTCGAGCATCCACGCGAGGGTGAAGGAACGGTCGTGCCAGGACTTGTAGCGCCCCGACACCCCGCCGTGGCCCGCCGCCATCTCGGTGCGCAGCAGGACGTCGGGACGGAGGTCGGGGGCGGTCGCGCGCAGCTTGGCCACCCACTTGGCCGGCTCGACGTAGAGCACGCGGGTGTCGTTGAGCGAGGTCTCGGCCAGGATCGCCGGGTAGTCCTGCTCGGTGACGTTGTCGTACGGCGCGTAGGAGGCCATGTAGTCGTAGACCTCCGGGTCCGCCTCGGGGTTGCCCCACTCGTCGTACTCGGTGACCGTGAGCGGAAGCGTCGCGTCGAGCATGGTGGTGAGCGCGTCGACGAACGGCACCCCGGCCACCAGTCCGCTGAAGAGCTCCGGCGCTTGGTTGGCCACGGCACCGATGAGCAGGCCGCCGGCGCTCGCGCCCTCGCCGACGAGAGTGTCCGCGCTGGCCCAGCCGGTGTCGATCAGGTGCTGCGCGCAGGCGGCGAAGTCGCTGAAGGTGTGCTGCTTGCGCATCATCTTGCCGTCGTCGTACCACCGCCGGCCCATCTCGCCCCCGCCTCGCACGTGGGCGATCGCGAAGGCCGCACCGCGATCGAGGAGCGAGAGGCGGGCGATGGAGAAGTACGGGTCCATCGAGGCCTCGTAGGAGCCGTAGGCGTAGAGCAGCGTCGGCACGGGCCCGTCGGCCACCGCGCCGCGCCTGGCCACCCACGAGATCGGGATCCGCTCGCCGTCCTCGGCAGTGGCCCAGATCCGGTGCTCCTCGTAGTCGGCCGGGTCGTAGCCGCCCAGCACCGGCGCGCGACGCAGCAGCGTGAGAGAGCGGTCGCGCACGTCGTAGTCGTAGATGCTCGAGGGGATGGCCATCGTCGTGTAGCCCAGCCGGACGGTGGGCTGGTGGAAGCCGGGGTTGCCGGAGGCACCGACGGTGTAGACCTCCTCGTCGAAGGAGACGAGGTAGTCGTCGGTGACCGGCGCGTCCTCGGTGCCGCCCAGCTCGAGGATGCGCAGCTGGGTGAGGCCCTCGCTGCGCTGGTGCACCACCAGGTGGGTCGCGAACGCGTCCACGTCCTCCAGGCGTACGGCGGTGTCGTGGCCGATCAGCGGTCGCCACTGGGCACGCGGGGTCGGTGCGCACGGGGCGACGCCGAGCTCGAAGTCCGGGCCGGTCGCGTTGTGCAGCACCAGCAGGACGTCCTGCCCGCCCAGCACGCCGTGGTCGAGGGAGTACTCCACGCCCTCCTCTCGCTCGGCGAAGACCCACCACCCGCGGTCGGGGTCGTCGGCGTCGAGGAGTCGGTACTCGGTGGTGGTCTTCGACCCCGACGCCACGACCATGAACCGGTCCGAGCGGGTGCGCCCGACGCTGGTGAAGAAGCGGCCGTCGGTCTCGTGGTGGACCAGCTCGTCGGCGTCCTGGTCGGTGCCGAGGGCGTGCCGCCAGACCTTGTCGGCGCGCCAGGACTCGTCGACGGTCACGTAGTAGAGGTGATCACCGGCGCGGTCCCAGGTCGCTCCGCCGATCACGCCCTCCACGACGTCGGGCAGCAGCTCGCCGGTGCGCAGGTCCTTGACCCGCACGGTGTAGCGCTCGTCGCCGACGACGTCGGTCGCATAGGCCAGCAGGGTGCCGTCGGGCGAGACGGCTGCCCCGCCGAGGGAGAAGAAGTCGTGGCCCTCGGCCAGGGCGTCGAGGTCGAGCAGCACCTCCTCGCCGGGTAGTGCCGGCTGGTCGGGCGCGCAGTCCTCGGCGGGGCGCGGCGGGGTCCAGTCGTCCGGGTCGGCCACGGGGACGCGGCAGGTGGCGCCGTACTCCTTGCCCGCGAACGAGCGCCCGTAGTACCAGTGCCCGCGGTTGCGGGTCGGCACCGACAGGTCGGTCTCACGGGTGCGGGTGCGGATCTCCTCGAAGATCGTCGCGCGCAGGTCGGCCAGGTGGGCGGTGCGCGCCTGCGTCCATGCGTTCTCGGCCTCGAGGTGAGTCGACACCTCCGGCGACTCCTTCTCCCGCAACCACTCGTAGTCGTCGGTGCGGGTGCGCCCGTGGATCTCGCGGCTCGTGGGACGGCGCGGGGCGACCGGGGGCTGCGCGGGCTGGGTCGACGGCTGGGTCGGCGTGGACATGCGGCGACACTAGACGCGTGGTGCACGCCTGCCACGCGGGGGCCGAGCCCGGGCACTAGGTTCGGGGTCGTGCGCCACGTCGACCTCAACGCCGACCTCGGGGAGGAGGTCACCGACGACGCCGCCCTGCTGGCGGTGGTGACCAGCGCCAACGTCGCGTGCGGCTACCACGCCGGGAACCCCGCGATCATGCGTGCGGTGTGCGCCGAGGCGGCGGCGCGAGACGTGGTCGTCGGCGCCCAGGTCTCCTACGCCGACCGGGCGGGCTTCGGCCGGGTCGCGCTCGACGTGCGCCGGGCCGTGCTGCGCGAGCAGGTGGCCGACCAGGTCGGCACGCTCTCGGTGATCGCGGGGGAGGAGGGCGCCGTGGTGCGCTACGTGAAGCCGCACGGGGCGCTCTACCACCGCACCATGGACGACGAGGAGCAGGCGCTCGCGGTGCTCGAGGGCTCCCGCGACCTGCCGGTGCTCGGGATGCCGGGCCGACTGCTCGCGCTCGCCGCCGAGCGCGGCCGGCGGGTGTGGCACGAGGGCTTCCCCGATCGCGGGTACGCCGACGACGGCCGTCTGCTGGCGCGGGACCGTCCCGGGGCGGTGCTGACCGATGGGCCGCGGATCGCCGAGCGCGCCGTGGAGCTCGCCGAGCGCGTGGACTCGGTCTGCGTCCACGGCGACCACCCCGGGGCCGTCGAGCACGCCCGGGGGGTGCGCCACGCCCTCCTCGCGGCCGGGTGGGCGCTGCGGGGACTGCAGTGACCGCGGAGACCGGCCCTCCGGCGTACCACTCGGTGGCCTGCGGGCCGTCCGCACAGCTGCTCGAGGTGGCCGACGCCCCCACCGCGCTCTCCCTCGCCGAGCACCTGCGCGCCACCGTCGACGCGACCGACGTCGTGCCGGGGGCGTCCACCGTCCTGGTCGACGGCGCCGCGCCGGCCGTGCTCGCGGCCGCCCTGTCCCGCTGGGACCCGGGCGCCGATCCGCCCGACGGGTCGCTGGTGGAGGTGCCTGTGGTCTACGACGGCGCCGACCTCGCGTCCGTCGCCGAGCTGTGGGGGTGCACCACGCGGGAGGTCGTGGAGCGGCACACGTCGCTGGAGCTGGTCAGTGCGTTCTGCGGCTTCGCGCCGGGCTTCGCCTACCTCGCCGGCCTGCCCGAGGAGTGGTCGGTGCCGCGGCTGGACTCCCCGCGGACCAGGGTCCCGGCGGGATCGGTCGCGCTGGCCGGCACGTGGTCGGCGGTCTACCCGACGGCCTCGCCCGGCGGATGGCGGTTGCTCGGCCGCACCGACCTGACCCTCTGGGACGCACGCCGCACTCCTCCCGCGCTGCTGGCGCCGGGCACCCGGGTCGTGTTCCGCGAGGTCCACCCGTGACCGCCTCCCTCGAGGTGCTCGCGACCGGACCGCTGGTGACGGTCCAGGACCTCGGTCGCCCCGGTCATGCCCACCTCGGGGTGCCGCGGTCGGGTGCGCTGGACGCGCCGGCGCACGCCCTCGCGCAGCGGCTGGTCGGCAACGCGCCCGGTGCCGCCGGTCTCGAGGTGCTGCTCGGGGGCCTCGAAGTGCGTCTCGACGAGGACCGCTGGGCGGCGGTGACCGGGGCCGAGGTGCCCCTGCGCGTCGGCGACCGCGCCGTCCCCACCGGGCGCGCCGTCCGGCTGCCCGCGCACACCCCCCTCACCCTCGGTACGCCGCAGCGCGGGTGTCGCAGCTACCTGGCCGTGTCCGGCGGCCTGCTGGTCGACCCGGTGCTCGGCTCGCGCTCCGCGGACACCCTCTCCGGGCTCGGACCGGACCCGGTACGGACCGGGGACCGGCTGCCCGTCGGCGTACCTGCGGGGGAGCCGGCGGCGGTCGAGGTCCCGGCCGCGCCGGCGGGCGGCCCGTTGCGGCTGCACCCGGGTCCCCGCGCCGACTGGTGCGACGGCGACGCGGTGGACCTGCTCGTCCGCGGCGCGTGGTCGTGCGCCGCGGACGCCGACCGGGTGGGGGTGCGCCTCGAGGGCGACCCGCTGCCCCGCGCGCGCACCGACGAGCTGGCCTCGGAGGGTGTGGTGCTCGGCGCCGTGCAGCTGCCGCCGGGTGGGCGGCCGGTGGTGTTCCTCGCCGACCACCCCACGACCGGCGGCTA
>JAYYWX010000028.1:0-10653 GCA_036341255.1 Actinomycetota bacterium | reverse complement strand
CGGGAGTCGTCCCAGTCGGCCAGCGAGAGGACCATCCGCATCGCGGGGGTGGTGGTGACGTCGAAGCCGCGGGATGCGTCCCAGCCGGTCGCGGCGACCGATCCGGGACCGCCACCGACCTCCCACGGGTCGGGCTCGACGACGCGGCGGGCGAGGTCGAGGGCCACCCCGTCGCCGACCAGCCCGGGCGAGGTCAGGAACAGCTGGTGCACGTGGCCCCAGGTCCACTGCTCGGCCTCGCGGGCCTGACGACGGGTCAGCTCGTCGCGGGCCTCCAGCATCGCCCGCCGCAGCACGTCGTCGCGGTCCTCGACCCGGTCGGTGGTCACGTCGTCCCACCACGGGTCCTGCGGGGAGTCCAGGAGACCGGCCACGACCTCGACCCACCGCGGTCCGCCGTCGGGCCATACCTGGGCCGGCAGCTCGTCGTGGAAGGTGAGGGCGAGCAGCTCGCGCCACGTCGCGTTGAGGTACGCCGCGGCCGCCGCGCCCGTGCCCGCGGCCGGCTGGGTCAGGTCCCAGTCCTCCAGCAGCCGCTGGCCGTCGTCGGCGTACCCGCCGTCCAGCCCGACCGCCAGCAGCGCCGGCACCAGCACCGGGGCCAGCGGGGAGAGGCTGTCGCGCTGGGCCTCCTGCAGCGACCCGACGTCCTGCGGCCCGCTGACCACGAGGTCGCGCAGCCGCGAGGCGCGCGAGCCGGGGTCCCACGTGGTGCCGAGGTGGAAGGGGTAGTCGGTGCCGACCGGGGCCTGGTTGGCCGCGACGGCGACCCCGTCGGCGGGCTGGGTGGTGAACGGCAGCGCGCCGTAGGGCAGCGTCCGTCCGGTCCACTCGTTCTCCGCGCGCCAGCCGGCCGTCGGCTCGGTGGTGTCGCGGCCGGACTTGCGCACCGGGACGGCGCCGGCGACCTGCACGCCGACGGTCCCCTCGCGGTCGGCGAGGACGACGTCGACGGCCGGGACCGCCCACGACGAGAGCGCCTGCCGCGCGGCCGCGACGTCCTCGGCGAGCGCCAGGTCGACGAGCGCGTCGAGGGTCGGCGCCGGGGTCGACCCGGCCCACTGCACCGCGATCGCGAGCTCCTCGTCGAGGTCCGCTCCCCGCGCCGCCGGTGCCGCCTCACCGGCCTCGCGTGCGGCGGGGTCGATGTCGGAGAGGATAGGTCCGTGCCGGGTGGTCCGGACGGTGAGCAGCTCGTCCCCGGCGCCGGCCACCTCGATGGTCTCGGTGCGGGTGCGCACGGGGCGGGTGCGCCGCTCGGTCAGCACCCGGCCGTCGCGGATGCGCTCGACGACCAGGTCGGTCGTGTCGAGGCCGGCGGCGGCCATGCCCCACGCCACCTCGGCGTTGTGGCCCTGGACGACGCCCGGCACCCCGGGCAGCGAGAAGCCGGCGACGTCCCAGGGGCACTCGGGACCGACGTCACGGCAGTGCAGGCCCACCTGCATGAACGGTCCCGGCACCTGCGCTGCGAGGTGCGGGTCGACGGCCAGCAGCGGCGCGCCCGTCCCCGACGCCTCGGCACCCACGACCACCGCGTTGCTCCCGACCCCCGGCCCGCGGCCGACGACCTCCGGCAGCGCGTCGAGGGCGCGTCCGGCCGCCTCGACCGCCCGCACCCGGCGCGGCCCGAAGCCCACGCGCTGCGGGTTGCGGGTGCCGCCCTCGGTGGCGCCGGGCTCGAAGCGTCCGTCGACGACCGCGCCGCCGGTGACGACCGGCGTCACCGTCTGGTGGGAGTACGCCGGCCACAGCTGCTCGGCCCGCTGGGAGCCCACGGCGTCGGCGACCAGCACGCGCTCGACCTCGTCGGCCGCGCCGCCGCCGAGGTCCCAGCCGTAGGCCTTCAGCCAGGTCAGCGAGTCCACGGCCGTCCAGTCCTCCGGGGCCGAGTCGGCACCGTCGAGGTCGAGCAGGGTGTACTCCACGGCCAGCTCGGAGGGGTCCTGCTGGGCGAGGTAGGCGTTGACCCCGTCGGCGTAGGCCTCCAGGAACGCGCGGGTGTCGGGACTGAGCAGCGCCACCTCCTGCTGGGCGACGACCCGGAAGCCGAGCGTCCGCGCGACGCGGTCCCCGGGCAGCGCGCCGACACCCACGAGCTCGGCGAGCGTGCCCGACGCGCTGCGGCGGCGCACGTCCATCTGGAAGAACCGCTCCTGGGCGGTGACGTAGCCCTGCGCGATCGCGAGGTCGTTGACGCTGTCGGCGTAGACCTGCGGGACACCGGCCCCGTCGCGCAGCACCGTCACCGTTCCGGTCAGACCCGGCACCTCGAGCTCGCCGCCGGTCTGCGGCAGCGGCCGCCGGGCCAGCGCGAGCGCGAACAGCCCGGCCACCACCAGTGAGAGCACCAGCCCCGCCACGACGTAGGTCGAGACCCGCACCGAGTCGGGCATCCGCCGGAAGGCGCGCCACCACGCGGCGGGTCCGGTCGCCGCTCCGGTCGCCGCTCCGGTCGCCGGACCGGTGCTGGGGCCGCCGGGGCCGCCTGCGGGGCCTGCCGGTCGCGTGTGCTCGCTCATGGTGCGGGCCATTCTGCCGTGACGTAGCATTGGCACTCGCCTGGGAAGAGTGCCAACGACGCACCCCGTGTCCCGGCCCGTGCGAGAGGAGACCCGATGCCGACCTACCAGTACGCCTGCACCGAGTGCGACCACGCCTTCGAGCAGGTCCAGAGCTTCTCGGACGCCTCGCTGACCGAGTGCCCGCAGTGCGAGGGCCGGCTGCGCAAGGTCTACAACGCCGTCGGCGTCGTCTTCAAGGGCTCCGGGTTCTACCGCACCGACAGCCGCTCGGGTTCCGGCTCGGGCTCGTCGTCCTCCGGTGGCTCGTCCTCCGGCACCTCCTCCAGCGACTCCAGCAGCAGCGCGGGCAGCAGCTCCAGCAGCTCGGAATCCTCCTCCAGCAGCACGAGCACGTCGGGGTCCTCCAGCAGCTCGAGCAGCACCAGCAGCGCTCCCGCCGCCGCCTCCTGACCCGCCACCCGACCACCTGATCCGCCGCCCAGCCGTCCTGTGGACGGCCGGCGGCCCGGTGAGGCGTGCCTGTGGAGTGGCCCGGGCTGAGGTGGCCGATCCGACCTAGCGTCGCCGGATGCCACCCGGACCGCACTCCCCCGCCCCGTCCTCCCCCGCCCCCTCATCCCCAGTACGCCGCCGGCTCGGTGCCGCGCGGCTACGACTGCGCCGAGCGGTGCTCGGCCGGCGTCGCCTGCTCGCGGCGTTGTGCGCCGGTCTCGCCGTCGTCGCGGGCGTGCGTGCCGTGGCCGCGCCCGTCCCACCGGGGGTCGACGTGGTCGTGGCGGCCCGCGCCCTGCCGGCCGGGGCGGTCCTCGACGAGTCCGACCTGACCACCGCGACGCTCCCGCCCGCCGTGGTGCCCGACGACGTGCTCACCGACCCCGTGGGAGCGGTCCTGGCCGGGCCGGTCGCCCGGGGCGAGCCGGTCACGGCGGTCCGGGTCGTCGGTCAGGACCTCGCCTCCGACGGGCTCGTGGGGACCGGCCGCGTCGCCGTCCCCGTGCGGCTGCCCGACGCCGGAGCGGTCGACCTGCTGGCCGTCGGGGACCGGATCGACGTCGTGGCGACCGACCCGCAGGCGGGCAGCTCGGACACGGTCGCTGCCGGCGTACCGGTGCTGGCGCTGCCGGGGGCGGCCTCGGACTCCGGCGGGGGCGCCGGACCGCTCGGTCAGCCCGGTGGTCGGCTCGTCGTGCTGGCCGTCGAGGAAAACGATGTCCACAACCTGGCAACAGCCGGGGCGGCGACCTTCCTGACCTACGTCTGGTCCCGCTAGCGTCGTGCGGTGACGCGGTCGCTCGGGCCGCCACGACTAGGAGGAGATCCACCTCATGAGCGGCTTCAAGACCTTCCTGCTGCGCGGGAACCTCGTCGACCTGGCCGTCGCGGTCATCATCGGCACCGCCTTCGGCACGGTCGTCACGACCTTCACCAACTGGCTGACCTCGAAGATGCCCGAGGGCGCCAGCGACTACTTCAGCAACGAGGAGAACTCCTTCGGCGCCTTCATGAACGCCGTCATCGCGTTCGTGATCCTCGCCGCCGTCGTCTACTTCCTCGTCGTGCTGCCCTACACCCGCGCCAAGGAGAGGTACTTCCCCAGCCCGGCGCCGGGCACCCCCGAGGACACCGTGCTGCTGCGCGAGATCCGCGACGCCCTCACCGCCCGCCAGGGCTGAGCACACCGCAGGTCAGGTCGAGCCGGCGCATCAACGCCGGTTCGACCCGCATCACCCGCCGAGCCGGCGTATCAATACGCCGGTTCGACCCGCATCACCCGCCGAGCCGGCGCATCAATACGCCGGTTCGACCCTCAGCCGCCGTGGTGCGGCGGCACCTGCTCCTTGAGCCAGGTGTCGCCGTCGCGGCGCTCGCGGGGGTCCGGCTCGCGCTCGTCCGAGGTGATCTCGGGCAGGGCCTCGCCGAAGACCTCAGCGCGTCGACGGCGCCGCTCCCAGGCCGCCTGCTCCTGCGGCGTACGCCGCTGGCGACCGGCGTCCGGCGAGCCCTGGTCGCTCACGTGCACAGCCCGGCCGCGGCCAGCGCCTCGTCCGAGGCGGTAGGGGCGTTGCCGCCGCCGCTCGAGGAGCCCGAGCCGCCACCCTGCGAGGCGGTCTCGCCGTCGACCGGCGACTCAGAGGGCTGGTCGGAGGACGTGCCCGGGATCTTCGCCGCGCTGATGACGTCGGTCTGCAGGCGCTTGGTGAGGGGCTCGTCGTTCTTGAGGCGGTTCCACACGACGTTGGCCTGCCGCTTCCACACCAGCCGGTTGGGGTCGTTGGGGTCGACCTTGTTGGGGATGGTGATGAACTGGACGTTGTCCAGGCCGATCCCGCGGAACTCGTAGCCCAGCTTAGCCAGCTCCCACAGGTTGCCGAGGTCCTCGTCGAGGGTCAGCGACTCGGTGGCCGCCTCCAGGAAGCCGAGCAGCCGATCGGGGCGGGCCAGGGTGTTGGAGGAGACGACGGTGTTGACCATCGAGGCGATGAAGGCCTGCTGGCGTTTCATCCGGCCGATGTCGGAGCCCCCGGACAGCGCGTAGCGCTGGCGGACGTAGTTGAGTGCCTGGATGCCCTCGAGCTTGCGGGTGCCGGCCTCGAGGTACATCCCGTGCGCGCGGTCGTCGATGTCCTCGGGGATGCACACCTCGACTCCACCGACCGCGTCGACCATGTCCTGGAAGCCGGTGAAGTCCACGACGACGAAGTGGTCGAGCCGGATGCCGGTCAGCGCCTCGAACTGCTGGATGGTGCAGGCCGGTCCGGCGAGCTGGTAGGCGACGTTCCACATCTGGTACGACGCCGCCGGGGTCGTCGTGCCGTCCTCGGTGCGGCACTCGGGCCGGTCCACCATCGAGTCGCGCGGGATGCTCACGCCGTAGGCCCGTTCCCGGTCCGCGGAGAAGTGCAGCAGCAGCGTCGTGTCCGAGCGCTCGCCGCCGCCGGTGAGGCCGTCGATGTTGTTGGCGCCCTCGCGGGTGTCCGAGCCCATCACCAGGACGTTGAGCGGCTCCTGCGGGCCGGTGACCTCGACCTTGTCCGGCCGGTCGCCGACCAGCTGGTCGTCGATGTCCATCACCGTGAGGTTGCCGTTGAGGTGGCGGTAGAGGTAGGTCACCGACAGCCCCGTCACCAGGCCCAGGACCACCAGGGTGGAGAGCAGCACCTTGGCCACGGTGTGCGTGCGCCGACGCTTGGCCCGCCGCTTGCCCCGCCGCGTCACCCGCGGCTCCGGGGTCGCCACCTCGCCCGAGGGGGAGGGGTGGGGCGTGCTCACGGATGGTTCTCCTGGCGGTCGGCCGCGGCGTGCGGCCCGGGGGATGCGCCGGTGGCACCGGCGTACGTCGGTGGCGCTGCGCTGCGCCCGGCGGCTGCGCTCGGCGGCCGCGTGCGGCGAACCTAGCCGGGTCCGCCAACTGCCTCGATTGTGCGGCGAGGAGACCGCCCCGGCCAAGTCGGGACCGGGAGACGGGTGCCCCAGGCAGGAGTCGAACCTGCGACCTTTCGCTTAGGAGGCGGCTGCTCTATCCGCTGAGCTACTGGGGCCGCGGCGGTCATCCTGTCAGACCCCGCGCCGTCCCAGACCGGGCACCTCCGCCGTCAGGTGATCACCTGCTGGTGCACCGACCCGTCGGGTTCCACGGCGTACACGCGCACGCCCAGCATCATCCACACGCGACCGGGCACCGTCAGCACCGTGGGCAGGTCCCGCGAGGCGAGGGCGAGAGCGTGCAGCTCCTCCGGGTCGCGCATGCCGCTCAACAACGTCCTCACGGCCCGGTCGATGCTCCTCGACCGGCCGCGCGCCGTGCGCGCCTGCTCGACGGCCACCACGTGCATGGTGACCTCGTCCCGGTGGACCTGGTACGCGTTCCCCCCGTCGTCGGTTCCCACCCAGCCCTCGTCGGCGAGGTGCTGGCGGAGGGCGGCCGCTACGCCCCTAGCCATGCGGAGAACCTCGCCCGGAAATGTTTCAGGCGTGTTACCTCCGCAGGTCGGCGGAGGTTTTTAACCCGTTTCTTGACCCTGCGGCCAGCAATCCCCACCCGGGGACGTTGCGCTCGTCACAGTGGTCTGGACCTGGCCGTCGACGCCAGCGCCGGTGGTGCCGGGTCAGGCCCGCGTCCGGGTGCGCCGTGACAGGGCCGTGTCCACCGCCCACAGCACCGCGGCGACCACCAGCCCGAAGGCGAGGATCATCGCGATGGTGGCCAGCACCGCCGGGTAGCCCCGCTCCCCCACCGCGACGAAGCCGTAGGGGTAGGACCCGATGACCGCGCCCCGCAGCAGCATCCACGCCACCCACAGCACCGGCACCAGCAGCGCCAGCGGCACCAGCCGGCCCGAGACCCAGCCGCGGGGACCCACCCACACCCAGGCCGCCACCGCCAGCACCGGCACCACCACGTGCTGCGTGGGGTCGGTGATGATCGACCAGCCCTGCACGTCGATGCTCGGGGCGAGCAGCAGCTGGTAGACGATCGCGGTCACCACGATCATCAGCAGCGCGTCCAGCAGCAGCACCCGGTGCCAGGTCGCGCCCGAGGCGCCCCGGGCGACCACCGTCGCCGCGAGCGCCACGACCACGTTGGACCAGATCGTGAAGTAGCTCAGCGTGTCCGTGACCCGCTGCAGCACGCCGTACGCCCCGCCGCCGGTGTCGCCGTAGACCCCGGGCTCGGGCGGGCTGTCGGCGTACCACCCCAGCGCCGAGAGGCTCAGCGTGAGCGCGAAGCCGGCCCACGCAACGACGGCCACCACTGTCCATGCGCGGCGCCGCCGCGCGTCCTCCCCCGACGTCATCCTCGGAGTATCGCCGATGCCGGCGGTGCTCAGGGGGCGATCAGGATGAGCTCGTCGACCCGGCGCCGGACGGCGGTGCGGTGGGTGCCGTAGGAGTAGGTGTGCGGGACGGCACGCACCTCCACCATCCCCTTGACCTCGCGCAGCAGCCCCTCGAGCGTCGCCCGGTCCGGGAGGGCGTGCGAGGAGTAGGACAGCACCAGCGGCGCGTCGCGGAACTGCTCGAAGAGCTCGCCGAAGGCAGCCTCGATGGTGCGGCGCGAGGAGAACTTCGTGACGCGCTTGGGCAACTTGCGGGTGCGGGTGTCCCACATGATCTGGTCGCCCTCCCAGTAGCGCGAGAGCCCCTCGAGGAAGTGGAACCGCTTGGTGTAGTCGTTGTCGTCGCTGACCGGCGCGTAGGGCGGGTCGAGGTAGACCAGGTCCCAGCCGTCGCTCTCGACCTCGCCCACCTCGCCGGTGGACACCGAGCACGGGACGGCTCCCTCGACGACCGTCCGGTGGTAGTCCGCGACGCGCTCGACGAAGTGCTCGCGCAGGCTCAGGCGCAGGTCGCGCCGCCCGTCGTCGTACCTGCTGAGGTCGCCGCTGATCGTGAAGACCCCGCGCGGCTGGCGGCGGGCCGCGGCCAGGCAGAGGGCGGCGATCGCGACCGAGCGGGCGTGGCCGCTCATCGTGTCGACGTGGCTCCACGCGCTGTCGAGGAAGGCCAGGTCGTCGGGGGTGAAGAAGACCCCGTCGAAGGTGCGGCGGCAGAAGTCGCGGTCGTCGAGCGCCGGCGAGCAGATCCGCGCGACGTCCTCGTCGGTGAGCCGGACGTCGTCGTTGACGACCCCGGCGCTCGCCACGACTCCGGGGAACCCGAGGTAGTCGTTGGCGCGTACGCCGAAGCCCTGGTGCTTGAGCAGGTAGGACACGACCCCCGAGCCGCTGAACGCGTCGAGGGCGCGACCGCCGCCCGGGGCGAGGTCGGCGAACGCCTGCGCGAGGTGCGGCAGCAGGCGGTGCTTGGAGCCCATCCACCGCACCCGCGGCCAGGCCGCCGCCCGCCGCGCAGCCTCCGCCGGGTCGACGGCCTGCGCCCGCAGGGTCAGTCGACGACCTCGAAGCTCATGCCGGCGGCCTGCAGGCGGGCCAGCAGGTTGTCGCCCATGGCCTGGGCGGTCGTGACCTGCCCAGCGGTGGCGGGGTTGTCGTCGAAGGCCAGGCACAGCGCGGACTCGGCGAGCATCTTCGCGGTCTCGGTGTAGCCCGGGTCGCCGCCGGAGACGCGGGTGTGGACGGTGCGACCGTCGCCCTCGCCGACGAAGTCGACGGTGAACCAGGACTTCTCGCGACGCGAGGCCGAGGGGCCCTCGCCCTGCTTGACCTTGGACTTGAGCAGGTTGCGCGCCGGCGGGATCTTCGCCGCGACCCCGATGAGGCTGACCCCGAGCGCACCGCCGGCGGCGTAGCGCAGGGTCTTGGTGCCCGCGAAGTGGGAGTAGCGGAAGTCGCTGCCGTAGGCCTCCAGGGCCGCACCGCTGCGGGCGACGACCTGCGGGTCGATGGTCGGCATCGGGAGGAGGTAGTAGCCCAGCACCGGGTCCTTGCCCGGCTTGCCGGCGACGGCACGGCTCTTGCGTCCCTCGGGGCGCGGCTCGACCCGGCGCCGCTCCTTGAAGGCCTGGCTCATCTGGCGGCTGCGCTCGAAGGCGCCCAGCGCGGAGTGGAACGTGCCGCCGGAGAAGGTGCCGGCCGCCCGGACCACGCCGCGCAGGGTCACCGGGCCGGTGGCGTGCAGCTGCTGGACGGTGAAGAAGGCGCCGAGGTCGTGCGGGATCGAGTCGAAGCCGCAGGCGTGGACGATGCGGGCACCGGAGCGCTCGGCGGCGGCGTGGTGCCGGACGTACATCGTGTCGACGAACTCCGGCTCGCCGGTGATGTCGACGTAGTCGGTGCCGGCCTCGGCGCACGCGGCGACCAGCGGCTCGCCGAGCTGCTGGTAGGGCCCGACGGTGGTGACGACGACCTTGGTGCGGCGCGCCAGCGCCGCGAGCGCCGCCGCGTCGGAGGTGTCGGCGACGACGAGCTCGAGATCGGCCAGACCCGGCTCGATCGTGGCCAGGTGGGTCCGGACCTGCTCGAGCTTGCCGAGGTTGCGCCCGACCAGGGCCCAGCGCAGGCCGTCGGGGGCGTTCCTGGCGAGGTACTCGGCGGTCAGGCCGCCGGTGAAGCCGGTCGCCCCGAAGAGCGCGAGATCGAGGTCGCGGGTCTGGTCCTGCGCGTCAGCCATGGGCACATCGTGTCAGGAGGGCCCAGGCCCCGGAACCGCGCGTCCACGTCGTACGTCGGAGCCGCATGCGCGCACGCACCCTGCTCACCTCCCTCTCCGCCACCGCGCTCGTCGGCGCGGGCGTCCTGGTCGGGCTCTCCCTCGACACCGGCCCCGGTGGTCTGTCCGGCCCTGCCGGTGGTCGAGCAGTGACGAGCGCCGGCGAGCAGCGGGCGTCGGGACGACAGCCGGTCGCCTGGCAGGGCGGCGCCCTGACCCCCGCGGCGTCCTGCGAGCAGCTGCTCGACTGGTACGTCGACGGCGCCGAGGAGCTCGTCACGCCCTGGGGTTGGTCGGGAGGCTGGTCGGGAGGCTGGCTGGACACGGGCGGCGCCTGGCGGACCTTCGCTCGTGACGGCGTGGTCGAGCTCCAGGGCTTTGGCGCGAAGCAGGCGCCCGCGCCCGGCAACGCCCGCGGGATGACCAACGCGACCCAGTCCGAGACCGGCACCAACGTGCAGGAGGCCGGCGTCGACGAGCCCGACGTGGCCAAGTCCGACGGCCGGCTGCTCGCGCGGGTGGAGCGCACCGGCCGCACCGCCGACCTGGTCCTCGCCGACGTCACCGGCGAGAGCATCGAGGAGACCGCGCGCCTCGACCTGCCCGACGTCGTCGACCCCGAGCTGCTGCTGGTCGGCGACACCGTGGTCGTCGTCGGGGGCGACCAGGAGGCCGACGGCTCCCCCGGCACCCGGATCCTCCGGGTCGACGTGACCGACCTCGACGAGCCGACAGTGACCGACACCCTCACCATCGACGCCGAGCTGCTCTCCGTGCGCCAGCACGGCACGACGGTGCGCTGGGTGACCCGCACCGGTCTGCCCGACCTCGACTTCGCGCGCCCCGGGCGCCGCGCCGGCAGCCAGGACCGGGCGCTGGAGCGCAACCTGGAGGCGGTGCGCAGCACCGAGGTGGACGACTGGCTGCCGCACGTGACGGCGTACGCCGCCGACGGCACCGCGACGACGGAGCGGCTCGTCGACTGCGACGACGTCGCGCTGCCCGGCACGCCCGGCGA
>JAYYWX010000027.1:0-47191 GCA_036341255.1 Actinomycetota bacterium | reverse complement strand
GGGGGCGGGGGGGCCCCCGCGGGCCCCGGGGCCGGCGGGGGCCCCCACGAGCCGGGTGGTCAGAGGTCGCGCGCGGTGCGCCAGGCGTCGAACGCCTCGCGCGAGGTCTTGCTCGGCCGGTAGCCGAAGACCTCGACCAGCCGGTCGTTGGCCAGCACCGGGCGGTGCTTGAGGAAGATCGTCTGCTCGGGCCCGTACGCCGTCAGGCCGAGTCGCTTCCCGACCGCCAGCGCGACCCGCAGCAGTCCCTCGGGCAGCGCGAGGACCGGCTTGCCGAGAGCCTCGGCGATCTCCGGGATGCTCATCGCGCCGGTGCCGGCGACGTTGACGATGCCGGTCGCCTCGCTGGTGACCGCGCGCTCGATGATCGCGACGACGTCGGTGTCCCAGATGAAGACGAAGGGCGAGTCCGAGCCGCGGATCTGCAGCAGCCGCGGCCGCTCGAACAGCGCGGTGATCTGGTTGTCGACGCGCTCCCCGAGGATCGTGCCGATCCGCAGCACCACCTGCTCCAGCTCCGGGTGGGTCTCCCTCAGGTCGGCGAGCATCTCCTCGACCAGCCGCTTGTGGTGGCTGTAGGCGAAGGCCTCGTTGCCGCGCACCGGGTCGTCCTCGTGCAGCCAGCCGTCGTGGGCGGCCCCGTTGTCGGGGTGGTACCCGTAGGCCGCACCCGACGACGACACCACCACGCGCCGCACGCCGTGGGCCAGGCAGGCATCGAGCACGTGCCGGGTGCCGTCCACGTCGACGGCGTACTCCTTGGCGCGGGAGGAGTCCCTGCCCGGCGTGACGATCGAGGCGAGGTGCACCACCACGTCGGTGCCGTGCTCGCCGACGACCCGGTCCACCAGGGCGGCGTCGGTGACGTCGAGGACGACGTGCTCGACCCCGTCGACGGGCTGCTCGGGCAGGCGCAGGTCGCCGCTGACCACGCGGTGCCCGGCCTCGGCGAGCCCGCGGACGACCGAGGAGCCCAGGAAACCGCTGCCGCCGGTGACCAGCACCGTGCGGGGGTCAGGGGCGCTCACGCGACCGGCTCCGGCGTACGCCGTCCGGCCCGCATGCCCCACCACTGGGCCACGGCGAGGCCGGCGATGATGTCCCAGATGCCCCACCAGGCGGCGACGAGCGCCATGCCGCCGAGGCCGTCGAAGAAGGCGAACACGAGGACGAGGCCCAGGCCGGAGTTGCGGATGCCGACCTCGAAGGTCATCGCCTTGCGGCTGCGCTCGGGCAGTCCGGTGGCGCGGGCGATGCCGTAGCCGAGCAGCAGCGCGAGGGCGTCGTGGAGGAAGACCGCCACGAGCACGATGCCGATGTAGGTCACGAAGATCGACCAGTTGCCGGCGACGCCGACCACGATCACGGCCCCGAGGGCGAGGAACGCGACCGGGCCGACGATCCTGCCGGCGCGCTCGGCGAAGCGCGGCCACCTCGTGGCGATCGCGATGCCGACGATGAACGGGATGCCGATGACGGTGCCGATCTCGACCAGCATGTCCACGGCGTCGAGCGAGATGTCCTGGAGCAGCTCCTTGCCGGTGGGGTGCAGCGAGCCCCAGAAGGCGACGTTGAGCGGCATCGCCACGATGGCCAGCACGTTGCCGACCGCGGTCATCGACACCGACAGCGCCACGTCGCCGCGGGCGCGGTGGGTGAGGATGTTGGAGACGTTGCCGGGCGGGCAGCAGGCCACCAGGATCATGCCGAGCGCCACCGAGCCGCGCACGTCGAGCAGCAGGGTCAGCACGAAGGTCAGGGCCGGGAGCACCAGGAACTGCGCGACGACCCCGATCGCGATCGACCCGGGTCGCTTGGCGGCGGCCACGAAGTCCGAGGGGCGGGTCTCGAGCGCGACGCCGAGGAGGATCGCGCCGATGACGATCTTCAGCGTCGTCAGCGACCCCTCCTCGAAGGCGATGCGGATGCTGTCGACGTCGGCGTCCGCGAGCGGGATCATCGGACCTCCTCGTGGCTGCGGGGAGCCGACGGCTCGGGGGCGGGGAGCGGGTCGAGCAGCGCGAGGTGCTCGGCCAGCGACGCCTTGTAGGCGTCCTTGTTGACGTAGTAGGACATCCGCTCCAGCGCGAGGTAGCGGTAGCCGCCGGTGAGGTCGGGCTTCGGACCTGCGATGCGGCGGTCCATCTCGGCGGCGGCCGTCGGGTCGTCGCGCCGCGCACGGAGGTACGCCGCCACGAGCTCGGCCTGCGCGTACCTGCCCTGCCAGCCGATGCCGCTGGCCTCGAGCATCCCGAGCACGAAGAGCGTGCGCTGCGCGGGAGTGCGTCGCGGCGGGAAGATGTTGAGGTAGAGCTGCGGCGACCAGCCGTCCCAGGCCAGCAGCTCGCGGTCGACGAACGGGTAGTGCAGGCGGTAGCCGGTGGCCAGCACGACCAGGTCGTACTCGTGGCGCTGGCCGTCGACGAACCGCACGCCGTCGCCGTCGAGCCGGTCGATGTCGGGGCGGACGGTCACGTCGCCGTGGCCGATGTGGTGCAGCACCAGGGTGTTCACGATCGGGTGCGACTCGTAGATCCTGTAGTCGGGCTTCGGGAAGCCGAAGCGCACCGGGTCGCCGGTGAACGCCTTGAGCACGCGGGAGTCGATGGCCTGCTTGAGCCGGGCCGGCAGCGGCTTGCCCTGGTTGAGGGTGTCGGCGGGCTTGCCGAAGAGGTACTTCGGTACGAAGTAGTAGCCGCGACGGACGCTCAGGTCGACCGAGGCCGCGCGGTGGGCGGCGTCGACGGCGATGTCGCAGCCCGAGTTGCCCGCGCCGATGATCAGCACCCGCTTGCCGGCGAAGACGTCGGCGTCGCGGTAGCGGCTGGTGTGCATCACCTCGCCGTCGAAGGATCCCTCGAACGTCGGCACCGACGGCTCGCTGAGGGTGCCGTTGCACAGCAGCACCGCTGAGTGCCGCTCGGTGCGGGTGCCGTCGGGGCCGGTGCTGGTCACCAGCCACTGCTCGCTCGCTGGATCCGGGTCAGGCTCGACGGCGGTCACCTCGGTGCCGAAGCGGATCTGCTCGCGCAGCCCGAAGGTGTCGGCGAAGTCGCGGAAGTAGCCGTGCAGCTCGCGGTGGCTGGGGTAGTCGGCCACCTCCTCGCGCATCGGGAACTCGGCGTACGCCGTGGTGGTCTTCGAGGAGATCAGGTGGGCCGACTCGTACATCGTGCTGCGCGGCCCGTCGATGTGCCACAGCCCGCCGACGTCGTCGGCCAGCTCGTAGCCGACCGCCGGGACGCCGTAGCGCTGCAGGGTGCGCAGGGCGGCCAGCCCGGTGGGGCCGGCGCCGATCACGGCGCAGGTGAGGTCCTCGTCGTGGGGCAGGTCAGCCACGGTCGGCTCCTTCGGTGGCGGTCATCCGGCGGGTCATCAGGCGCTCGTAGAGCCCGGGCGCGAGCCGGCGCACGTGCCAGGCGACGTGGGCGGTGCGGCCCACGAGCACCCGCGGCCGGCGCTTCTGCACGCCCTCGAGCACGGCCCGGGCGACGTCGTCGGCGGTGACGGCCGCGCCGGTGGTGGTGCGCTCGGTGCCGCCCTCGGCCGTGCCGAGGTGGGTGGTGAGGAAGGTCGGGTGGACCAGGGTCACGCCGACGCCGTCGCGTGCCAGCTCCGGCCGCAGGGACTCGAACATCCCCGTGACGGCGTGCTTGGCTGCGACGTACGCCGGCCGGCCGACGACCGGGGCGAAGCCCGCGACCGAGCTGATCACCACGACGTGGCCGCGGCTCTCGCGCAGCGCCGGCAGCGCGGCCTGGGTGCAGGAGACCGAGCCGAGGTGGTTGACCGCCAGCACCTGACGGTGGGTCTCCACGTCGTGGTCGTCGAAGGCGCCGATCGCCGAGATGCCGGCGTTGTTGACCAGCAGGTCGATCCGCCCGTGCTCGGCCGTGATGCGCTCGAAGACCCCACGCACCTCGGCGTCGTCGGTGATGTCGCAGCCGACCATCTCCCCGCTCGCCAGCCGCTCGGGCGGGCAGGCCGACGGCAGGTCGAGCCCGACCACGTCGTATCCGGCGGCGCTCAGCGTCGCGGTCAGTGCGGTGCCGATCGCACCGGCGGCGCCCGTGACGACGGCGACCGGGCGCGCCCCTGTCTGGCCGTGCGTGTGATCCACGTCTCTCCCCTCGGTCGGGAGCGACCCTAGGACATCTCCTAGCCTCGTGCGCCCGACGGGTCGCGCGTCCCTGGCACCATCGGCCTGTGAACCCTGTCGATCCGCCCGACCCGACCGACGTGTCGGGCCCGGCCCCGGTCGCCGCGGGGCTGCTGCTCGCGGCGGGCGCCGGCTCGCGGATGGGGATGCCCAAGGCGCTGGTGCACGACGAGCGGGGCTCCTGGCTCCGGCGGGGTGTCGAGGTGCTGCGTCAGGGCGGCTGCGACCCGGTGGTCGTGGTGCTCGGTGCGGCCCCCGAGGCAGCCGACCTGCTGGACGGGTCCGTCCGGGTCGTGGTGGCGCAGGACTGGGCGGACGGGATGGGGGCCTCGCTGCGGGCGGGGTTGGCGGCGCTGGATGGCCCTGGCGAGGACACCGAGTCGGTGGTGGTCAGCCTCGTCGACCTGCCCGACCTGGTGCCGGCGGTGGTCTCGCGGGTGGTGTCCCGGGCGGGCGGTGCCGGTGCGGCCGCGGGCACGCTGGCGCGAGCGGCGTACGACGGCGTGCCGGGGCACCCGGTGCTGCTCGGGCGCGACCACTGGGCCGGGGTGGCCGCCGCGGCCACGGGGGACCGGGGGGCGCGCGACTACCTCGCGGCCGCCGACGTGGTGCTGGTCGAGTGCGGCGACCTGGCGAGCGGCCGCGACGTCGACAGTCGCTGACCGGGGTCGCCGAGCCGCCGGCTCACAGCACGCGGCGCACCCGGATCGGCCCCTTGGCGGTGGAGGGGTCCACGACCTTCCCGCCCTGGGTGATCTCGACCTCGCCGGCTGCGACCAGCCGTCGCGCGGCGCGGCGGGCGGGCTCCATCAGGTCGCGCCAGTCCTCGCCGCCGACCTCGCGGGCCGCCTCGCTCGGGCAGATGGTGGCGCCGCCCTTCCGGGAGTCGAGCAGCGAGCGGATGCTCGCCTCCAGCGCGCGGTCGGTGTCGGTGACCTTGTGCCGGCGGCAGGCGTCGGAGCAGTACTTCACGTCGTCCCACGAGCGCGCCCACTTCCTGCGCCACTCGATGGTGCGGCCGCAGGAGGCGCAGGTCTTGGGCTCGGGCACGGACGGCACGTCCTCCAGTGTGGGCACGCTCCAACCGCCGACCAACACCCGGCTGTCTAGCCTGTCGCCATGCAGGTCGAGTCCAGCGCGCAGGTCGCCGAGCAGCTCGCCGCGACCGGCTACCTCTGCGACGAGTCGTTGGCGACCGTGGTGTTCCTGTCCGGGCGGATGCAGCGCCCGCTGCTGCTCGAGGGCGAGCCCGGCACCGGCAAGACCGCGCTGGCCGAGGCGCTCGCGCAGGTCGCCGGGGTGCCGCTGCTGCGGCTGCAGTGCTACGAGGGGATCGACGCCTCGCAGGCGCTCTACGACTGGGACTTCCCGCGGCAGGTGCTGCACCTGCGCGCGCTCGAGGCCGCCGGCGGTCTCGGGGGGCAGGGCGTGGAGGAGGCCGAGAAGAGCCTGTACGACGAGCGGTTCCTGCTCGCCCGGCCCGTGCTCGCCGCCCTGCAGCAGGCGCCGGCGGTGCTGCTCGTCGACGAGGTCGACCGGGCCGACGACGAGTTCGAGGCGTTCCTGCTCGAGGTGCTGTCGACGTACCAGGTCTCGATCCCCGAGCTCGGCACCGTGTGTGCCGCCGAGCCGCCGCTGGTGGTGCTGACCTCCAATCGGACCCGGGAGCTGCACGACGCGCTGAAGCGGCGCTGCCTCTACCACTGGGTCGACCACCCGGGGCTGGAGCGGGAGGTCGAGATCGTCCGCACCCGGCTCCCGGAGGTGTCCGCGGCGTTGGCCCGTCAGGTCGTCGACGTGGTGCAGCAGCTGCGCGGCGACACCGGGCTGCAGAAGCCGCCGGGCGTGGCCGAGACACTGGACTGGGCGCAGGCGCTGCACCACCTCGGGTGCGCCGAGCTCGACCTCGGGACCGCCGCGCGGACGCTGGGGGCGCTGGTGAAGTACCGCGAGGACGCCGACCGCGTGAAGCACGCGCTGGACCGGCTGCTGACGACATGAGCGGAGACCGGCTGAGGGATCCCGACGAGGTGCTGCTCGGGTTCACCACCGCGCTGCGCGCCGCCGGGGTGGCGGTGACGCACGACCGTTCGGCGGCCTTCCTCGAGGCCTGCGCGCACGTCGGGCTCGCCGACGCCGCGGCGGTGCGGACCGCCGGCCGCTCCACGCTGTGCGGCGGGCCGGACGACCTGCACCGCTTCGATCAGGTCTTCGAGGCCTACTTCGACCACCGGGCCGGGCTGCCGCGCCCGCGGCCGGCCACGCCCGGCGCTCCGACGCTGACCTCGCTGCCCGAGACCGACGCGGAGGGCGCCGCGGAGGGCGACGACGACTCCGAGCCGGTGCGCGCCCGCGCGAGCGACGCGGAGGTGCTGCGGCACCGCGACGTCGCGACCCTGAGCGCGGGGGAGAAGCAGCGGCTCGCCGCCCAGCTCGCCCGGCTGCGCTTCCGCCCGCCGCGGCGGCGTACCTCCCGGCACGACCGCTGGCACCGCGGGCAGGTCGACGCCCGTGCCACGGTCCGCGCCTCGCTGCGCCGCCTCGGCGAGCCCGCGCCCATCGCCTACCGCCGTCGCGGCACCCGCCCGCGGCGGGTGGTGCTGCTGGTCGACGTGTCCGGCTCGATGAGCGGGTACGCCGACGCCCTGCTGCGCGTGGCGCACCGGCTGACCCACGTGGCCGACGCGCGGGTCGAGACGTTCACCGTCGGCACCCGGCTCACCCACCTCACCCGGGCGCTGTCGGTCCGCGACCCCGAGCGTGCGCTGGTCGCTGCCGGCGAGACCGTCCCCGACTGGTCCGGCGGGACCCGGCTGGGGGAGTCGCTGCAGGTCTTCCTCGACCGTTGGGGGCGACGCGGCCTGGCCCGCGGTGCCGTCGTGGTGGTGCTCAGCGACGGCTGGGAGCGCGGCGATCCCACGCTGCTCGCCGAGCAGGTGCGACGCCTCCGGCGGATCGCGCACCGGGTGGTGTGGGTCAACCCGCACCGCGGCAAGGCCGGCTACGAGCCGGTGCAGGGTGGCGTGGTGGCGGTGCTGCCCCACGTCGACGACTTCCTCGCCGGGCACTCCCTGGCGACCTACTCCGAGCTGTGCGAGGTGCTCTCCCGTGCGTGACGTGCTGCCCGAGCTGATGGCGTGGTGGGAGGCCGGCGAGACGGTCGGCGTGGCCACCGTCGTGGCGACCTTCCGCTCCGCCCCGCGACCCGCCGGTGCCTCGATGCTGGTCGGCCCCGACGCCACCGCGGTCGGGTCGGTGTCGGGCGGGTGTGTCGAGGGCGCGGTCTACGAGCAGGCCACCGAGGTCGCCGGCACGGGCGAGCCGGTGCTGGAGAGGTACGGCGTCTCCGACGACGACGCGTTCGCCGTCGGGCTGACCTGCGGCGGCATCCTCGACGTCTACGTCGAGAAGGTCTCGCGCGAGACCTTCCCCGAGCTCGGCGAGATCGCCGCCGACGTCGAGGCGGGGCGACCCGTCGCGCTCGCCACGGTGATCGAGCACCCCGACGCCGGGGTGCGGGGCCGGCGCGTCGTCGTACGACCTGGTGAGGCGCTGGCGGGCTCGCTCGGCTCGCAGAGGATGGACGACGCCGTGCACGACGACGCCCTCGGCCTGCTCGCCAGCGGCTCCAACGCGACGCTGACCTACGGCCCCGACGGTGAGCGGCGCGGCGAGGGGATGCGGGTCTTCGTGTGGGGGTTCGCGCCGAAGCCGCGGATGCTGGTGTTCGGGGCGATCGACTTCGCCGCGGCCGTGGCCAGGGTGGGCTCGTTCCTCGGCTACCACGTCACGGTGTGCGACGCCCGGCCCGTCTTCGCCACCGCCTCGCGCTTCCCCGACGCCGACGAGGTCGTCGTGGACTGGCCGCACCGCTACCTCGCGGCCGAGGTCGAGGCCGGGCGCATCGACCCGCGTACCGTCCTGGCCGTCCTGACGCACGACCCGAAGTTCGACGTCCCGCTGCTCGAGGTCGCGCTCCGCCTGGACGTCGCCTACGTCGGGGCGATGGGCTCGCGGCGCACCCACGACGACCGGCTGACCAGGCTCCGCGAGGTGGGGCTGACCGATGACGAGATCGGTCGGCTCTCCTCGCCCATCGGGCTCGACCTCGGCGCCCGCACGCCGGAGGAGACCGCCATCTCCATCGCCGCCGAGATCGTCGCCGGCCGCTGGGGTGGCTCCGGGGAGAGGCTGGCCACCACCTCGGGCCGGATCCACGGCGAGGAGTAGGCCTCCCGATGAAGCTCACCCTCGCCGCTTGACCACACCCGCCACAGTGGACCCATGAGGCTCCCGCGCGGGTGGACCCGGCCGGCGATGACGTACGCCGCTGGGCTGGTGCTGCTCGCGCCGCTCCTCGCCTGCAGCAGCGACCCGGCGAGTCCGTCGGCGGACCCGAGCCCCGGCACGACCGTGCCCACCGGGGCCACGAGCGACCCCACCGACCAGTCCGCCGGCGACCCCACCGACGGGACCAGCGACGGGACCAGCGAGGACCCTGCCGACCCCACAGCAGACCCCGAGCCACAGGAGGCCCTCCCACCCGTCCGCGACCCCCAGAGCCTGCCGGCGCTCATGCGCGAGACGGTGCGCGGGGGCGGCCTGCGCACGACGGCGCAGCTGGCCGAGACCGACCGGTGGACCGGCTACGCGGCGGCGTACCGCGTCAACGGGGCCACCGTCACCGGCGAGCTGCTCGTGCCCAAGGGGAGGGGACCGTTCCCGGCGCTGGTGCTCAACCACGGCTACATCGACCCCGCTATCTACACCCTCGGCCGCGGGATGAGTCGCGAGCAGGAGTGGTTCGCGGCGGCCGGCTTCGTGGTGCTGCACACCGACTACCGCGGGCACGCGGGGTCGGACCCGGTCAGCCCGATGGGTCGCGAGACCCGGCTGGTCTACACCCGCGACGCGATCGGGGCCGTGAAGGCCCTGAAGCGGATGGACTACGTCGACGCCGACCGCACCGCCTTCGTGGGCCGGTCCATGGGAGGCGGCGTCACCCTCAACGCCATCGTCGCCGAGCCCGACCTGGTCGACGCCGCGGTCGTCTTCGCGTCGGTGAGCAGCCGCTTCGTGGACAACCTGCGCCAGTTCACCGAGCCCAACCGGCCCGACGGGGCGCGGGCGTTCTACGACGAGCACGGCACGCCCGGGGAGTCGCCGCGGTTCTACCGCGACCTGTCCAGCCGCACCTTCTTCGATCGCGTCGAGGTCCCGGTGATGCTCCACCACGGCACCTCCGACGACACCTGCCCGCCCGCCTGGTCGCGGCAGACCGACCGGCTGCTGCGCGAGGCCGGGGCCCGGAGCACGTTGGTGGAGTGGCCGGGGGAGGGGCACGCCTTCGGCCCGCGCTTCGCCGACTCGATGCGGCGCACCGTCGCGTTCCTGAGGCGCCACCTCGACGTGTGACCCACGTCACCACCACGGTGCTAGGTTCGCGCCATGGAAGCGGACCTGCGGGCTCGCCGGGTCGACGCCGTGCGGGCGTGGACCTCCTTCGTCGAGCACGGTGACGGCGCCGAGCAGCTCGTGCGCCCCGAGATCTGGTCGAGCTGGGCGCGCTCGGAGCAGACGATCTCCCCGGAGGTCGCCTACGCGCCCCTCGACGACGAGCAGGAGACCGCGGCCTACTTCCGCGACTCCCCGCTGCAGACCGCGGTCGAGCGCGTCGAGGAGGACCTGCGCCGCACCGCCGAGGACGGCGACCTCGTCGTCGCGGTGACCGACCCGCAGACCCGCATCCTGTGGACGTACGGCGGTCGCACCATGCGCCGCAAGGCCGAGAGCGTGAACTTCGTCGCTGGCGGCCGCTGGGACGACCGCTCCGCCGGCACCAACGCCCTGGACCTGGCCAACCGGCACGACCGTGCGGCGATGGTCTTCAGTGCCGAGCACTACGCGTCGATGGTGCACAACTGGGTGTGCTGGGCCGCGCCCGTGCACGACCCGGTGACCGGTGTGCAGCTCGGCGTGCTCGACCTCTCCACCACCTGGGACCGCACCCACCCGATCGGGCTGGCCACCGCCCAGGTGATGGCCCGGCTGATCGAGCAGGCGATGCCGGCCAGCGCCACACCGCTGGGTCGCGCGCCCGGCCCCGAGGACCCCCAGCCCGGCTTGGTGCTGTCGGTCCTCGGCACCGCCGAGGCCCACCTCGACGGCCAGCGACTGCTGCTCAACCGGCGCCAGACCGAGATCCTGGCCCTGCTGGCGCTGCACCCCGAGGGGCTCTCGCTGGACCGGTTGCACGCGGCGGTCTACGGCGACCACGCCGTCACCTTCTCCACCCTCAAGGCCGAGGTCTCCCACCTGCGGCACGCGCTCGGCGGCCAGCTGTCCTCGCGGCCCTACCGCCTGACGATGCCGGTCGCCACCGACGTCGACCACGTGCTGTCGATGCTGCGTCGCGGGCGGGTGGCGCGAGCCGTCGAGGCGTACGGCGGCGACCTGCTGCCCGGCACCGACAGCCCGGCCCTGCAGGAACTGGGGGAGTACGTCGCCGTCGCGGTCCGGGAGGCGCTGCTGGCCGACCCCGACCCCGAGGCGGTCGCGACCTACGGCGAGCGGGCGCCCTACGACACCGAGGTGGTCGAGGCGGCGCTGGCCCGGCTCGGCGGACGGGCCCACCCGCTCGCGCCCCTGCTCAAGGCGCGCCTCGCCGCTGCCAGGGGGTGAGCCCAGGCAGGGCGCGGCCACATCCGGCCGACCTCGTGAGGACGCCGTGAGACCGGCGTGAAGGCGGCGTGCAGAACCGGTCCGGACCGCCGATCGTTGCCTCCTTGTGACCCAGGGGGGCACTTTTCCGGCCCATCCGCGCGTCGATCCCCCTAGGGTTGATGGGCCCGCGGCCCGGAACGAACACGGCTAGCCGCACGAGACACAACCGCCGGGCGGCTGGTCGGTCGTCGTTGCACGCGGTTCCCGTGGGCAGTCCTGCACACGACGGAAAGTTGATCAGATGCGCAAGGGTACGAAGCTCGTCGCTGCGTCCGCCGGCCTGGCCATGAGCCTCTCGCTGGCCGCCTGCGGCGATGATGGGGGTAGCGGAAGTGCCACGGGCGACCGCCTGGAGGGCGTGTCGCTCACCGTGGGGTCCAAGGACTTCACCGAGAACATCCTGCTCGGCGAGATCCTCGCCCAGGCCCTGGCCAACGAGGGTGCCGACGTCACCAACCAGACCAACCTGGGTGGCACCTCGGTGGCGCGCGAGGCGCTGCTGGCCGGTGAGCTGAACGTCTACCCGGAGTACAACGGCACCGGCTGGACGGTCCACCTCGGCAACGAGGACCCGAGCCAGGACCCCGAGGAGCTCTACACGGTCACCGCCGAGGCCGACCTGGAGCAGAACGACATCAAGTGGGTCGGCCGCTCGCCGTTCAACGACACCTACGGCTTCGCGGCCAATGGTGACCTCGCGGCCGCCGAGGGCGGCTTCGACTTCGACTCGATGGCCGCCTACCTCGAGGCCAACCCCGACACGACCGTCTGCATGGAGTCGGAGTTCCCCGACCGTCCCGACGGCCTGGTCCTCTTCGAGCAGGCCACCGGCTACACCGTGCCGCAGAGCCAGCAGCAGATCCTCGACACCGGTCTGATCTACACCGAGACCGCCGACGGCAACTGCGACTTCGGCGAGGTCTTCACCACCGACGGCCGCATCGGCGCGCTCAACCTCGAGCTCGTCGACGACCCGGGCGTGATGATCCTCTACAACGTCTCCTACACCTTCCAGAACGACGTCTACGAGGCCAACGCCGACGTCTACGACGAGATCGTCGAGGAGATCCTCGCGCCGCTGGACGAGGAGAAGATGGCCGCGCTGAACGCGCAGGTCGACATCGACGCGGTGCCCTACGACCGCGTCGCCAGCGAGTACCTCGAGGAGATCGGCCTCGGCTGACCACCCGGCGTACGCCGCAGCAGCAGCAGCACGAAGCCGCCAGGACCGATCGGTCCTGGCGGCTTCGTCGTGCTCGGGTCCTCGTGGGCCCGGATGGATCACCTCGGGGGTCACACGCCCTTGGGGCGGAGGTACCTCTCGGCCAGGGCGCCGAGCCAGTCGAAGCTCAGCGCGATCAGGGCGACCATCACGGCGCCGATGATGTAGACCGGCTCCTGCTGGTTCTTCAGCCCGGAGTTGATGGTGACGCCCAGGGCGCCCCCGCCGATGAGGAAGACCAGCGTGGCCATGCCGATGTTGATGATCATCGCGGTCCGGATGCCGGCGATGATCACCGGCACCGCGAGCGGCAGCTCGATGCGCGCCAGCACCCCGAGCCGGGTCATGCCCATGCCACGCCCCGCCTCGAGCAGCGGACGCTCGACGCCGTCGAGCCCGACCATGGTGTTGCGCAGCACCGGCAGCAGCGCGAAGACCGCCAGGACCACGATCGAGGTGGTGCGACCGGGGCCGCCGATGATCAGGCCGATCACGAGCAGGCCGTACGCCGGCATCGCCTGCCCGGCGTTGGCGACGGTCAGCACGGCCGGCGAGATGCGTCGAAGCACGGGCCGGGTCAGCAGGATCCCGAGCGGCACCGCCACGGCGATGACCAGCAGCGTGGACCACGCGGCGATGATGACCTGCTGCTGGGCCTGCGGCAGCAGCCGGGTGTCCCAGTCCAGTGCGTTGCGCTGCTGGATGACGGCGTTCTCCAGGTCCAGGCTCTGGTAGTAGAGGTAGAGCCCCAGGGCGATCAGCCCGATGAGGAACGGTGCGACGAACAGGCCGTAGCGGTTGACCCGCTCGGCCATGGTCATCCGGGGCTTCCTCGGCTCGGGCGGCTCCTGCTCGCTGGTCGACACGCCCTCGCGGAAGGCGGCGATGACGGGGGTCTGGGTCATGCGCGCTCCAGCTCCTCGTAGTGGGCCCGCGCCTCGTACTGCGCGCGCCGGATCGCCTTGTTGAGGTGCGCCATCTCGACCACGCCCTGGAAGCGGCCGGCCTCGTCGACCACGCAGGTCTTGCCCGCGGCGCTCTGGACCATCAGCTCGAGGGCGTGGAAGAGCGTGTCCTCGGGGCTGAGGTGGTCACCCAGCTCCTCGCCTCGGCCGTCGTACTGTCCCGGCGCGGCACCGCGCAGGTCGTCCTCGCGCAGCCAGCGGGCCGGACGACCCTGCTCGTCGAGCAGCACCAGCCACTCGCGGCCGGCCTCCTGCAGCGCGGCGATGCCCTTCTGCGGGTCGTCGTCGACCGTGATCGAGGGGTAGTCGGGGATCTTCAGGCCGCTGACCTGGAGGAAGTTCAGGCCCTTGATGGTCGAGCCGGTGCCGATGAAGTCGTCGACGAAGTCGTCGACGGGGTAGGCGAGGATCCGCTCGGGGGTGTCGATCTGCCGGATCGTCGAGCGCTCACCGAGGATCGCGATCCGGTCGCCCATCTTGATCGCCTCGTCGATGTCGTGGGTGACGAAGACGATCGTCTTGCGCAGCTCCTCCTGCAGGCGGAGGAACTCGTTCTGCAGGCGCTCGCGGGTGATCGGGTCGATCGCGCCGAACGGCTCGTCCATCAGCATGATGTCGGGGTCCGCCCCCAGGGCGCGGGCGACGCCGACGCGCTGCGCCTGGCCGCCGGAGAGCTCCTTGGGGTAGCGGTGGCGGTACTGCTCGGGATCCAGTCCGACGGTGGTGAGCAGCTGCTCGGTGCGCTCGTGGATGCGCTCCTTCTCCCAGCCGAGCATCTTCGGGACCGTGGCGATGTTCTGGCTGATCGTCTGGTGCGGGAAGAGACCGATCTGCTGGATGACGTAGCCGATGCGACGACGCAGCTTGTCGGGGTTGGCCTTGGTGACGTCCTCGCCGTCGAGCATGATGCGGCCGCTGCTCGGCTCGATCATCCGGTTGATCAGGCGCAACGTCGTGGACTTGCCGCACCCCGAGGGGCCGACGAGGACGAGGATCTCGCCCTCCTCGACGTCCAGGGTCAGCGCGTCGACGGCGGGGATCTTCGAGCCGGGGTAGGTCTTGGCCACCCGGTCGAGGTGGATCTTGGGCTGGGAGCTCATGGCTTCCTCTCGCTGGGATCGGTGGATCAGGTGCGGGCGGGCGCTAGACCTTGAGGCCACGGGGGGTGGCCACACGCTGGAACGCCGCCAGCACCAGGTCCAGGAGCAGGCCGAGGGCGACGATGAAGACCGTGCCGGTCCACACCTGCTCGGCCGCGTTGGGCAGGCCGTTGCGGCTCAGGCCGCTGCGGATGAAGATGCCGAGCCCGTCACCGCCGACGAGCACCGCGATCGCGGCCAGCCCGACGGTCAGCAGCGTGGCGACGCGGACGCCGGCCATGATGACCGGCAGGGCGAGCGGCAGCTTGACCTTGAGCAGTCGCTGGGTGCCGGTCAGACCCATGCCGCGGGCCGACTCGGTGACGGCCGGGGGCACGGAGTCCAGCCCGGTGACGGTGTTGCGCAGGATCGGCAGCAGGGCGTACATCCACAGCGCGAGCATCGCCGGCGGGTTGCCGATGCCCATGACCGGGATGAACAGCGCGAAGAGCGCCAGCGCCGGGAGCGTGAGGAAGATCGAGGCGGTGGAGAGGACCAGCGCTCGGGCCAGGGGCCGCGTCTGGATCCAGACGCCGAGCAGGACCGAGGTGACGGTCGCGAAGGCGATGACGATCAGCACGATCCGGAGGTGCTGGAGCGTCGCCTCGGTGATGTAGTCGGAGTTGTTCTGGACGTAGGTGAAGAAGTTCTGGAGTGCTTCCACGTGTGCCTTTCAGGGGCCGGACAAGCCTGTCCACCCTACGCAGGTCCGAGCCGGCGTGTGGCGAGTACGTCGGAGCGCGACCGGGCCGGGGCCACGCCACCCCTCGTCCACCCCTCATCCAACCCTCATCCAACCTGGCGCTCCTAGCGTGAGCCGAGTCACACGACCCGCCACCCACGCGAACCCCCGCGTGATCCACCCAGGGAGAGTCCATGACCCGGATCAGCCTCACCGTCGACGGCGCCAGGGTCGCCGACGACGTCGAGCCGCGGATGCTGCTGGTGCAGTACCTGCGCGAGCGCCTCGGCAAGACCGGCACCGTCATCGGGTGCGACACCAGCAACTGCGGAGCCTGCACCGTCCACCTCGACGGTGAGTCCGTGAAGTCCTGCAACGTCCTGGCCGTGCAGGCCGACGGTTGCGAGGTCACCACCATCGAGGGGCTCGCGCAGGACGGTGAGCTGCACCCGGTGCAGGAGGCCTTCCGCGAGTGCCACGGTCTGCAGTGCGGCTTCTGCACCCCGGGCATGGTCATGCAGAGCGTGGCGCTGCTGAAGGAGAACCCGCAGCCCAGCGAGGAGGAGATCCGGCTCGGGCTCGAGGGCAACCTGTGCCGCTGCACCGGCTACCACAACATCGTCAGGGCGGTGCAGCACGCCGCCGGCGCCGGCGCGACCACCAGCAGCGCGAGCGACGCGGGCGCCGAGCAGGGGGTGACGGCATGACTGCCGTCCAGGAGCCGGCGGCGGAGCGGGAGATCGGACGGGAGCGCCGCCGCAAGGAGGACCAGCGCCTGATCACGGGCCGCACCCGCTGGACCGACAACATCGCGCTGCCCGGGATGCTGCACCTGGCGATGGTCCGCAGTCCCTTCGCCCACGCGAGGATCGTCTCGATCGACACCTCCGAGGCCAAGAACGCCACCAACGTCGTGGACGTCGTCACCGGCGCCGACCTCGGTGAGACCCAGGGTGCCTGCATCAACGCGTGGGCGATCACCGAGGACCAGGTCACCCCGCCGCACCTCCCGATGCCCGTGGACCGGGTCGCGTTCGCCGGGGAGGTCGTGGCGGTCGTGGTCGCGCGCAGCGCCGCCGAGGCGCGGGACGCCGCCGAGCTCGTCGACGTCGAGTACGACGAGCTGCCGGCCGCACTCGACCTCAAGCACGCCGCCACCGACGAGGTCCTGGCCCACCCCGACCTCGGCACCAACAAGTCGGCTTTCTGGAGGTTCGACTCGGCCGAGGCGGAGACCGGCGGCGACGTCGAGGCGGCCATCGAGAAGGCGCGTGGCGACGGCATCGTGATCGAGCGGGAGTACCGCCAGCAGCGGCTGATCCCCGCCTTCATGGAGCCGCGCTCGGTCGTGGTCGACCCGACCGGTGAGCAGATCACCGTCTGGTCGGCGACCCAGGTGCCGCACATCCTGCGCTTCGCGATCGCCGCGACGACCGGCGTGCCGGAGTCCAAGATCCGGGTCATCGCCCCCGACGTGGGCGGTGGCTTCGGCGGCAAGCTCCAGCAGACACCGGAGGAGATGCTCGCGTTCGCGATCGCCCGCCGGCTCGGCAGGCCGGTGAAGTTCACCGAGACCCGCTCGGAGTCGCTGATGACCGCCCACCACGGGCGCGACCAGTGGCAGAAGCTGACGATGAGCGCCGAGAAGGACGGCACCGTCACCGGTCTGAAGGTCGAGCTGCTCGCCGACCTCGGCGCCTACGTCGCCATCGTCGGCGGCGGCGTCCCGGTCCTCGGGGCGTTCATGTTCAACTCCATCTACAAGTTCCCCAGCTACCGCTTCGACTGCCAGACGGTGCTGACCAACAAGCCGTGGACCGACGCCTACCGCGGCGCCGGCCGACCGGAGGCCACCTTCGCCATCGAGCGGCTGATGGACGAGCTGGCCGCCGAGCTCGGCCAGGACCCGATCGAGGTCCGTCGCCGCAACTGGATCAACGCCGAGGAGTTCCCCTTCACCACCGTCGCCGGCCTGGAGTACGACTCCGGCGACTACGAGAAGGCCACCCAGCGGGCGATGGAGATGCTCGGCTACGACGAGCTGCGGGCCGAGCAGAAGCGACGGCGCGAGTCCGGCGACCGGGTCCAGCTCGGCATCGGCGTCTCGACGTTCACCGAGATGTGCGGTCTGGCCCCCTCCCGGGTGCTCGGCCAGCTCAACTACGGCGCCGGCGGCTGGGAGCACGCGAGCGTCCGGATGCTCGCCACCGGCAAGGTCGAGGTCGTCACCGGCGCCTCCGCGCACGGCCAGGGCCACGAGACGGCCTTCAGCCAGATCGTCGCCGACCGGCTCGGGGTGCCCTTCGAGGACGTCGAGGTGCTGCACGGCGACACCCAGGTCGCACCCAAGGGCCTGGACACCTACGGCTCGCGGTCGCTGGTCGTCGGCGGCGAGGCGCTGGTCAGGGCCGTCGACAAGGTCATCGACAAGGCCCGGCCGCTGGCCGCGCACCTGCTCGAGGCCTCCGCCGACGACCTGGAGTACGCCGGAGGGCGGTTCGCCGTCCGTGGCACCGACCAGGGCATCACCATCCAGGAGCTGGCCACCGCCGCCTTCGCGGCCCACTCCTACCCCGAGGACATGGAGCCCTCGCTCGACGCCGACGCGACCTACGACCCGGTGAACTTCAACTTCCCGCACGGGACCCACCTGTGCGCGGTGGAGGTCGACACCGAGACCGGGCAGGTGTCGATGCGCAAGTACGCCTGCTGCGACGACATCGGCAACATCATCAACCCGCTCATCGTGGCCGGTCAGGTCCACGGCGGGCTGGTGCAGGGCATCGCCCAGGCGCTGTGGGAGGAGGCGGTCTTCGACGACTCCGGCACCTTGGTGTCCGGGTCGTTCACCGACTACCTGCTGCCCACTGCGGCCGACACGATCTCCTTCGACATCGACCACACGACCTCGCCGTCGCTGACCAACACCCTCGGCACCAAGGGCGTGGGCGAGGCCGGGACGATCGCCTCGACCCCGGCCGTCGTGAACGCGGTCGTCGACGCCGTACGCCACCTCGGGATCGACGACATCGCCATGCCCTGCACGCCCGAGCGCGTGTGGCGGGCCATCCAGGGCGTCGCCGGGGGCGGCGCCACCGAGGGTGCGGCGATGCCGCACTTCGACCCCTCGACGGGCCTGGAGGGCACCGTCGACCGGACCACCGGAGGTGCACAGTGATCCCCGCGCAGTTCGACTACCTCGCCCCGACCACGGTCGACGAGGCCCTGGCCGCGCTCGCCGAGCACGGCGACGACGCCAAGATCCTGGCCGGCGGGCAGTCCCTGCTGCCCGTGCTGCGGATGCGGCTCAACGCCCCCGAGGTCGTCATCGACCTGGGGAAGATCCCCGAGCTGCGGGGTGTCCGCGACGACGGTGACCACCTCGTCATCGGGGCGATGACCCGGCACGCGGACGTCCTCAGGGACCCGATGGTCGCCGAGCACGCAGCGCTCCTGCAGCGTGCGGTCACCCATCTCGCCGACGAGCAGATCCGGCACCGCGGCACCTTCGGCGGCGCCCTGGCCCACGCCGACCCCGCCGGCGACGTGGGAGCGCCCGCGCTGGCGCTGGGCTGCGAGATGGTGATCGCCGGCCGCGACGGCACCCGCACGGTCGGAGCCGACGACTTCTTCGTCGACCTGTTCGAGACCGCCGTCGGCGAGGACGAGATCCTCACCGCGGTCCGGGTGCCCAAGCACACCGGCTGGGGTGCGCACTACGAGAAGTTCGTGCGCGTCGCCCACCAGTGGCCGATCGTCGCGGTGGCCGCGGCGGTCCGGGTCGAGGGCGGCACCATCGCTGAGGCACGCGTCGGGCTCACCAACATGGGGTCGACCCCGCTGCGGGCCCGGGCGGTCGAGGACGCCCTGCGCGGGCAGCCGGCCACCGAGGACGCCGTGCGTGAGGCGGCCTCACGCGCCGCGGAGGGCACCAACCCGCCCTCGGACCTCAACGGCGACTCCGACTACCGCAGCCACCTCGCCACGGTGCTGACCCGGCGGGCGGTCCTCGCGGCGGCAGGGGGCTGAGGCAGGCGTGGAGCTCAGGCACAGCTTCACCGTCCCCCTCGACGTCGAGTCGACGTGGGCGCACTTCGGGGACATCGCGGCGCTCGCCGAGTGCTTCCCGGGCGCCGTCGTCACCGACGTCGAGGGGGACACCTTCCGCGGCACCGTCAAGGTCAAGCTCGGGCCGATCGCCCTGCAGTACGCCGGGTCGGGCACCTTCGTGGAGAAGGACGACGCGGCGCACCGGTTCGTGGTCGAGGCCAAGGGCAAGGACAAGCGCGGCAACGGCACCGCCGGTGCCACGGTCACCCTGGCGATGAGCGCGGCGGGGGAGTCGACCGACGTGCAGGTGGACACCGACCTGGCGATCACCGGTAAGCCGGCGCAGTTCGGCCGGGGTGTGATGCAGGACGTCTCCGACAAGCTGCTGGGGCAGTTCGTGAGCTGCCTCGAGCAGCGCCTGGGGGAGCCCGCACCGGTCGACGATGCCGCCGCGACAGCGGCTGGAGGCTCCCCCTCCTCGACGCCGGCGGCGGCGGACCAGGCCCCCCCGACGTCGTCGTCGGCCCCCCGTCCGGCACCGGCCGCGCGCCCGGCCACCCACGGGTCCTCGAGCGGGACGGGCGACGACTCGCTGGACCTGGGGGCGACCGTGCTCCCGGTGCTGCTGCGGACCTACGGCCCGCGCCTGGCGGCGGTCCTGGGACTGGTGGCGCTGCTCGTCGTCGTACGCCGGGTGCTGCGGTAGCCGCGGCCGCACCGCCCCCGGTGCCGCGTCCCACACGTCCTTGGACGCCTCGCGCCCCCATGGCACGCACCCCGCTGCGTTGCCGACGCTTGCGAGAGGACCGGCTATGGCTGCGCGCCGGCGCCTTGCGTTGCACACACCCTGAGAACGCCAACGGCGCAACAACGTCCGAGACGCGACACTAGGCTCCGGGGCGTGACCCGACTCCTCGTCCGGCTCCTCGGTCTCGTCCTCCTCCTCGCGCTGGTGGCCGCCCCGGCGGCCTTCTACGGGATCGAGGAGGACGGGGGCGGCAGCGAGCCCACCTCGATCAGCCGGTACGACGTGGAGATGACCGTCCGCGGGGACGGCACCGCGCGGGTCCGCGAGACGATCGTGCTGGAGGTCACGACCTCCGACCGGCACGGGATCTTCCGCTTCTTCGACCGCGCCGACTCCTCCGTCGAGGGTGGACGGGTGCGACCCCGCGACGTCGAGGTGCTCCGCGACGGCGCCCGAGAGAACTGGGTCACCGAGTCCTCGGGCGCCGGGCGCTACCTGGTGTGGCGCATCGGCGACGCCGACGTCACGCTCACGCCGGGCTCGCACACCTACCGGCTGACCTACGAGCTCGCCGACGTGCTGGGCGAGGACGAGGACGGCCGGGCCGAGCTGCGCTGGGACGTGGTGCCCGGCGGCTGGGCGCAGCGGATCGACGAGGCCGAGGTGTCGCTCCTGCTGCCGGCCGCGACGGTGGGCGAGGTCGCCTGCGACCAGGGCGCCGGCGTGCGCGGCGGCTGCACCGCGGCCGGTGGCGGCAGCGACCGCGTGGTCGTGGTGACCGGGCCGCTGGCCCCGCGCACCCCGGTCACCGTGACGGCCACCCTCGACCTGCCTGCGCCCGCGCCGCAGGAGACGCTCCCGTGGGCCCCGCGGTTCGACCCGGTGCTCGGTACCCGCGTCTGGCTGGTGGTGCTGGTCGTGCTGCTGGCGCTGATGGCGGGCGGCTACGGCGCGGTGCTGGCCGCCCGTGCCCGGGAGCGGACGCCGGGCTTCCCCTTGACCTACACCCCACCCGCGGGCATCAGTCCCGCCCAGGGCTACTACGTCGCCCGCGAGCGGGTGGGGCGTCCGCGGTACGTCGCGACCCTCCTGCACGCCGCCGAGCAGGGCGCGCTGACGCTGACTCCCCACGGGGACGGTTGGACGATCCACCGGCCCGGAGACCGCGACGTCGAGGACCGTCTCGACCCGGTGACCCGGGACGCCATCCGCATCGTCGCCCGCGGGGACCGCTTCACCTTCACCAAGGGGAGCGTGGAGGCGGGCAAGAAGCTCAAGGCCCGCATCGACCGCTTCGAGAAGGACGTCGCGCAGTGGGGGCGTGACTCCGGCACCGTCGTCCGGCACGGTCTCGGCGGCTTCGGCGCGCTGCTGGTGCTGCTGATGATCGGGCTGAGCGTGGTGATCGTCGTGGTGAACCCCGTCGACCTGGCCGCCCTCGCGCTCGTGCCCGGGGGGCTCGCCGTCGGCGCCGCCCCGCTGCTCACGCCCGGCGCGGGCACCAGGCGCACCGCCCTGGGCCGTCGGCTCTGGTCGGAGGTGGGTGGCTTCGAGCGGGTGCTCTCGACCCCGTCGAGCAAGCAGCGCTTCGACTTCGCCGGCCGACGTGACCTCTACGCCGCCTTCGTGCCCTGGGCCGTCGCCTTCGGCTGCGCCAAGGAGTGGGCCGACAAGTACCGCTTCGAGGTCGGTGAGGACCCGCCGGCGCCGCTGTGGGCCACCTGGTACGCCGGCTCCTCGGGGTCGGCCTGGACCGACCGGATCACCCACGACCTCGAGGCCAGCATGAGCTCGGCCATCTCGGCGTACGCCGCGACGCAGTCCTCGTCCTCCTCCGGTGGTGGGGGAGGAGGCGGTGGCGGCGGAGGCGGCGGCGGATCCTGGTGACAGCCGGGGCCGGTGCCGACAGGATGGAGCCATGGTCCCGCTCCTGATCGTCCTGGCCGTCGTCGTGCTCGTCGTCGGCTTCGTCGTGGTCGGCTTCAACAAGCTGCGCACCGCCGACATCGGTGCCCAGGAGGCGCTGGGCGGGATCGACGTCCAGCTCACCCGTCGTGCCGAGCTGGTGCCGAACCTCGTCGAGACCGTCAAGGGCTACGCCTCCCACGAGCGCGAGGTCTTCGAGGAGGTCACGCGCGCACGTGCCGGTGTCGCCGCGGCCGCCGGCGGGAACGACGTGGCGGCCCGGGCCGCGGCCGACGCGGCCCTGCAGCAGGCGCTGGTGCGGTTGAACGCGGTGGCCGAGGCCTACCCCGACCTCAAGGCCGACCAGAACTTCGCCGAGCTGCAGCGCCAGCTGGCGCAGACCGAGGACCAGATCGCCTTCTCGCGGCAGTACTACAACGACGCCACCCGGACCCTCAACACGTTGGTGGCGACGATCCCGTGGATGTTCCTGTCCGGGGTCGCCGGCGTGGGCCGGCGGGAGTTCTACGACGCGCCGCAGGGGCACCAGGCCCCGCCCCAGGTGTCGTTCTGACCGACCCGGCCCGTCCGGCCGAGCTGCCCCGTCCGGCCGGTCAGTCGCCGATCAGGGCCATCAGCACGACGACCAGGACCGCGATGGCGATGGCGACCACGCCGACCAGGAACAGCTGACCCCGGCCCTCGGCGCGAGGCGGTGCGACCACCTGGGGTGGTGTCATCGCGACCTGTTCCTCCCGGGCCTCGTCCATGCTCGCCTCCTGTGGGGGTGCTGGTGGGCGACGGATCGTTGCCGTCGACATCCTTTACCCAGGGCTTTACTTTGCGCTACCCCTGCCGGGGATCTGGTGCGGACACCCTGTCAGACTCCTGGCGCTGCGACGTCGCGTCTCGCGCGCGACCGGGTGTGACCGGGTGTGGCGGGGTGTCTCGGGTCAGAAGACGCCGAAGGGTCGGAACTGCACCGAGAGGCGCGGCCCGGCGGAGGCGACCTTGGGCACCGCGTGCTCCCAGGTGCGCTGGCAGCTGCCGCCCATCACGAGCAGGTCGCCGTGCCCCAGCTCGAAGGCCAGGCTCTCGCCCCCGCCGCGCGGCCGCAGCATCAGTCGTCGGGGATCGCCCACCGAGACGATGGCGACCATGGTGTCGTGGGTGGACCCGCGACCGATGGTGTCGCCGTGCCAGGCCACGGAGTCGCGTCCGTCGCGGTAGTAGCAGCACCCGGCGGTGCGGAACGGTTCGCCGAGCTCGGGGAGGTAGTGCTCGCTGAGCGCGTCGCGCGCCTCGGTGAGCGAGGGGTGCGGCAGCTCCTGGTCGATCATGTAGGTGTAGACGAGTCGGGGCACGTCGACGAGGCGGTCGTACATCTGGCGGCGCTCGGCGCGCCAGGGGACCCGCGAGACCAGCGCGTCGAAGACGTCGTCGGGCTCGGGCAGCCAGGTCCGGCGTACGTCGACCCAGGCGCCGCGGGCGAGGGTGTGCCGCTCGGCCCCGGCCAGCGCGTCCACCAGCGACCCGCGGCCCTGCGGCTGGTCGGCGAAGAGCGTGCCCTGGAAGTCCATGCCGCCAGCCTACGACGTCTCTCGAACACCTGTTCGACAAGGTGTGGGCGTGTCGGACCGTGTCGTCGTGCCGCGCCGGCGTATTGATACGCCGGCTCGCCACGACGAGGACGTGTGAACTCGGGGTGACCTCAGGGGGAACCCGGTGGCGCGCGGTCGGCGGGGTCCGACACAGTGGTGCCCATGACCGTGGCGGCCAGTGTGCGTGACCTGACGAAGATCTACGGCTCGGGCCAGACGGAGGTGCGCGCCCTCGACGGCGTCAGCCTCGACATCGGGGCGGGGGAGTTCACCGCCGTCATGGGCCCCAGCGGCTCGGGGAAGTCCACGTTGATGCACTGCTGCGCAGCCCTCGACACCGCCGACTCCGGGTCGGTGCGCATCGGCGAGGTCGAGCTGACCGGGCTGAAGGACAAGGCCCTGACCGCACTGCGGCGCGACGAGATCGGGTTCGTCTTCCAGTCCTTCAACCTGGTGCCGACCCTCACCGCGAAGGAGAACATCCTGCTGCCCCTGGCCATCGCCGGGCGCCGCCCCGACGCGGAGTGGTTCGACCAGGTGGTCGCGACCGTGGGGCTGGCCGACCGCCTCGGCCACCGTCCCAACCAGCTCTCCGGGGGCCAGCAGCAGCGCGTCGCGGTGGCGCGCGCACTGGTCAGCCGGCCGCGGATCGTCTTCGCCGACGAGCCGACCGGCAACCTCGACAGCCGCTCCGGCGCCGAGGTGCTCAGCCTGCTGCGCCGCAGCGTCGACGAGCACCAGCAGACGATCGTCATGGTCACCCACGACCCGGTCGCGGCCGCCTACACCGACCGGGTCGTCTTCCTCGCCGACGGTCGCGTCGTCGACGAGCTGCGCGCTCCCGATCGTGACGCCGTGCTCGAGGTCATGACCCGGATGACCGAGGCCGCCGCACCGCGCGACGACGCCCCGGCCCAGGAGGCCTGAAGCCGTGCTCCGGGTCTCCCTGCGCAGCCTGCTCGGCCGCAAGGTGCGGCTGGTCATGAGCACCTTCGCGATCGTGCTCGGCGTCTCGTTCGTGGTCGGCACCCTGGTCTTCTCCGACACCCTGCAGCGCTCCTTCGACTCCATCTTCGCCTCCTCGGCCGGCGACGTCGTCGTGCGACCCGACGGCCAGGGCGGCGGGCCGCCGGGCTCACGCACCGTCCCCGGTGACGTCGTCGCCGAGCTCGCGGCGCTGCCCGGCGCCGCTCGCGCCGACGGGCAGGTGAGCTCGATCGGCGTCTACGTCATCGACACCGACGACCGCCCCGTCGGGGGTTTCGGCCCGCCGGCCCTGGGTCAGGGGTGGAGCGACGCCCCCGCCGTCGACGGGCGCGAGGGCCTGGTGATCGTGGAGGGGCGTGCGCCCGAGGGTCCCGAGGACGTCGTCCTCGACACCCGCACCGCCGACCGCGCGGGCTACTCCCTCGGTGACACCGTCCCGATCCAGACCCCGGGCGAACAGGCACGGGTCGAGCCGACGCTGGTGGGCCTGGCCGACTTCGCCGACGGGGGCTCGCTCAACGGCGCCACCCTCGCCGCCTTCGACCCCGCCACCGCCCAGGAGCTGTTCCTCGGCGGGCAGGACGCCTGGACCGAGGTCTGGGTGACCGCGGCCGACGGGGTCAGCCAGGACGAGCTGGTCGAGCAGGTGCGCGAGGTGATCGGCGCCGACCTCGAGGCCGTCACCGGTGACGAGGCCGCCGAGTCCAACGCCGCCGACCTCCAGGAGGCGATCGGCTTCCTGGAGACCTTCCTGCTGGTCTTCGCCGGCGTCGCCCTGGTCGTGGGGGCCTTCCTCATCGTCAACACCTTCTCGATCCTGGTGGCCCAGCGCTCCCGCGAGCTCGCGCTGCTCCGGGCCCTGGGGGCCAGCCGTCGCCAGGTCACGGTCTCGGTGCTGGTCGAGGCCCTGGTGCTCGGCGTGCTCGGTGGCACGCTCGGCCTCGGGCTCGGCATCCTGCTGGCCCAGGCGTTGGCCGCGCTCTTCGCGCAGGTCGGCCTCGACCTGTCCGGACAGCCGCTGGTGATCGCGGCGCGCACCCCGCTGGCGGCGTACTCCGTCGCGGTCCTGGTGACCGTAGCCGCGGCGCTGGTCCCCGCCCTGCGCACCGGTCGCATCGCCCCCGTCCAGGCGCTGCGCGACGACGTCGCGCTGCCGGAGTCCTCCCTGCGCCGCCGCCTGGTGGTCGGGCTGGTGCTGGCGGTGCTCGGTGGTGCCGCGCTCGTCGTCGGCCTCTTCGGCGACACCGTGCACGCCGGGTGGGTGGTCGGGGGCGGCGTCCTGGCCGTGCTGCTCGGCGTCACCGCCGCCTCGCCGCTGCTCTCGATGCCGCTGCTGGCCGCCGCTGCCGCCCTGTTCCGCCGGGTCTTCGGCACCGTCGGGGTCCTGGCGGGCCAGAACACCCTGCGCAACCCGCGGCGCACCGCGGCCACCGCCTCCGCCCTGATGATCGGGCTCGCGCTGGCCGGGACGATGTCGATCGCCGGCGCCTCCGCGTCCGCGTCAGTCGACCAGCAGATCGAGGAGAGCTTCGTGGGCGACTACGTCGTCACGAACGTCTTCGGGGGCCCGTTCTCGTCCAGCGTGGCCGAGGCCCTGGTCGAGGTGGAGGGCGTGGACCGCGTGGCCGTCGAGCGCTACGACGTGGCCCGTCTCGAGGGTGACTTCGCCTTCATCGGTGCCGTGAGCGGGGAGGACCTGGACCTCCTGGGGCTGGAGCTGCTCGACGGCTCCCGGCCCCCCAGCGGCGACCGCGAGGTGCTGCTGGCCGAGCAGGTCGCCGACGCCGCCGACGTCCGGGCCGGCGACACGGTGGTGCTCGAGGTGCCGGGCGGGGAGCAGGAGTGGACCGTCGCCGGCACCTACGCCGCCAACCCGGTCGTGCCGGCCACCGCGCTGGTCTCCCCGGAGGCATTCAGCGGCCGCGCCGGCTTCGCCGACCAGGACCGGATGCTCGTCGTGTTCGGCGACGGCACCGGGACCGACGTCCTGGGCGAGCGCATCGACGAGGTGCTGGCCGACCAGCCGACGCTCGCCGCCCAGGACCAGCAGGAGTACGCCGAGGTGCAGCGCGAGCCGATCGAGCAGCTGGTGCTGATGGTCTTCGCGCTGCTGGGCCTGGCCCTGGTCATCGCCGTGCTGGGCATCGTCAACACCCTGGCGCTCTCGGTCATCGAGCGCACCCGCGAGGTGGGCCTGCTGCGCGCCGTCGGCCTGGGCCGGGGCCAGCTGCGCCGGATGGTCACCCTGGAGTCGGTGGCCATCTCCGTGCTCGGTGCGGTGCTGGGCGTCGTCCTCGGGGTGCTCTTCGGTGTGGTGATGATGACCGCCCTGCGCGACGAGGGCCTCGAGGTCATCGCGGTGCCCTGGGGCCAGCTCGCGGTCTACCTCGTGCTCGCGGTGGTGGTCGGCGTGCTCGCCGCGGTCCTTCCCGCCCGCCGTGCCGCGCGCCTGGACGTCCTGCAGGCGATCGCGACCGAGTAGGCCGTCGTCGCACGCGGGCGAGCGAGTGTTGCCCGGATGCGCCCGACGCTTTGGCAACTCGTGCCCGCTCGCGCGGTGTGACGGGTCCGGACCGCGTGGTAGAGGACGGATTTCGCGGAACCGGCCCCGTGCCGCGAGAGGTTGTCTAGTCTGCTGGGCGTGGATGAGGTTCTCGTGACGGACGGCCGGGCGCTCAAGCACGTCCAGGTCCGTGAGTACGTCCGCAACCTCGTGACCGGGTCCGCGCCGGGGTCGCCGGCGCCGTCCGAGCGCGAGCTGGTCCAGCACTTCGGCGTGGCCAGGATGACGGTCCGCCAGGCCATGGACGCGCTGGTGGTCGAGGGCCTCCTCGAGCGCATCCCCGGGCGCGGCACCTTCGTGGCGCGGCCGCGGCGCACCGCGAGCCGGATCACCGGCTACACCGAGGAGATGACGCGGCGCGGCATGCTCGCCGAGAGCCAGACGCTGCTCGCCCGCCGCGAGCAGGCGGGTCCGGGCGTGGCTCGGGCGCTGGCGCTGACCGAGGGCGACGCGGTGATCCACTGGCGCCGCCTGCGGCGCGCCGACGGTGTGCCCATGTGCATCGAGGACGCCTACCTCAACGAGGTGCTGCTGCCCGGCTTCCTGCAGAGCGGCATGCCGACCAGCCTCTACGACTCCCTGGAGTCGCGCGGGCTGCGCCCCACCTGGGCCGAGGACTCGGTCAATGCCGACAAGGCGACCAGCGAGGAGTCCTCGCTGCTGGAGGTCGACCCGATGAGCGCGGTGCTGCGGCACTCGCGCCGCGCGGTCTCGGGCGAGAAGGTCGTGGAGGTGTCGCGCTCGGTCTACCGCGCCGACCGCTACACGCTGTGGGTGCAGCTCGGCCAGGACGGCTAGCGGAGACGCGTCAGCGGGCCCGCTGATGGTGGTCCAGCGAGCGGCATCACCCCGGTGGTCGAGCAGCGAGCGCCAGCGCCCGGGCATCGAGACCCCGGCCAGCCCTCACTCCTTCGGCAGCTGACCCAGCGGCGCGACCGGGTTCCCGCTCTCCTCGCACACCCACGTGGGGTCCGGCCCGCCGAGGTCGGGCTGGATGTGCACCATGTGCTCGGCGTCCTCGTCGCACCAGTCGCACACCGGCCAGCGACCGGTCGTGTCGAACAGGGCGTCCTGGACGTCCTGGGCGATGAGTCCGGCGACGTACTGCGCGCCCTCGGGCCACTGCTCGGCCCACCACGAGCGCGCCGAGACGGCCTCCTCCAGCGCCGAGACGGCTGCGGGGGTCGCCTGGCGTCGTGCCTCGAGGTCCGCGAGCACCCGGGACCTGGCCTCGAAGAGCTGTGCGACGTCCACCGTCCCATTAGTAGCACCGCTGCCTAGGCTGGCGGCGTGATCCTGATCGACCCGCCGAACGCCGCCGGCCACGGCCGGCTGTGGTCGCACCTGGCCAGCGACACCTCCCTGGCCGAGCTGCACGCCTTCGCCGAGGGCCTCGGCTTCTCGCGCCGCGGCTTCGACCGGGACCACTACGACGTGCCGTCGGAGTGGTACGCCGACGTGGTCGCTGCCGGGGCAGAGCCGGTCAGCAGCCGCGAGCTCGTGCGCCGCCTGGTCGCGGGAGGTCTGCGCGTGCGCAAGCCGCGCGCCGGTGGGACGGCGTAGGCGGCGTAGGCGGTCGCTAGCTGGCGACCCGGCGGAGGTCGGCGAGTTCCGCGTCGAGGTTGGCCCGGGCATCGGCCTCCCACGCGCTGCGGGCGGGCGCGGTATGGAAGAGGGTGGGCTTGTCCGCGAGGTGCTCGAGGACCTGGGCACGACCCAGGGCGAAGGAGGCGTCGTCGAGGTGGGAGTACTCCTCGCGCACGCTCCGGACGTACGCCGCGTAGCGGGCCGGGGATGCGGCGAGGATGGCCAGGTCGGCGTCGGAGAGGGCGCACCCGGCCACGTCGTCCTCGGCCGGCTCGTGGGTCTCGGTCATCCGCACCAGGCGCGCTACCTCGGCGGCGGTCGTCTCGCCGACCGAGAGCGGCAGGGTGTCCTCGGCCCACGCGGCCGAGCGCTCCTCGGCGTCACGCTCGCCGTCGTAGACCGCGTCGTGGAACCAGGCGGCGAGCACGACCGGCAGGTGGGGGTAGTCGACGCCCGCCTCGGCGAGCTCGGCGAGCCGGCCCAGGACGTCGGCGAGGTGCTGGAGGTCGTGGTAGCCGGCACGGTCCCACGCGTCGAGGAGGTCCTCGCGCAGCGCCTCGTCGCCCGACAGCGGCCACAGGCGGCGCAGCCGCACGCGCAGCTGGTCCGGTGGGTCGTCATGAGGAGGCATCGCCCCATTGAACCCCATGCCGTGGACGCCTGTGACGTGGCACACGCTAAGGTGCCCGACAAGTAGAACCTGTTCTCGTTCCCGTGGTGGAGCGACCTGACGAGGAGTGTGGCCGTGGCTGCGAGCACCGAGAAGATCCGCGAGGTCGTGGAGTCCTACATCGCCCTCGTGGCGAACGGCACGGCGGCCGAGATCGCCGACCTCTACGCCGACGACGCCACCGTCGAGGACCCGGTCGGCACCGAGGTCCGCCGCGGTCGCGAGGCGATCCTGGAGTTCTACGGCGGACTGGAGGGCATGGAGGCGCGCACCAGCCTCGGCGTCGTGCGTATCGCCGGCGGCGAGGCCGTCTTCAACTTCGAGCTCGTCACCGTCGTGGGCGACCAGAGCTACACCGTGGCCCCGATCGACCACATGGTCTTCGACGAGGACGGCCAGATCACCGCGATGCGGGCCTTCTGGGACCCCGCGACGGACATGTCCGTCAGCTGACGCGACCCAGGATCAGACGCGGGTCGCCGGCAGCGACATCGCGGCGGCGCTGGCACGCGGCAGGCTGGCGCGGGCGGGCCGTGCCCGGTGCGGTGCCCGGCGGAGCGTGACCTGACCCAGGTCGACCAGCTGTGCCTCGCGGCAGGCGAGCCCGTGCAGGCGGTGCTGGTCCACCTCGATCCGGTCCGGGCCGGACTTCACCACGACGGTGAGACCGCTGGAGGCCGGCAGGTCGCCGCCGACGACGAAGCAGCCGCGGTGGTCGGTGCGGGTGCGCCCCAGCAGCACGCCGCGGGAGTCGCGCACCTCCACGATCGCGGCGTACGCCGCTGCGCCGGTGTGCTCGTCCAGCACGACGCCGGTGAACGCCGCGCCGACCTGCAGGTCGGCCGTGCCGGAGAGGGCCGTGGAGGTCTCGGTGAGCACCAGGTCCAGCTCGTGGTGCTGGCCGCCGATCGTCTCCACCACCACCGGCGCAGTCCGGAGCACGCCCTTGGTGGCGCGCACCAGGCAGGCGGCGGCGGGTAGCCCGGCCAGGGTGTAGGCCCCCAGGCCGTCGGCCCGCACCGAGAAGCTGCGCCCGTCGGGGGTGGTCGCGGTGACGGTCGCGAAACGCGCGAGTCGCGGTGCGGCGTCGGCGACGAAGCCGGTCAGCACCGCTCCGCGGGCGAGCACCACGTCGGTGGCGGTCCGCCACCCGGCCCTCACCAGCACCTCGAGCCGGGTCGGCGCGAGGCGGCTGGGGTCGTGGGCCGAGCGCTCGTCGGAGACCTCGAGCGTCCAGCGCCCCTCGGGCAGCACCAGGTCGGTCTCGCGGTGCCACAGTCGGCGCTGGCCGACGAGTCGGCCCTCGGCGTACCACGCGACGCGGGCGACGCAGGGCGTCTGCGCGAGCAGGCGCAGCCGGATCGTGCCGTGGTCGGTGCGGTGCTGCATGGTGCCTCCTCGGATGCGGTCGTGCGGTGGGTGTGGCGGTGGGTGTGGCGGTGGTTCGAACCTAGGGCCGCGGCGGGCACGCGTGGTCCACCGTTCGGGCACCGTCAGGACACAGTCGGGTGACAGTCGGTGACCGATCGGCCACTGTCGGGGCCGCGTCGCCGGTGGTGCGAGGGGAGCGGGGCGCTGCCGGCGGTCAGGGCGCGGTGTGCTCGGGACCGCAGTTGGACTTGTTGTCCTGCTCGCTCGTGGGCAGCTGCGGCAGCAGCAGGTCGCCGACCTGTAGGTCCTCGCCCTGGGTGACCGAGAGCGGGGAGAGCGAGCTGGAGCCGAACTTGCAGTAGTACGCGCCGGTCAGGTACGGCGGGTTGCTGCCCCCGGGCTGGATCTTCAGGGTGATCCCGCCCTGGGTGGTGATCGGGCCGCCGAGGGTGAAGCTGCCGTCGGAGCGAGTGGTGGCCGAGCCCAGCAGGCTGCCGTCCTTGGCGAAGGCGAGGACCGCGACGTCCTCCAGGACGGTGTCGGGGTAGACCTCGTCGAGGACGAAGCCGGAGATGCTGGCGCCGCGCTTCTTCCACGTGAAGGAGCTCGCCAGGTCGGCGCGACCCTGCTTGACGTTGGCGCCCTTGATCGCGCCCTCCTGCGGCAGGTAGTTGCCGACGCCGGGGGCGACCATGCGGTACTTGCCGGGGTAGAGCCCCTTGAAGCTGGCCTCGCCGCGCTTGGCCTTGACGGTCCAGAACTGGCCCGAGGACTTGCTGATGGCGGTGACGAAGACGGTCTCCTTGACCCGCTGGCCGCCCGCGCGCAGGTCGACCAGGAGCTTGCCGGCCTTCTTGCGCAGCACGATGCCGATGTTGCGCTTCTGCGTCGAGCGCAGACCCTGGACGTAGGTGCTCTTGTCGACCCAGGTCTTCCTGCGGTCGTAGGTGAACACGGAGTAGCTGCCGTCGGGGAGTCCGCCGATGGCGAACTGGCCCTTGTCGTTGGCCTTGGTGGAGAAGGACTGCTCGTTGGCGTTGGCGGCCACGACCTTCGCGCCGCCCAGCGGCTTGCCGCCGGCGCGGACGGTGCCGGTGATGGCGGCGCCGGGCTTCATCCGGACGTTCTTCTGGACCTTCCTGCCCGACTTCACGCGGACCCGCACGTCGGTGGGGGCGTACTTGTCGACGTTGTAGGCCGGTCGCTCGTCGGTGAACTGCAGGTAGTAGGTGCCGGGGGCGAGCCGCAGGGAGTAGATCGTGCCGTTGACCTTGCGCGAGCCGAGGAAGTTCCAGTTCTTGTCGAACCAGCGCACCTTCAGCTTCACGTTGCCCGGCACGAGCACCTCACCGACCACGCGACCCTTCTCGGCGGCGTGCGCGCTGGGCGCGAGCACCGTCGAGGTGCCCACGCTGCTCAGCAGCCCGACGAGCAGGGCGAGCAGCAGGCCGACGGCGGTGCGGCGGGCGGTGGAGGTGGTCCCCATGACGACTCCGGTGGACGGGCGGCGTCCTGGATGACGTCCGCAGTGACTCCAGCCTAGGTCCGGCTCCTTCAGGGAGCCTCAAGAAAGGCTCAAGGCTTCCCCAGTTCTGCCGGGAGGTCCTCGGCGTGCAGGACCAGCAGGCTCGTGACGGCCCGGGTGAGGCAGACGTAGAGCCGCCGCAGCCCCGTCACCCGGTCGTGCTCGGCAGTGACGACGGCCGCGGGCTCGAGCAGCACCACGTGGTCGAACTCCAGGCCCTTGGCCAGGCTGGCCGGCACCACCTCGACGCGGGCGTCCCACTCCTGCTCCGCCTCGGAGGTCCGCTCTCCGAGCACGCGGTGGTCGAGGTCGCCCAGCGCGCGGGAGGCGGCGTCAGCGAGGGAGTCGGGTACGACGACGCCGACCGAGCCCTCGCGCGCCAGCACCCCGCGGAGCCGGTCGGCCAGGGCTGCGACCGGGTCCGCCACCTGGGCGACCTCCAGGTCGCCGCGCGTGCGGCGCACCGACGTCGGTGGCACGAGCGAGGGCGCGACGTGGGGCAGCAGGCCGGCGGCGTACTCGATGACCTCGGCGGGGACGCGGAAGCCCCGGGTCAGCTGCTCGACGTGGGCGTCGGGCTTGCCGAGGTGCACCAGCGCCTCCTCCCACGAGCGGGCGCCCCACGGGGTGGTCGCCTGGGCGAGGTCGCCGAGCACCGTCACCGAGCCGGTGCTGGAGCGCCGGGCGAGCGCGCGCAGCATCATCGGGGAGAGGTCCTGCGCCTCGTCGGCGACCAGGTGGCCGACCGAGCCGGTGCGCTCGAGCAGGTCGCGCAGCTCGTCGAGCAGCACGGTGTCGGCCAGCGTCCATCGTGCGGTGCCGGCAGTGCGCGGCGGGCGGTCCCACAGCAGCAGCCGCTGCTCGTCGGCATCGAGGAGTCCGTCGGCCGCCGAGCCCAGTGCCTCGGGGTCCGACAGCAGGCGGTGCAGCAGCCTCGCGGGGTCGACCGCCGGCCACAGCGCCCTGACGTACGCCTTGACCGGGGCGCTGCGCGCCACGGCGTCCTGCACCCGGTCGTCGGGGGACTCCCCACCGGCCTCCATGCGCAGCAGCACCCGGTGGGCCAGGGCCTGGGCGAGCATCGAGCCGGCGGCGGCGTACCGGACGCCGCGGGTGCGCAGCCCGTCGAGCACGTCGGTGACCTCGTGGGCCGGTACCCGCCAGCGCCGCGAGCCGCGGGGCACGACGAGGGCGTCGGTGGGGGTGCCCACGCCGGCCCAGACGGCACGCCGCAGCACCTCGGCCATCCGGGCGTCGCCCTTGAGGGCCGCCACGTCGTCGGGCTCCTCGGCGCGGACCCGGCGCCCCTCGGACAGAGGTGCGGTGACCAGCTCCTCGATGGTCGCCTGGGTGGCTTCGACCTCGCCGAGGGCGGGCAGCACGTCGCGGATGTAGCGCAGGAAGGAGGCGTTGGGTCCGACGACCAGGACGCCCTGGCGGGAGAGCTGCTCGCGGTGGGCGTAGAGGAGGTACGCCGCGCGGTGCAGGCCCACGGCGGTCTTGCCGGTGCCCGGGGCGCCCTGGACGCAGATGCTGCGTGCCAGGTCGGCGCGGACGATGACGTCCTGCTCGGGCTGGATGGTCGCCACGATGTCGCGCATCGGCCCGACGCGCGGGCGCTCGATCTCGGCCTCGAGGATCGCGCTGTGCTCGGGGCCCCCGCCGCCGGTGAGCGGCTCGTCCTCGAAGCCCGTGAGCTCGCCGCGGGCGAAACCGTAGCGGCGACGCAGGTCGACGCCCATCGGCTCGGCGCTGCTGGCGCGGTAGAAGGGGGTGCTGACCGGGGCGCGCCAGTCGACGACCAGGGCGTCGCCGTCGGGGCCGGTGACGTGGCGGCGTCCGATGTGGAAGGACTCGCCGCCGTGGTCGCTGACCTCGCCGTAGTCCAGCCGTCCGAAGAACAGCGGCACGGTCGGGTCGTCGGCCAGCTGCTTCATCCGCAGCGCGAACGTGGACTCCAGGAACTCCCGGCTCACCCAGTCCGCCGCGGCACCGGCATCCATCGACGCGGTGCGCTCGCGCATCCGGGCCAGCTGGCGCCGGGACTCGGTCAGGTGCTGCTGCTCGCGGAGCAGCTCGGGATCGGGCGGGTGGGCGGTCTCGGGCATGCGTGGACACCTCGTGGAGTAGCGGGCCCGGGGGTGGAAGCGGCCCCGGGCGAACCGCCCAGACTAGGACGCGGTCGCCTCGTCCTCCACCGGATTCCCGGCCGTCCGAGGCGCCGGGCCCTGGGCACCCATCGCCCAGCGGATCGTGCCGGTCGCGGCGCCGCCGAGCACCTTCACGACCGTGCGCTCGATGACCGGCAGCAGCGGCAGGCGGAGCGGGAGGCGGCTCCACGCGGGCATCAGCCCCACGGCCGCGGCCACGAGGACGGCGTACGCCGGCCGCGCGAGCCGCGGGATGGGCGGGCGCAGCACGACGTAGCGGACGGCCTCGCGGGCCTCCGGGGTGCCGCGCAGCTCGGGGCGGTAGGAGGCCAGTGCCTCCTCCAGCTCGGCCTCGCTGGTGGGCGGGTCGAGGACGCCCAGGCGGCGGCCGATCTCGGCGATCTGGGCGACGTACTCGTCGCGGCCCTCCTGGTCCAGCGGTCGCGCGCCGTAGGTCTGGTGGGCCAGCAGGAAGGAGTGCGCCTCGGCCACGTGCACCCAGCGCAGCAGGTGCGGGTCGGAGGCGGCGTACGGAGTGCCGTCGGGCATCGTGCCGGTGACCCGCTCGTGGATCCGGCGTACGGCGGAGCAGGCCGCCTCGGCGTCCTCGGCGTGCCCGAAGGTGGTCACCGCCAGGAAGGTGCTGGTGCGCGCGAGGCGACCGAGCATGTCGCCGCGGTAGCCGCTGTGCTCGGAGACCGCCCGCATCGCCGCCGGGTGCAGGGTCTGCAGCAGCAGTGCCCGGATGCCGCCGACGAACATGCTGGCGTCGCCGTGCACCCGCGCGATCGCGCTGTCGGGCTCGAACCACCGCGGCCCGGGGCGCCCGTGGATCCGCTCGCGCTGCCGCGGCCCGTCCGGACCGGCCACCCGCGCGAACACCGCTGCCCCCAACCGCTCGCGGGCCCCCCCGATCACGTCCACGCCTCCGAGACTAGGTCTCACCCTCAAGGCCGAGAGGTCGCTGGCGCACGGCCGAAGGTGCGATCAAGCCTCGAAGCCGCGCACCCACAGGCAGTGCTCGGAGCCGCCCAGCTTGGCGAGGACGTCCTGGGGGAGCGGGCCGTCGACGTCGGTGACGACGTAGCCCTGCTCGCCGGTGGTGGCGAGGTACTGCCCGGTGACGTTGGCGCCGGAGTCGGCGACGAGCTGGTTGACCTCGGCGAGGACGCCGGGGACGTTGTGGTGCAGGTAGCCGACGCGGGTGCCGCTCTGCAGCTGCGGCGCGATCACGGCGGGCAGGTTGACCGACAGCTCGGTGCGGCCCTCGTGGGCGAAGCCGGCGAGCTTGTTGGCGACGAAGTGCCCGATCTCCTCCTGGGCCTCCTGCGTGGAGCCGCCCACGTGCGGGGTGAGGATGACGTTGTCGAGGCCACGCAGCGGCGACTCGAACTCGTCGCCCTGGGCCTTCGGCTCGACCGGGAACACGTCGAGCGCGGCGCCGGCGATGTGGCCGGAGAGGATGTGCTCGCGCAGCGACTCGGTGTCGACCACCATGCCGCGTGCGGCGTTGATGAACAGCGAGCGCGGCTTCATCTTGGCGAACTGCTCGGCGCCGAAGAGCCCGGCGTTGCCGGGGCGGCCGTCGACGTGCAACGACACCACGTCGGCGCGCTCGAGCAGCTCGTCGAGGGTCTTCATGCGCTGCGCGTTGCCGTGGGCGAGCCGGTCGGCGGTGTCGAAGAAGATCACCCGCAGGCCCATCGCCTCGGCGAGGTTGGACAGCTGGGTGCCGATGTTGCCGTAGCCGACGATGCCCAGGGTGCGGCCGCGGACCTCGTGGCTGCCCTTGGCCGACTTGTCCCAGACGCCGGCGTGCATCTTCTCGGTCTTCTCGGCCAGCCGCCGCGCGAGCATGATGATCTCGCCGATGACCAGCTCGACCACGCTGCGGGTGTTGGAGAACGGCGCGTTGAAGACCGCGATCCCGCGCTCCGCGGCGGCGGCCAGGTCGACCTGGTTGGTGCCGATGCAGAAGCAGCCGATGGCCAGCAGGTCCGGCGCCCCCTCGAGCACGCGCTCGGTGACGTTGGTGTTGGAGCGGATGCCCAGCAGGCTCACACCGGGCAGCTTCTCGAGCAGCTCGGCCTCCGACAGGGAGCCCGGGAGCAGCTCGACCTCGAAGCCGCGCTCGGTGAGGACCTCGACGGCCAGCGGGTGGATGTTCTCGAGCAGCAGCGCCTTCACCCGTCCCAGGGTAGGGGCGCGGCTGCGCGCCACCGAACCGACGTCGTACGCCGGACAGCCGGTGTGGCCCAGCGCACGAGGTCGGCCACTGGCCGCGGGACGTCGTGCGTCTCGCGCGCGAGCGGACGTCTCGTCCGTATGACGTCCCGGGGTTCAGGCCTCCAGCGTCGAGATGTCCTCGGCGTCCACGATCCGGTAGGCGTAACCCTGCTCGGCGAGGAAGCGCTGCCGGTTCTGGGCGAAGTCGGCGTCGACGGTGTCGCGGGAGACGATCGTGTAGAAGCGCGCGACCTTGCCGTCGTGCCCGGGGCGCAGCAGGCGTCCGAGACGCTGGGCCTCCTCCTGGCGCGAGCCGAACGAGCCGGAGACCTGGATCGCGACCTCGGCGTCGGGCAGGTCGATGGAGAAGTTCGCGACCTTGGAGACCACCAGGGTCCGCTCCTCGCCGGAGCGGAACGCGTCGAAGAGCCGCTGCCGCTCCTTGACCGAGGTCTCGCCCTTGATGACGGGTGCGTCGAGGGCCTCGGCGAGCTCGTCGAGCTGGTCGATGTACTGCCCGATCACCAGGGTCGGCTGCCCCGCGTGCCGGGCCATCAGCGACTTCACGACGTCGACCTTGCGGTGGGTGCACGACGCGAGGCGGTAGCGCTCCTCGGGCTCGGCGGTCGCGTAGGCCAGCCGCTCGCCCTCGGGCAGCGTCACCCGCACCTCGACGCAGTCGGCCGGGGCGATCCACCCCTGGGACTCGATGTCCTTCCAGGGGGCGTCGTACCTCTTGGGCCCGATGAGGGAGAACACGTCCCCCTCGCGGCCGTCCTCACGCACCAGCGTCGCGGTGAGACCGATGCGGCGGCGGGCCTGCAGGTCGGCGGTCATCCGGAAGATCGGCGCGGGGAGCAGGTGCACCTCGTCGTAGACGATGAGGCCCCAGTCGCGCGCGTCGAGTAGCTCCAGGTGGGGGTAGACGCCCTTGCGGCGCATCGTGAGCACCTGGTACGTCGCGATGGTGACCGGCCGGATCTCCTTGACGGCGCCGGAGTACTCCCCGATCTCGTCCTCGGTCAGGCTCGTGCGCCGGACCAGCTCGTCCTTCCACTGCCGCGCGCTCACGGTGTTGGTGACGAGGATCAGCGTGGTGGCCCGGGCGTGCGCCATCGCGGCCGCCCCGACCAGCGTCTTGCCCGCGCCGCAGGGCAGCACCACGACGCCCGACCCGCCGTGCCAGAACGACTCCGCGGCGTCGCGCTGGTAGTCGCGCAGCTCCCACCCGGACTCGTCGAGGTCGATGGGGTGCGCCTCGCCGTCGACGTACCCGGCGTAGTCCTCGGCCGGCCAGCCGAGCTTCAGCAGCGCCTGCTTGAGGTTGCCGCGCTCGCTCGGGTGCACGGCGACGGTGTCGTCGTCGATGCGGTTGCCGAGCATCCCGGCGACCTTCTTGGCGCGCAGCACCTCCTCGAGGACCGGCCGGTCGTTCGACACCAGGGTGAGGCCGTGGGTGGGGTGCTTCTCCAACCGCAGCCGGCCGTAGCGCGCCATCGTCTCGGCGACGTCGACGAGCAGCGAGTGGGGCACCGCGTAGCGGCTGTACTCCAGCAACGTGTCGACCACCTGCTCGGCGTCGTGCCCGGCGGCGCGCGCGTTCCACAGGCCCAGCGGCGTCAGCCGGTAGGTGTGCACGTGCTCGGGCGAGCGCTCGAGCTCGGCGAACGGCGCGATCGCCTTGCGGCAGTCGGCAGCACGGTCGTGGTCGATCTCGAGCAGGAGCGTCTTGTCCGACTGGACGATGAGGGGGCCGTCGGTCACCGGGCAAGGGTACGTAGGGGGTGGAGGAGGGGCAGTTTCACCACCCGAGTGGTGGAACTGCCCACTGGTCGACCCGATCTGCCGCTCGTCTCGCGGAGTTCCGGTCGACAAGCACCGGTTTCACCACCCGGGTGGTGAAACCGGACCGGGCTCAGCCCACCGCCCGCACGCTGGTGATCCGGTGCACCGCGAAGACCCGGGTGTCGTCGGCGCGGTGGTCGTGGGCGGTGAGGCGGCCACCCTCGAGGCCGAGCGGGTCGACGACGCGGTCGGAGCGCGAGCCGTGGTTGTCGACGTACCCGATCACCACCGACGACCGCTGCTCGATCGCCTCCCGCAGCGCCGCCAGCGAGCCCGACGGGGTCAGTGACGGCGAGTCGGCGGGACGGGTGGAGGCCACCCGGTCCCCGGCGCGTACGGCGGTGACGACCGCTGCAGCACCGGCCGCCACCCGGGCGGCCCCGGCCGCGGTCGGCCGCCGGTCGCGCGGGACGCGCGCCCGGAGCTGGTCGGGCCGCGCCACCCGGACCGTGCCGTCGGGCGCCTCGACCACCGGGGCGGCCCCGAGGTCGCGCAGCCGCGGCAGCAGCACGTCCAGTGGGGTGTCGGAGACCAGCACCGTCGGCGCGATCCGTCGCAGGCCGAGCGACCGTGCCTGCGGGTGGTGCAGGATCTCGGCCAGCGCGGACTCGTCGTCGGCGCGCAGGAACGCCTCGGCGTGACCCACACGCACCGCCCCGAAGGTCCGCGCGGTGTCGTCGACGAGGTAGGTCAGCGGCTGCGGCACCGGCGTGCGTGACACCTCACCCAGGAAGTCGTGCACCTCCACCGCCGTCCAGCCCAGGTCGAGTGCACGTCGCACGGAGCCGGGCGTGAAGCGGTAGACCGTCGCCCCGCCCCGCGACTCCACCTCGGCCAGCACCTGCAGCCGCCGCGCCAGCGTCGACTCCAGGGGCCCCGGGGCGACCGCGGTGAGGTCTGCCTGCACCAGCACGTGGTCGACGGGCGCGGGCAGCAGCGGCTCCAGCAGGGGCGCGGCGTCCTCGCCCGCCACCAGCGCCCGGGAGTACGACGCCAGCCCGCCGAGCCCGGTCACCCCGAGCGCCGCAGCCTCCTCGACCGCCCAGAGCACCTGGTCGGCCCGGGTGCGGGGGCGGCGCGGCCGCAGCCAGGCCACGCGGGCGACCACGCCGGGCACGCCCGTGCCCGTCGCGAGCACCTCGCCCGGGGGCAGGCCGCCGACCACGTCGAGCACCAGCCGGCGGGTCTCGACCTGGTGGATGCCGGTCAGCTCCGGCACGAGCGCGTTCCACGTCTTCCCGGCGGGGTCCTTGCGGCCGACCAGCCCCGGGAGGCGCGGGGAGTCCAGCCAGGCGCGCGCCAGGACCTGCCACCGCTCGGCGGCCGACCGGGTCACCCAGCGGTCCAGCTCGTCGGTGGGCAGCCAGGCCGGCTCGCCGTCCGGGCCCGTGCCGGTGGCGAGCAGCCCAGCGGCGTACGCGGTCTCGACGAGGAGCGCGGCCACCGCCTCCTCGACCTGCAGCAGGACCGCGGTGGCCTTGAGGTCGCGCACGCCGAGGCCGCCACTGCGCAGCACGCCCGGCGGGCGGGTGCCCCAGTGGTCGAGCAGCAGCTCGACCCGGCGCACCGCCTCGAACGCCGCGCCCGCGGCCACCTTGTCGACCAGTGCCGCATCGCGCGGCGAGGTCGCCACCTCGGGGGCGACGTCCACGCGCTCGGTCGTCGTCCGACCACCGCGCAGCACCAGCCCGACCTCGCCGGGCAGCACCACCGATCCGCCGCCGCGCGGCACCAGCAGCCGCCGGGCCAGCAGCTCCTCGGGCGGGGTGCGGGCGTCCTCGGGGAGCACGGTGTGGCGGGAGCCGCCGGTGGTGGCCTCGCCGCCCTGCTCCAGCACGTGCTCGAGCAGGGTGCGGGCCGCGGGCGAGATCTCGGTGAGCCGCTGCGCGACCTCCTCGGCCGACGAGGGGTCCGCGGAGCGGGTACGCAGCCCACTCACGCCGGTGTCGGGCCCACCGACCAGCAGGTCCGCGATGCCCGACAGCGCCCGCAGCCCGGCCGGCGACTCCCAGACCAGCGCCAGGTCGCGCAGGTGCGCGAGGGCCGTGTCGGCCGCGGCCGGGTCGGCGTGCACCAGCGACCGCAGCTCCTGCGGTGTGGTTTGGCCGGCGACGACCAGGGCATCTAGGACGGAGAGCTCGACCCGCGACAGCTGGTCGAGCGCACGCATGAGAGAAGCACGGGTGGCGGCCCGCGAGGCCAGCTGCCCCGAGTCCTGAGGGGCGGGAGTGGCCAGATCCGGACGCGCGAGGAGCAGGCGCGACAGCTGCTGGTCCGACCACGCACGCAGCTGGTCGGCCAGTGAGCGGTACCCCTCCTCGGCCATCCCTCCCACGCTACCGGCCACGCCGTCGGGGGCCGACGCGTGACCGCGGTGCAGCTGGAGCACGGCGCCCGCACCGACGTCGGCCGGGTCCGCGAGGTCAACGAGGACGCCTACCTCGCCCAGCCCCCGGTGTTCGTCGTCGCCGACGGCATGGGCGGCCACGAGGGCGGTGACGTCGCGAGCGCGATCGTGGTCGAGGAGTTCGCGGCGCTCGCCGAGCGTGGCTACGACCCCGCGCACGCCGCGGTCGCCGTCGTCGAGGTGCTCGACGCCTGCCGGCAGCGGATCGCGGCGTACGCCGAGCAGCAGCGCGCCCGGGGGGTGGGCCCCCTCCAGGCCGGTACGACCGTCGTCGCGGCGCTGCTCGCCGAGCACGACGGCGCGCCGGCGTGGCTGCTGGCCAACCTGGGCGACTCCCGCGCCTACCGGGTCGAGGGCGGCTCGCTGGAGCAGGTCACGGTCGACCACTCGGTGGTCCAGGAGCTGGTCGACACCGGCCTGATCACCGAGGCGGCGGCTGCCGAGCACCCCGAGCGCCACGTGATCACCCGTTCGCTGGGCGGCAACCAGCACTCCGAGCCCGACCTCTTCGTGCTGCCGGTCGCGGCCGCTCCGCGGCTGGTGCTGTGCAGTGACGGCATCTCCGGGATGCTCGACCGCGAGCAGATGCGTCAGGTCCTCGCCACCTCCTCGGACCCGGCCCTCGCAGCCGACGCCCTGCTGGCCGCCGCCCTCGACGCCGGCGGCCGCGACAACGCCACGGTGGTGGTGGTCGACAGCTCGCCCGCCCCTGGCGACACCGACACCCACGCCGACACCCACACCACTGCCCAGCTCGACCTCGAGCAGCGACTGGGTGCACTGCCATGAGCGACCACGACCCGACGACCCGTTCCTACGTGCCGGGGGAGTGGTACGCCGTGCTCGGCCCCTCCCTCGTCCTCGCGCTGCCCCCCGACCGCCGCGACCTCGCCTCGGCCGCCTGGACGTTGGTCGATGCCGGCGGGTCGGCCGACGCGGTGCTCGACCTGGTGCTCGCCGACGGGCTGCGCGACCTCGCGGGGCTGGCCCTGGTCAGCACCGAGGGCGAGCGCACCCGGGCCGTCACCAGGGGCCGGGCGGTCTGCCTGCTCGACGCCGACTCCGGCGAGACGGTCGTCGACGGGCGCAGCGTCACGACCTGGGTCGAGGCGACCGTCGACGGTGTGCGGGCGATCAGCCTGGAGCTCGGCACGTCGAGCAGCGGACCGGCCCTCCAGGTCGGCGACGGTCTCGTCCGCGCCGCCCGCGTCCTGTGGCCCGCCGAGCAGCAGGTGCCCCGCAGTCCGGTGGTCGAGCAGGAGTCGACCGCGCCCCCGGTGGTCGAGCAGGAGGCGACCGTGCCCCCGGTGGTCGAGCAGCGAGGAGCGCCAGCGACGAGCGGGCGTCGAGACCACGACGACCAGCAGCCCGCCGCCGGTCGAGGTGCGAGCGCAGCGAGCCCGGGGACCCCCGCCTGGTCGCCCGCCCCGGACGACCACGACGGCCTCACCCGCGACGGCGAGGTGCCGCCCGACCTGGTCCGGCCGCCGGTCGGCATCCCCGGCCAGGAGCCCGCTCCCGAGGTGACCGCGGCCCCCGTCGCCCGGCTCGCCCTCTCCACCGGCGAGGAGGTCGAGGTCGACCGCGTCGTGATCATCGGCCGTGCTCCCGAGGCGCGCCGCTTCACCGCGACCCAGCGGCCCCGCCTGGTGGCAGTGCCGAGCCCGCAGCAGGAGATCTCCTCGACCCACCTGGAGGTCCGGCCGGGGTCAGGGGCCGACCACGGCACCGCGGTCGTGACCGACCTCGGGTCCACCAACGGCACGCTGCTCACCCAGCCCGGGCTGCCCCAGGAGACGCTGCGCCCCGGCATCCCCGTGCAGCTGCTGCCGGGCGCGGTCATCGACCTGGGCGACGGCCTCACCATCACCGTGGACCGCCCGTGACCGCCACCCTGCCCCCGGGGCCGGCCGTCCTGCCGGCCGCCGCGGTCCGACCGGCCGACCTCGAGCGACGGCTGCACGCCTACGCGCTCGACCGCGTCGCCGGCTGGGGCCTGCCCCTCGGCCTGGCCGCAGCCCTGGTCGCGGGCGAGGCCGCGACGTGGCTGGTCCTCCTCGCCCCGCTCCTGCTCGGGGTCGCGCTCGTCGTGCTCGGCGCCGCGCTCCTCAGCAGCCGCGGCGCCACCCCCGGCATGGCGCTGCTCGGCCTGCGCGTGGAGACCCAGAGCGGCGCGCTCACGCTCCCCGACGCCGTACGCCGCCAGGCCGTCCTCGCCCTGGCCGGGCCGCCGACCTTCGGGCTCGGCCTGGCCACGCTGGCCTGGACCGCCGCTGCTGATGCTTCGGGGCGCCGCCGCGGGTGGCACGACGAGCTGGTCGGGACCGTGGTCGTCGACGCGCGACCGGTGCCCGAGGTGGAGGCCGCCGCCGAGCGACCCCAGCCGATCGTCAACCTGACGGCCATGCGGTTGGTGCCGCCCGAGCCGGCGAGCACCCCGCCGGACGCGTCCGTCACCCCGGCAACGGTCACCGGGGAGCCGGTCCCGACCCCCACGCCGGAGCCCCGGACACCTGCCCCCGGCAGACGTCGCGCGGCCGCCCCGGCGGCCACCCGCGCCCCGGAGCCCGTCGAGCCGCGTCGTGCCGCACGACCCGAGACCCGCTGGCGGGCGACGGCCGACACCGGCGAGACCGTCCTTATCCGCGGTCTGACCCTGTTCGGCCGCGGGCCGCAGCCACGGGAGGGCGAGTCCGTCGCCGACCTGGTGGCCCTGGAGTCCGCGGACATGTCGGTGTCGAAGACGCACGCGCAGCTCCAGCTCTCCGACGACGGGTCGCTGGTCGTCATGGACCGAGGCTCGACCAACGGCTCGGTGCTGATCCGTCAGGCCGTGCCGCGCCACCTCTCGCCCGGGCGACCGGTGACCCTGCTCGACGGCGACGTCCTGCGCCTCGGCGACCGGGTCCTGGAGATCAGCAGCGAGCGCTGAGCGCCGGGTCCCGTGGCCCGGTCAGGAGTCGGTCACGAACCGGTAACGATGCCCATCCCCCCTTCCCCCGGGGGTATCGGGTGATGTCGTCTCTCCCTATCCCCCACGCGCCCCGTTCCGGTGCGGGAGGGCTCGGGCTCCCGCACGTCGCGCGAGCCTGTTCTCGGTCAAGGGAGGAAGCAGTTGAGCAGGAAGAAGCTCGCCATCGTCGCGGGCTCCGCGCTCGTCGCCGCTGCGCTGACGACGCCGCTGGGTGCAGCGCCGTCGGGCGCCGCGCCGCAGACGACCGGCGTGAGCGCCCAGGACGGCCACGCGGACGAGCACCAGGCGGGCCACGTCCGCCTGATGCCCTGGCAGAAGAAGTACGAGGACCTGCGCCAGCAGGCCCTGGAGCAGCGGCTGCGCGACGGCGGTCGCGGAGGTCCGGTCGAGCGGGTCGGCAAGGGCGCCTACGCCCGGGTCGCCCAGGAGGGCAAGGACCGGATCTTCGTGGTGCTCGCGGAGTTCGGCGACGACGTGCACTCGGCGTACCCCGCCGGTGAGTCCGACGCCCAGCGCGACGACGGGCCGCTGCACAACGAGATCCCGAAGCCGGACCGCAGCACCGACAACTCCACGCTGTGGGAGAAGGACTACGACCGGGCCTACTACGAGAAGATGTACTTCCAGCGGATGCGCGCCTTCTACGAGGAGCAGTCGCTGGGCACCTACTCCTTCGACGGCGAGGTCACCGAGTGGGTCAAGGTGCCGTTCAACCAGGCCCGCTACGGCCGTGACCTGTGTGGCGGCATCAGCTGCAACAACACCTGGTTCCTCATCCGCGACGCGCTCTCGATCTGGACCCAGGGCCGCCTCGACGCCGGCTGGACGATGACCCAGGTCCAGGAGTACCTCAAGACCTTCGACGTCCAGGACCGCTACGACTTCGACGGTGACGGCGACTTCGACGAGCCCGACGGCTACATCGACCACTTCCAGGTGGTGCACGCCGGCGGCGACCAGGCCGACGGCGACCCGATCTACGGCGGCGACGCCATCTGGAGCCACCGCTGGTACGCCGGTGTCCAGCCCTACGGCACCGGCCCCGAGGGCGGCGCACCGTTCGGCGGCGTCGACATCGGCGAGGGCGGCACCTCCGACCCCGACGGCGCGGCCGTCGAGCTGCCCGACAACCCGACCGGGGTCTGGGTCGGCGACTACACCATCCAGCCCGAGAACGGCGGCCTGTCGGTCTTCGCCCACGAGTACGGCCACGACCTGGGCCTGCCGGACCTCTACGACACCTCCGGCAACACCGGCGGCGCCGAGAACTCCACCGGCTTCTGGTCGCTGATGTCGCAGTCGCGCGGCACCGCGAAGAAGGACGAGGGCATCGGCGACCGCCCGATGCCGTTCGGCGCCTGGGAGAAGTTCCAGCTCGGCTGGCTCGACTACGACGTGGCGCGCGCCGGCCGCTCCTCCAAGCACTGGATCCGTCCCGGGCAGTCCACCAAGGGCAAGGAGCACAACGCGCTGATGGTGCTGCTCCCGGACAAGGAGGTCACCACCGAGCTGGGCGACCCCTGCGCCACCTGCGGCGACGCCTACTACTACTCGGGGTCGGGCAACGACCTCGACCACACCATGACCCGCGGCGTCGACGGCGGCGGCGAGCTGACCGCCAAGGCGCGCTGGACCATCGAGGACGGCTGGGACTACGCCTTCCTGCAGGCCACCACCGACGGTGAGACCTGGGAGGACGTGCCCACCGACCAGTCCTACGAGGGCGCCGACGAGGGAGGGGCCAACCCCGACGGCACCGGCATCTCCGGCAGCAGCGGGGGATGGGTCGACCTGACCGCCACCGTGCCGGCCGAGGCGGTGGGCATCCGCTTCCGCTACCTCACCGACGCCGCGGTCGCGCTGCCCGGCTTCCAGGTCGACGAGATCACCCTGGACGGCACGCCCGTCGGCTCGGCCGAGGGCGGCGCGGACGGCTGGAGCCTCGACGGCTTCAGCACCACGTCGGGCACCGAGGTCACCGAGCACCTCAACGCCTACCTCGTCGACAACCGGCAGTACGTCGGGCGGGACCGTCTCCTCAAGCACGTCTACCACTTCGGTGACGTGGCCGAGAACCCCGACCGCGTCGATTTCTACCGCCAGGGCGAGGGGGCGCTCATCACCTACATGGACACCTCCTACACCGACAACAACGTCGGCGACCACCCCGGAGGCGGCATGGCGCTGCCCGTCGACGCCAACCCGATGTTCGTGCACACGCCGGACGGCAACCTCGCCCGGCCGCGCACCTCGTCCTTCGACGCCACGTTCGGCACCGAGCGGGTCAAGCGTCAGGTCATCGACTGGATGGGCGAGGACTACACCCTCCCGCCGATCAAGCCGGTGCGCACCTTCGACGACACCCTCGACTGGTGGTACGACGGCGACGAGCACGGCAGCGGCACCCACCCGGGTCGCTACCAGCCCGGCTGGAGCTCGGTCGACGTCCCCAAGACCGGCACGACCATCACGGTCAAGAAGGTCAAGAGGAACGGCGTCATGGTGGTCAAGGTCGGGACCTCCTCCTGAGGACCTGAGGCGACCGGAGCCGCCCCCCGCGGCCCGGCACCACGCGGAGCCCCGTCGACCCCGGGTCGGCGGGGCTCCGTCGTACGACGGCGGCTCGACGTGCGGTTCGACGTGCGGCTCGGCGCGCCCCGGCCGGATGAGCCCAGCCGGGTGAGACCCCTGGCGCGACGGCCGCGGAGCGCATAGGTTCCCCCGCCATGGATGCTGCTCCCACCTTCCGCCACGTCGAGACCCTGCACACCTCCGCGTCGCCGGAGCGCATCTGGGCGCTCTGGAGCAACACCGCGACCTGGCCGACCTGGGACCCGCCGGTGGAGAAGGTGGTCCTGGACGGCCCCTTCCGGGTCGGCACGACCGGCCACATGGTGATGGCCGGCGGCTTCGAGATGCCCTTCGAGCTCGAGGTCGTGCACCCCGACGAGCGCTACCTCGACGTGCTGCGGATGGGCGAGCTCGAGATCCGCGTCGACCACGTCGTGGAGGTGGCCGAGGGCGGCTCACGGGTCACCGTCACCACCGAGGTCACCGGGCCGGGTGCCGACGGGGTCGGTGCCATGGTCACCGCCGACGCCCCCACCGCGCTCGCGGCCCTGGTCGCCCAGGCCGAGGCCGAGCCCGAGCCGATCCCGGTCATCCCCTGACCTGACCCGTGGGCAGGCGCCCGCTCATGGCGGGTGGCCTGGTCGTGGGTGGCGGGTCGGGGGGGGGGGGGGGGGCCGCGCGGGGGGGGGGGGGGGGGGCCTGGGGGGGGTTTGGTTGTTGGCCGCGCGGGCGCTGTTTTTTTGCCCTGACCGTCGCGGGTCACCCCCCCCCCTCCTACCCCGCTCGACTACACTTTTCCCCGCGCCTCTTCCAAACTTCGGTAGACCTGCAGGCCTTCTTCTTGGAACATGTCCACATGCCCCTTGGAAACCCCCGTCCGACCGCTCTGCGGAGCGACCGCCAGGATCGCGCGCTAGAGACAGGCCATCTGTGGTTTTCCATAGGGCACGCGACCGGCGTTTGCCGAGAGGAGGTGTGGATGGTCTGGCTTGCTGTTTCGTGCGGGTGGCTTGTCGCGTTTTGCGTCATGGTTTCCTCGCGCGCTTATTGACATTTTACGTATTAACACCTCACTGCACCGGTACTTAGCATTATTATTATTATATTATCATCCCCATTGT
>JAYYWX010000026.1:0-36609 GCA_036341255.1 Actinomycetota bacterium | reverse complement strand
CGAGCCGGTGATCATCCGCGCCTCGGCGGAGGCGAGGTAGACGATCGAGGAGGCGATCTCGTCGGGGGTGATGGCGGCGCCGGGGAGCATCATCAGCAGCCGGTCCTGGACCCGGGCGTCGAGGTCGGCGGGGTACGACGCCGCGACGCCGTCCACGAGCGGGGTCGCCACGGTGCCGGGGCAGACCGCGTTGACGCGGATCCCCTCCGGCGAGAGCTCGAGCGCCAGCGCCTTGGTCAGCTGGGTGAGCCCGCCCTTGGCCGCGGAGTACGCCGCGGAGTAGGGCTGCGGAATCCGACCCGCCACCGAGGAGACGTTGACGATGTTGCCGCCCGCGGCCCGCAGGTGCGGCAGCGCGGCCTGCATCAGGAAGAACGGGCCCTTGAGGTCGATGTCGAGGGTGCGGTCGAAGACCTCCTCGGTGACGCCCTCGAAGCGGCCGAACTGCACGACGCCGGCCACGTTGGCCAGCACGTCGATGCGGCCCGAGGCGGCACAGGTCGCGATCGCCGCGTCCACGGCGGCCTTCGAGCCCACGTTGCACTCGACGTAGGTGACCCCCTCGGGCACCGTCGGGGCGATGTCCAGCCCGAACACGGTGTCCCCGAGGTCGCGGAAGCGCTCGGCGGTGGCGAAGCCGATGCCCGACGCGGCACCGGTGACGACGACGACTCTCTCACTCACGCCCGGAATCTAGAACACGTTCTAGTGTGGCGGCAACCACGGCCCCCTGTCCCGGGCGGCGCGGGGTCGGGGAGCATGGCGCCATGAGCCTCCTCCACGAGCCCCATCACGACGGCTCCCCGCTCTACCTCGACACCGAGTCCCCCGCCCTCGACAGCACCGTCGGCGTCCGGGTGCGGACCCGTGCCGAGGACGTGGCCGCGGTCTGGCTGCGCACGACGTACGACGCCGAGCCGGTCTTCCACGAGGCCCGGCCGACCCGCGACGGGGACACGACGTGGTGGCACGCCGACCTGCTGGTGCACAGCCCGGTGGCGCACTACCGCTTCCTGCTCGTCCTCGCCGACGGCAGCCAGCAGTGGCTCACCGCCGCGGGGCTGGTCGACCACGACGGTCCCGACACCTTCGACTTCCGCGTCAGCACGCACGCCCCCGCGCCGACCTGGGGCCGGGAGGCCGTGGTCTACCAGGTCTTCCCGGACCGCTTCGCGCGCAGTGCCGAGGCGGACGACCGACCCACGCCCGCCTGGGCGGTCCCGGCCGGCTGGGACGACGAGGTCGTGTTCGAGGGCAGCGACCCGCGGACCCCGCTCCAGTTCTTCGGCGGGGACCTCGACGGGGTCACCGAGCACCTCGACCACGTGCAGGCCACCGGCGCGACCGTGCTGTACACGACCCCCGTCTTCCCCGGCGAGAGCAACCACCGCTACAACGCCTCGACGTTCGACCGGGTGGACGACCTGCTCGGCGGGGACGCCGCCTACGCCCGCCTCGCCGACGCCCTACACGACCGCGGCATGCGGCTGCTCGGCGACCTGACCTCCAACCACACCGGCGACACCCATGAGTGGTTCCAGCAGGCGCAGGCCGACCCCGAGTCCCCCACCCGCAGCTGGTACTGCTTCGACGACGACGGTTCCTACGAGACCTGGATGGGCCACCACACGCTGCCCAAGCTCGACCACACCAGCGCCGAGATGCGCGCCGCGATGGTCGAGGGCCCCGACTCGGTCGTGGCCCGGTGGATGCGGAAGCCGATCGGCCTGGACGGTTGGCGCATCGACGTCGCCAACATGACCGGCCGGCTCGGCGCGGTCGACGTCAACCACGACGTGGCACGCGCCGTGCGGCGTACCGCCGAGGCCGAGCGGCCCGATGCCTGGGTCATCGGTGAGCACAACCACGACGCCTCGAGCGACCTGGACGGCGACGGCTGGCACGGCACGATGAACTACTCCGGCTTCTCCTGGCCGGTCTGGTCGTGGCTGCGCGACCCCGACTCCCCCGCCCGCGCGTTCGGACGCCCGGTCCCCGTCGCCCGACGCGGCGGCCCGCTGGTGCAGCGCACCCTGCGCGAGTGGCTTGCCCGGTACGGCTGGCGCGCGACCTGCCAGTCGTGGAACATCCTCGGCTCCCACGACTCCGCCCGCATCCGCACCGTCACCGGCTCGGCGGTCCTGCACCGGGTCGCGGCCGGCCTGCAGTTCACGCTGCCGGGCGTGCCGATGCTCTTCGCCGGCGACGAGATCGGCCTCAAGGGCGTCCTCGGCGAGGACTCGCGCCGCCCGATGCCCTGGCACCGCCGCGAGCAGTGGGACGAGCAGACCCTGGCGACGTACGCCGCCCTCGCGGCCGCCCGGGCCGACCACCCCGCGCTCGTGCACGGCGGGCTGCGCTGGGCGCACGTCGACGAGGACTGCCTGGCCTTCCTGCGCGAGCACCCCGACGGCGACGTGCTCGTCGTGGCCCGCCGGGCGTCGGGCGAGCCGCTGGACCTCGACCTCCCCCGCGAGCCCGAGCTGATCCTGTCCACCGAGCCCGACGGCTCGACGGACGGGCCGTCGGTCACGCTCTGGCGCGTCTGAGGTGGCGCGCGGCGGCGTACGCTGCCGCCCATGCGGATCGTCGCCGCGCGCCCGGACCCCGACCTCGTGCGCCTGCCCTGGTCGACCCCGCTCGAGGAGTGGGGCGACGACGTCGTGGTGCCGCTGCCCCGTGGCCTCTCGCGCCACGTGGTGCGGATCGTGCGTCAGGGGCAGCGCGTGTACGCGGTCAAGGAGACCGTCGAGGACATCGCGTTCCGGGAGTACCGCACCCTGCGCGACCTGCACCGCATGGGCATGCCCGCCGTGGTGCCCCTCGGCGTGGTCACCGAGCGCACCGACCCCGACGGTGAGCCGCTGCCCGCCTGCCTGCTCACCGAGCACCTGCGCTTCTCGCTGCCCTACCGCAGCCTGTTCAGCCACGGCGCCACCGCGCAGAACCTGCCCTCGCTCGTCGACGCGCTCGTCGTGCTGCTCGTGCGGCTGCACCTGGCCGACTTCTACTGGGGCGACGTGTCGCTGTCGAACGTGCTGTTCCGGCGCAGCGCCGGCGGGTTCGCCGCGTACCTCGTCGACGCCGAGACCGGTGAGCTGAAGGACCAGCTTTCCGACCGGCTGCGCGAGCACGACGTCACCGTCGGCACCGAGAACGTCTTCGCCGAGCTGCTGGACCTGCAGGCCAGCAACGCGGTGGCCGGCGAGGTCGAGGCGCACGACGTCGTCGAGCTGCTGCAGCGCAGGTACGACGAGCTGTGGGGCGAGCTGACCGGCCAGGAGGAGTTCACCACCGACGAGATGTGGCGCATCGGCCAGCGCATCGAGCGGCTCAACGAGCTCGGCTTCGACGTGGAGGAGCTCGACATCATCACCGACCTCGACGGCGATCGGGTGCGCATCCAGCCCCGGGTCGTCGAGCTCGGCCACCACCGGCGCGAGCTGCAGGGACTGACCGGCCTGGACGTGGAGGACGCCCAGGCCAGGCGCCTGCTCAACGACCTGGCGTCGTACACCGCCCACCACGACCTGGGCCGCGAGGACCGCGGCATCGTCGCCTCACGCTGGCTGACCGAGATCTACGAGCCGGTGACCTCGATGGTGCCGTCGCACCTGCGGGGACGGCTCGAGGCCGCGGAGTTCTTCCACGAGGTGCTCGAGCACCGGTGGTACCTCTCCGAGCGCGCCGGCCACGAGGTCGACATCTTCGACACCGCGCAGGACTACATCGACACCGTGCTGGGCTCCAAGCCCGACGAGGCGCTCGCTGCGGAGTGAGGCAGCCCCGGCGCCAGGCAGTTTCACCACCCGGGTGGTGAAACCGGCACTTGTCTCATGAAGTTCCGGTCGGCAGGCGCCGGTTTCACGAGACCAGCGCCCGTCTGCACCACTGCTGGAGACGGCCCGCCAACTGCCCACATCGCCTCGGCCGACGCCGGCGTCCACAGGCTTGCCACGACCGCCCACCGTTCTCCGTGCAAGACCGCAGGCTCACACGCATGGTCATGGAGCTCGTGGACCCGGACGGCATTGTGCTCCGCCGCGACGTCATCGCGGCGGGCTACGACGACAAGGCACTCCGAAGACAAGTGGTCGGAGGCACCCTGAGGCGCATCCGACAGGGCGCCTACTGCCTGGCCCCGCTCTGGGCGTCCTCGACGCAGGAGCAACGACATCTGCTGACGGTGAAGGCGGTGTGCCGCCAGTACGACGACGACGTCGCTGTCTCACATGCCAGCGCCGTTCTGTGGTGGGGCGCACCACTGGTGGGCGTGCAACACCAGGCTGTGCATCTCACGCACCTCGACGGCGAGGCCGGCCGACACCAGGCCGGGATCATCCACCATCGCGGGACCTGTCTCGTGAGCGACGTGAGCCGCGCTGCTGACCACTGGGTGACGAGCCCGACCCGCACCGCCTTGGACAGTTGCCTGACACTGCCGCGCCGCTCGGCGCTCTGCGTCCTGGATTGGTTCCTGCACGAGGGGCTCACCACCACCGACGAGCTGCGACAGAGGGCCATCGGCATGGGGACCTGGCCGGGCTCGCTACCGATGATGCACCTTCTCGGCCTGACGGACCCTCGCGCCGAGTCGCCCGGCGAGACGCTGACCCGGCTGCTGATTCATGAGAGCGACCTTCCGGACCCGGTCTCTCAGCTCGACATCAGCGGAACCGACGGGCGCTGGCTCGCTCGCGTCGACTTCGCATGGCCAGACAAGATGGCCCTGCTCGAGTTCGACGGCCTGCGCAAGCTCACCAGTGACCTGCGGGACGGCGAGACCGCACTCGACGCGGTCGTGCGCGAAAAGCGTCGCGAGGACCGCCTCCGCGAGGCTGGCTGGCTCGTCATCAGGATCACGTGGGATGACGTGCTCCGCCACCCGGCCAGGACCATCCAGCGGATCCGAGCGTTCCTGGCGATGGCCGACGCCCGCCCCGCTGCTGGGTGACCGAAACAGCCCCTGGTCTCACGGAGTTCCGGTCGACCAGCGCCTGATTCACCACCCGGGTGGTGAAACAGGCACCAGCCCTACGGCTTGCAGACGCGGCAGGGGGTGAGGTGGGCGGCGTCGGGGCCGGCGGGACGCAGGTCGTCGCGGTGGGCGATCAGCGAGCAGTCGCGGCGGTGCAGGGTGGTGCCGTCACCGGCGACGACGGGCAGCGCGGCGGCGTCGGTGGCCGGCGCGGAGACCGCGGCGGCGCGCGAGGTGACGTCGGCGAGCACCAGCAGGGTGTCGGCCAGTCGCTTGGACGACTCACGGCCGTCGTCGGCGATGCGGGCCAGCCAGGCCCCGAAGTAGAGGAACCCGCCGGTGAAGGTGAGGCCCAGGCCGAGCAGGCCTCCGGAGACCAGGTAGGAGATCTGGTCGTACTCGTAGGGCGTGTTGGCCGCGCCGTACCAGCCGAGCACGATGACCACGAGCCCCAGCGGCAGCAGCACGGCGCCGGCCCAGAAGAGCACGACCTGCAGCAGCTTGTAGTGGTTGTTGACCAGCGGGGCTGCACCCGAGCCGCCGCCCCGCGAGCCGGCGCGCGGCATCGCGGCGCCGGCGCCGAGGCGGGACCCGGAAGCGGGGGCGGAGACGGTGGTGTCGGTCATCGAAGGACTCCGTTTCGGACGGTGCTGCACGAAGGTGGTGCGAGGAGGGGGAGGAGCGGGGCGGGTGGGGCTCAGGCCTTGCGCAGGTCCGGCAGACCGGACTCCAGGCCGTGGGCGCAGCTGACGCCGCCGCCGAGGGCGAGCAGCCCGAGCCGGCGCAGGTAGGAGCCGAGCACGGTCGCCCCGAGGATGCCGCCGAAGAACAGCGCTCCGGGGATGGAGAACAGCTCGGGCAGTCCGGCCCCGACGGGGCCGGCGTCGGTCAGGGTGCCGGTCTCACCGATCGCGGGCTCGCCGCCACCGGCCGGGGCCGGGTCGGAGGCCGGGAGGTCGCCGCCGCCCAGGTCGCCGCCGGTGCCGCCGGCACCGGACCCGGTGTCGACCGGGCTGGTGGGGTTGTTGTCGGTCTCGTCGGGGTTGAAGTCGGGGATCTCGATCTCCGGGCTCGTGTCGACCACGGCACTGGCGTTGCCGAGGGTGATGACGAACTTCGGGGAGAGGTTCAGCGCGGCGCCCAGCAGGCTCTTGAGCTGGCCGGCCTCCTCCGGGAGCGGCAGCCCGGCGATCGCCTCGGCGATCGCGTCGATCGGCAGCCCGCCGTTGACCAGCTGGGTGCGCAGGACACCGGCGTCGATGACGACCTGCAGACCGCCCACGGCCACGGTGCCCTTGTCACCCTCGCGTTCCTCGGTGGGCTGGGGCAGCAGCAGCTGGATCCCGAGCGCCTCGAGCGCCTGGTTGGGGTCGGCCGGCAGGCCCGGCAGGTCCTGCGGGGTGCCGGCGGCCTCGAAGCCATCGGAGCCGTAGCGGAACTTCTGGCCCGCGATCGTCAGCGTGCCGTAGTCGGTGACGCCCTTGACGGTCGCCTTGGCGCCGTCGCTGGTGGTGCGGGCGGTGGAGACGAGCCCGTCGAGGGTGATGATGCCGCCCAGCAGGCTGACCTCACCGACCACCGAGCGCGAGACGGCCTTGACCCGCTCGACGCCGTCGTCGTCGGTGCCACGGGTCACCGTGGAGCTGGCACCCACGCCACCGAGGTCGATCACCGCGGCCAGCTGCGCCGGGATCGGGCACTCGACCTCCTCCTCGGCCGCCTTCGCACCACGCTTCGAGCCCTGCTGGCCCGTGGTCGACAGCGCGCCGCCGGTCAGCGTGGTCACGGTCTGGTCCACCGTCGAGGACAGCGCCTCGCCGAGGCCGGGGATGGCCGGGAACGGCAGGTCGGGCAGGCCGGGCAGGCCGGGGATCGGCCCCTCGTCCCCGCCGCCCTCGCCGCCCTCGTCGGCCGGGGCAGCGTCGGGCTGTCCGAGCCGGCAGTCGGTGGAGTAGCCGGCCAGGGCCGTGGTCTTCTCCGCCGAGGCGCTGGTGCGCGAGATGCTGCCCGGGAAGTCCTCACTGGACTCCGAAGCGGGGCCGGCCGGGTGGTTGGAGTTCACCTGGACCGGGTAGCCCTGCTCGGCGATCGGGCCGGCCAGCTCCGGCGGCAGGCCGAGGTTCTCGACGATCGTCTTGAACCCCTCACCGACCGCGTCGCCGGGCCAGAAGTACGACGCCCGGCCGCGTGAGGTCGAGGAGTCGGCCTTGACGATGGAGTACCCGAGGTTGAGCTCGGCCTGGGGGCTCGCCGGGATCGGGATCGTCGGCTCGTAGATCTCCACGCGCACCGGGGTGGCCGTCGTGGTCGCGGCGTACCCGGCGAACTCCGGGTCGGCCGTACGCACGGTCGGGGCCGCGGCCGAGGGCGCCGCAGGAGCCGCGGAGCCGGTCGTGACCGGCAGCGCCAGCGAGACCATGGCGGCGGCCGCCAGGCCGGCGCCGATGCGGACGGCGGGGCGGGTCGAAGTGGTACGTCGGCCGCTCATGCGGCACCTCCCAGGATGACGTCGGACATCGTCTCGAGGATCTCGCCGGGCTCGCCGGTAGCGACCACACGGCCGCCGGACATGACCGCGGCGTAGTCGGAGATCTTCAGCGCCGTGCGGGCGAACTGCTCGATGCACAGGATGGAGACGCCGGTCTCGGTGATCCGACCGACGGTCTCGTAGAGCTCGTCCACGATCAGCGGAGCCAGGCCCATCGACAGCTCGTCGAGCAGGAGCAGTGCCGGGTCGGAGGCCAGCGCCCTCGACATCGCGACCATCTGCTGCTCGCCGCCCGACATGGTGCCCGCGAACTGCTTGCGGCGCTCCTTGAGCCGGGGGAAGTAGGCGAAGGCGGTCTCCAGCACGGCCTCGGCCGGCACACCGGCGTACGACATCAGCAGGAGGTTCTCCTCGACCGTGAGGTTCGGGAAGACCGAGCGCCCCTCGGGGATCGTGCACAGCCCCAGCCGGGCCAGCTCCTCGGGCCCGGAGGCCTTCACGTGCACGCCGCCGAGGTGGATGTCGCCCGAGGTGGGCTTCTTCTGCCCCGAGATCACCTTGACCAGCGTGGACTTGCCGGCACCGTTGGGTCCCAGCAGCGCCATCACCGCGCCCTTGGGGACGACCAGGTCGACGCCGCGCAGCACCTCGATGCGGCCGTAGGCCGCGTGCAGGTCGACGATCTCGAGGATCGGTACGCCGCTCATGCCTCGGCTCCTTCCCGGACCGCCGGGATGACGAGTGTGTCGTCGGTCACAGCCGGCAGGTCGGTCCTAGTGTGCCCGTCCGCGTCGCCGTCCTCGTCGGAATAGCCGAGGTAGGCCTTCTGGACGGCGGGGTCACGCCGGATCTCGGCCGGGTCGCCGGAGGCGATGATCGAGCCGAAGTCGAGCACGTGGATGGTGTCGCAGACCGCCATCACCAGGTCCATGTCGTGCTCGACCATGAGGATCGCGCGACCCTCGGCGGCCAGGTCGCGCAGCAGCTCGCCGAACGCGTCGGTCTCGGTCTCGTCCAGGCCCGAGGACGGCTCGTCGAGCAGCAGCAGCTTGGGGTCGCCGGCCAGGCAGCGGGCCAGCTCGAGCAGGCGCGCGGTGCCGGTGGGGATGGAGTCGGCGCGCTCGTTCGCGTACGCCGCGATCCCGACCCGCTCCAGCAGCGCATCGATGTTCTTCCCGTGGCCACCACCGGGCAGCAGGCCCGCGAGCGCACCGCGGTGGATGTCGGCCGCGACCCGGACGTTGTCGCGCACCGACAGCGACCCGAAGGCCTCCAGCCGCTGGAAGGTGCGGCCCATGCCCCGCTTCGAGCGCCGGTGCACCGGCATGGACGTGACGTCCTTGCCCTGGAACCGCACCTTGCCGCGGGTCGGCTTCTGCAGCCCGCTGATCACGTTGAAGCAGGTGGTCTTGCCGGCACCGTTGGGCCCGATCAGACCGGTCACGGTGCCGGGGTCGGCGGTGAAGCAGGCCTCGTTGACGGCCGTGACACCACCGAACTGGACGACCACGTGGTCGACCTCGAGCAGCGGCCCACGCACGTCGGCGCGGTGGCCGCCCCCGCTGGGGACAGGACTACTGGACACCGGCGGTCTCCTTCGCGCCATCGGTCCCCTCGGGACCTGCCTGGGGGGACGCACCGCCGAGACCGACGGTGTCGAGGGTGGCCTCGGCGTGCGCGTTCGCGTCCTGCTCGGCGCGGGCGTGCTCGCGCATGCCTCCGAGCGACCCACCGGGCACGGGCAGCACAGGGATCCGCTCGCGGATCCGGTTGCCGAAGCGACGGTCGAGCACGTGGCCGAGGCGGAAGAGCTGGTTGGCCAGGCCGTTGGGGTCGCGGGCCAGCAGGATCGCGCCGACGGCGATCACCACGAAGAACAGGCCGGCGACACCGGGGTAGTCGGCCTGCAGCACCGGCAGCATCATCAGCCCGATGCCACCCAGCGCCGCCCCGGTCACCGAGGTGACACCGAAGACCACCGCGAGCAGCAGCAGGGTGAAGGAGCCGAAGAACTGGAACTCCGCCGCACCGACGGTGCCGCGCAGCCCGGCGTACAGGGCACCGGCGACGCCGGCCATGCCGGCCGAGACCGCGAACAGCCCGACGCGGAACCAGCGCTGGTCCAGCCCGAGGGTGCCGCAGGCGGCGGGGCTGTCACGCAGGGCGACGAGCATGCGGCCCAGCGGTCCGGCGCGGACCACGAGCAGGCCCAGGCCCATCACCACGAAGAAGAGCGCCATCACCCAGACGTAGGCGCTGGTGGACTCGACCTGGAAGGTGAGGATCGAGAGCCGCTCGGCGTTGAGCGAGCCGTTGAAGCCGAACGCGAAGTCGGCCTGGAAGATCATCTTGTCCATGATCACCGCGAACGCGAGCGTGGCCAGCGCGAGGTAGAGACCGGTCAGCCGGATCACCGGCAGCGCCACCAGGGCGCCGACACCGGCGGCCACCAGGCCGGCCAGGAGCACGCCGACGAGGTTGGGCTGGTCGAGCTTGACGTAGGCCAGCGCACCGACCCCCACGAAGGTGATCTGCGCGAGCGAGACGTGCCCGCCGTACCCGGTGAGCAGCACCATCGAGAGCATCACGATCGCGTACGTCGCCGCCGTCCCGACCAGCAGCAGGTTGGCCTCGCTCATACCACTGGCCAGCAGCATCACGCCCAGCAGCAGGGCGCCGGACCAGCCCAGCGCCTTGAACGGGCTGGGCAGCGGCGCGGAGACGATGCCCTTGACCTGACCGATGCGCAGCTGCGCCTGCGGCATCGCGATGATCACCGCGAACAGGAACAGCGCCGGCACCACGTTGCGCACGGAGTTGAGCAGCCCCTCGGTGGGCAGGTAGCCCGAGGCGTAGGAGGTGATCAGCCCCAGCGACATCGCACCGACGAAGGTGAGCGGGAGGTTCTTCAGGCGACCGAGGATCGCCGCGGCGAAGGCGTTGATCACCAGCAGCAGCAGGGCGTAGTAGTCCAGGCCGATGGTGGAGACCAGCAGCACGCCGGCCAGGGCGGCCAGGGAGGTGCCGATCGCCCAGGAGAGCGCCGCGACCTTCTCGGGCTGACCGCCGAAGAGCTTCAGCAGCTCGGGGTTGTCGACCGAGGCCCGCATGGCGGTGCCGATCCGGGTGCGGTTGAGCAGGGCGTACAGGCCGATCGCCACCACCAGGGACAGCGCGATGGTCAGCACCTGGTGGGCGGTGATGAAGAAGCCGAACATCTCGAAGGAGGTGCCGGCGAAGAACGGCTGCACCGAGCGTGCCTCGGGCGGCCAGACCTGCTGGGCCAGACCGAGCGTGGCCACCAGGATCGCCACCGTCACCACCAGCGAGACCGAGACCGGCGCGTCACCGAGGTCGCGGGCGACGAAGCGCTGGAGGAACCAGCCGATCCCCGGCGCCACCACGAACAGCACCAACACCAGCGCCAGCAGCGTGGGCATCCCCTGCCGGACGCTGAAGTCCCAGAAGACGAAGGACAGCAGCATGCCCAGCGCGCCGTGAGCGATGTTGAACACCCGCGTCGTGGAGTAGGTCAGCACCAGCCCGGAGGCCGCGATGGCGTAGGCCGCCCCCGAGACCAGTCCGAAGATGGTGAAGGCGAGGAACGAGCTCATCAGGAGACCTCCGTGATCCCTGCGCAGGTGTACTTGGTGCCACCGATCGGCACCCACTTGCCGCCCTTGACCTCCACGAAGCGCCAGCACTCGCCGGTGCGCTTGGGACCGACCTCCTGCGGGCTGTGCATGCCGTTGGCAGTCCACTTGGTGACCCCCCGCATGGCCTGGACCAGTGCCGGGCGGGTCAGCTTCCCGCCGAGCTTGCTGGCCTGCTCGACGAAGAGCCGAGCAGCCGACCAGGCGAACAGGCCGAAGAAGTCGGGGGTGGCACCCGGCTTGGTCTGCTGCAGCCACTGGAGGTAGAGCTGCATCTCGGCGTTGCTCGCGGCCTCCTCGAACGGGACGAAGTTGATGAAGGCGACCGTGCCCTCCGCAGCGCTCCCGGCGCCCTTGATGTAGTCGGGGTGGTAGGCGGTCGGGTCGACGACGTAGACGTCGGGCTTGTAGCCCTGCTGCTCCATGGTCTGGGCGAGGCGGACGTACTGCGGGATGCCGCCGAGGAACTGCACGTGGCGGGCGCCGTTGTTCTTCAGCCCCTGGACGTAGGGGGCGTAGTTGAACTCGGCGGTGTCGACGCTCTGCTCGTAGACGAACTTCATGCCGCGCGCCTTCATCGCCTTGGGCTGCAGCTGGCCGTTCTCACCGGCGGCGCCGGCGTTGAGGTAGACCATGGCGGCGTTCTGCGCCGCCTCCGGGAAGGTCTTCTTCAAGAAGTCCGGCACCGCGTTCTGGAACTGGTTGGCGACCGTGGACTGGGCGCCGAAGCAGGTGTCGCACGAGGAGCGCGCGCCGGTCACGGCGGTCGAGCGGATGTCGGGGAGGCCGCAGTCGGCCGCGGTCTTGGCGCCACCGGAGTCGAAGGCCGACATCGATCCGACGGCGGCGAAGACGTTGTCGCACATGTCGACGTAGTTGCGCTGGTCGGCGCTGGCGTCGGTGCGGCTGTCGTAGTTCTTCAGCGCCAGCGACCGGCCGCAGATGCCGTCGGGGTTGCTGCGGTTGTAGTAGGCGACGAAGGCCTTCACCGCATCCTGCGCGGACTCGAACAGCCCGGGCACGGGGCCGGAGATGTCGGAGGCGTTGCCGATGGTGATGGTGTCGTTGCTGATGCCGGTGGAGTTCTTGAACCCGTCGCAGCTGCCGGTCGGGATCGGCTCGTCGGTGCCACCGTCTCCGCCGGAGGACCCGCTGCCCGAGCCACCGCTCGAGCCGCTCCCCGACCCGGAGGATCCCGAGCCGCCCGAGGAGTCGCTGCCGGAGCTGCCGGTGTCGCCGCCGGTCGAGCCGTCCACCGAGCCGGTGGTGCCACCGTCGGCGCTGATCACCTCGCCGTCGGCCCCCACGACGACCCCGCCGGACCCCACGGTGCCACCGCCTGCGACGGCCACCTCGTTGGGGTCGAGCTGGGAGCCGCAGGCGGCCAGGGCCAGGGCCATGCCCGCCGCGGCGATCGTCAACGACGTACGCCGGGCGCGGGTGGCGAAGCGGGGGGACCGCACGACGGTCACCGGACCTCCTGGGGTGAGAACTAGAACGTGTCCTACTGGGTAACGAGCGCCACATCGGAAGGTGACGCGACACACACATGCAAAGGTGTGGCACCCCCGGTCGTATAGACCGTCTCGACAGGTGGAACACGTTCTAGTTCTTCACAGTCGTGAGGCCGGATCGAAGTGTCAGAGGACTGACAGAAAGGCTCCGGCGGTCCTACTGTGCCCCTCATGAGCCACCTGCCGCCGCAGCACGTCGTCGACTCCGCCCTGGACTCCCAGTCCCGCCCGGTGCCCTACCCGCGACCCGCGGAGGGCGCCCCCAACGTGCTGATGATCGTGCTCGACGACGTCGGCTTCGCCCAGCTCGGGTGCTTCGGCTCGGGCATCTCGACCCCCCGCATCGACGAGGTCGCCGGTGGCGGGCTGCGCTACCAGCGGTTCCACGTGACCGCGGTCTGCTCCTCGACCCGGGCCGCGCTGCTCACCGGCCGCAACCACCACGCGGTCGGCATGGGCGTCACGGAGGAGGCGGCGCTCGGCTTCCCCGGCTACACCGGCCGCATCCCGCGCAGCGCCGCGACGATGGCGCGGCTGCTCAAGGACACCGGCTACAACACGATGGCGGTCGGCAAGTGGCACCTGGTGCCGCGCACGGAGACCTCCGCCGCCGGCCCCTTCGACCGGTGGCCGCTGGGCGTCGGCTTCGAGAAGTACTACGGCTTCCTCGGCTCCGAGACCAGCCAGTGGGCGCCGGAGCTGGTCCGCGACAACCATCACGTCGAGGCACCCGCGACGCCCGAGGAGGGCTACCACCTCACCGAGGACCTCGTCGACGAGACCATCCGGATGATCCAGGACCAGCAGCAGGCGACGACCCGCAAGCCGTTCTTCGCCTACCTGGCCACGGGAGCCGCACACGCACCGCACCAGGTCGCACCGGAGTGGGTCGAGCCCTACCGCGGCGCCTTCGACCACGGCTGGGAGGCCTACCGCGAGGAGGTCTTCGCCCGCCAGGTCGCGGCCGGGGTCGTCCCGGAGGACACCGTGCTCACCCCGCGCCCCTCGTGGGTGCCCGAGTGGTCGACCCTCTCGGAGGACCAGCAGCGGCTCTACGCCCGCTACATGGAGGTCTTCGCCGGCTTCATGACCCACACCGACCACCACCTCGGTCGTCTCTTCGACTTCCTCGAGGAGATCGGGGTCGCCGAGGACACCGTGGTGATGATCCTGTCCGACAACGGCGCGAGCGCCGAGGGCGGACCGACGGGCACCCCCAACGAGGCCGCCGGCTGGGTGGGCCTGCAGGCCGACGAGGACACCGCCCTCGGCCAGATCGAGGACCTCGGCGGGCACGACGCGTCCAACCACTACCCCTGGGGCTGGGCGTGGGCCGGCAACACCCCGCTGCGGCTGTGGAAGCGCTACTCCTGGCTCGGCGGCGTGCGCGCGCCGCTCGTGCTGCGCTGGCCGGCCGCCGTGCCCGACCCCGGCGCCGTGCGGAGCCAGTTCACCCACGCCGTCGACCTGTTCCCGACCGTCCTCGAGGCGGCGGGCGTCGACCTCCCTGACGCCGTGGACGGGGTCGGCCAGCAGCCCGTGGACGGCGCGTCGTTCCTGGCCAGCGTGCGCGACGGCACGGCGGACGAGCACCGCCGGATGCAGTACTTCGAGATGATGGGCTCGCGCAGCCTCTACCTCGACGGGTGGAAGGCCGTCACCGACCACGTCGCCAACCAGTTCGGCGAGCGCGACCACGTCGAGGGCAGCTTCGACCACGCCACCGACCGCTGGTCGCTCTTCGACCTCACCACCGACTTCTCCGAGCACCGCGACCTCGCCGACGAGCACCCCGAGCTGGTACGCCGGATGGAGGGCCTGTGGTGGGCCGAGGCGGGTCGCAACCAGGTGCTCCCGCTCTTCGAGTTCCCGAACTCGATGTTCCACCTGCACCCCGGGGAGTTCCCGCCCCCGCAGGAGGCGACCTACCGCCCCGGCGGCTCGCCGGTCATCGAGCCGATGCTCCCGGCGGCCGGGGCGGGCTTCTCGCTGCGCGCGCACGTCGACGTGCCGGACGGCGGCGCCGAGGGCGTGCTCGCCGCGATCGGGGACTCGCAGGGCGGCTGGGGCCTCTACCTGCTCGACGGCCGGCCCACCGCCTGCTTCGCGCTGCTGGACCACACCGACGTCGTCCGCGCGGAGACCGAGGTCCCCGCGGGCAGCCACGTGGTGGGGCTGGACTTCCGTCCCGCGGATGCCGACGGCCCCCAGCGCCTGGACCTGTCCATCGACGAGGAGGTGGTCGCGACCGGGCCGGTCCGCGGCACGTTCTTCCTCCCCCAGCTGTCCTCAGCCGCTGTCGGGCTGACGATCGGCCACGACCGCGGCCTGCCGCTGTGCCCGGACTACGCGACCCCCTTCGCCTTCACCGGCGACCTGGACCGCGTGGTCATGCGCAGCGGTGCCGCCGCGACCTTCGAGGTGCCGACCGCGGAGAAGCGGGTCCGGGCCGCGATGTCCGGGGACTGACGCCGGTGACCTCCGCCCCGACCTCGCCCGGGCGACGCGAGCGGCACAAGCGGACCACCCGACAGGCACTGGAGGAGGCCGCCCTGGTGCTCTTCGCCCGCGACGGCTTCGACGCCACCACGGTGGAGGCGATCGCCGAGCGCGCGGAGGTCTCGCCGCGCACCTTCTTCCGCTACTTCGCGGCCAAGGAGGAGGTCCTCGACATGGGGTGGGCCGAGCGCCGCGAGCGCCTGGCCCGGCTCGTGCGTGCGGCACCGGCCGGGGCCGACGACCTCGCAGCCGCGGTGGCGGCCCTGGAGGGCATCGCGGTCGACTTCGAGGCCGAGCGGCACCGGGTCGTGCTGCGGGCGGCCGCCGTCGCGAGCTCCTCGGCGCTGCGCGGTCGCACCGCGGACACCCTCACCGCCTGGGAGGCCACGCTCGCTGAGGGACTGGCCGCCCGGCGTGGTCTCGACTCGCCCGACGAGGAGGCCGGGGTGGCCGCCGCGGTCGCGGTGGCGCTGTGGCGGTGGGCGATCCGCCGCTGGGCCGGACCGCCCGCGGGCGAGCTCCCCGCGGCCTCGTCGGCGACGGCGGACGACGCGCCCGGCGGCGTACCCCTGCGGGAGCTGCTGCAGCGGGCCACCGCCCACCTGACCGGGACCACCTGACCGGGCGAGCAGCCTCCGGGCTCCTCAGTCCGCGACGGTGATGCCGTTGCAGGTGTACTTGCGGCTGCCCAGCGGCACGAACTTCCCGCCCTTGACCTGGAGGAGTCGGAAGCACTCGCCGGTGCTCTTCGGGCCGACCCGCTGGGGGGAGTGCAGGCCGTTCGCGGTCCAGTTGTCGGTCCTGCGGACCGCAGCGATGAGGCTCTCCCGGGAGAGGTCACCCCCGAGCTTCGCGGCGGTCTCGACGAAGAGCCGCGCGGCGGACCAGGAGAAGACGCCGAAGAAGTCGGGGGTGGCGCCGGGCTTGGTGGCCTGCAGCCAGTCGAGGTAGAGCTTGGTCTCGGGATTGCTGCCGGCCTCCTCGAACGGCGTGAAGTTGGTGTAGATCGTGACCCCCTCGACGTCCTTGCCGCCCTGCTCGATGAAGCCGGGCTCGTAGGCCGTGGCATCGATCATGAACACGTCGGGTTCGTAGCCCTGCTGGGTCATCGCCTGGGCCAGCCGCACGAACTGCGGGATCGCACCCGTGATCTGGACGTAGCCCACGCCCTCGTCCTTGAGCTGCTGGACGTACGGCGCGTAGTTGAACTCCGAAACCTCGATGCCGCGCACGACGGTGAACCGCATCCCGCGCTTGGTCATCGCCTTGGGCTGCAGCTGGCCGTTCTCGGCGGCGGCACCGGCGTTGATGTAGAGCGACGCGGCGTTCTGCGCGGCGTCGGGGAAGTTCTTCAGGACGTGGTCGGCCACCACGTTGTTGACCTCCCCGGCGATCGTCGACTGGGCACCGAAGCAGGTGGCGCACTCCTGTCGCTGGCCGGTCACGCCGGCCGAGCGCAGGTCGGGCAGCCCGCACTGCTCGGTGACGGCGGCGCCGCCGGAGTCGAAGGCCGACATCGAGCCGACCATGGCGAAGACGTTCTCGCAGGCGTCGACGTGGTTGCGCTGGTCGGCCGGGTCGTCGGTGCGGGAGTCGTAGTTCTTCAGCACCAGGGTGCGACCGCAGATGCCGTCGGGGTTGGACTTGTTGAAGTAGGCGACGAACGCCTTCGTGGCGTCCTGGGCCGACTCGAAGAGCCCCGGCACGGGGCCGGAGATGTCGGAGGAGTTGCCGATGGTGATCGTGGTGTCGGTGATACCCGGGCCGTTCTTGAAGCCCTCGCACGAGCCCGCCTTCACCGGCGGCCCCTCGGGGCCGGCCTGGGGACCGCCGGAGTCGTCGCCGCCCTGTGGACCGGAGCCGGTATCGCCGCCGGAGCCGGAGTCGGTGCCCGATCCGGTGTCGGTGGTGGTCCCGGTGCCGGAGCCGGTGTCCCCGGATGTCACCGACCCGTCGTCGCCGACCGCGACCGGCTGGCCGTCGGCCCCGACGACCACCCCGCCGGTACCGGTGGTGCCGCCCGCGGCGACCACGTCACCCGGGGCGAGCTGGGAGCCGCAGGCGCTGAGCAGCAGCAGGACGAGCGCGACGAGGACCGTCGCGAGCCTGGAACGGGACCGGGACACCGGACCTCCTCGTGGACGCGTTGCCCCCTCAACGACCCACGGGGGCCGAGGTGACGCAGGTCACGAGAACAAGTTCTAGTTCCGCTCGGCGTCAGTCGAGGTCGTCGCCGGGGTCCGGCGAGCTGCCCGGCTGGGACGGACCGGTCGCGGGACCGGAGTCCGGGGCCCGCGTGGGCGTCGGGACGTCGGGGTCGAGCTCGTCGGGGTCCTCGGGACGCTCCAGGGCGGCGTACTCCCCCACGTCCCAGCGCCCGTTGGTCTGCAGGAAGACACCCTGCAGGCCGACGGCACGTCCGTCGCGGTAGGTCACCAGCGTCACCTGGGCCTCGCGGCGCGGCTTGCTGCCCAGGGCGAAGGCGTAGGCCGCCCCGCCGGTCGTGCCCATCGTGTAGCGGTAGCCGATCTCCCCGTCGGGGCCCTCGATCAGCTCGGGGCCGGCGTCGACGTGCAGGTGGCCGCCGAGGACCAGCTCGACGCAGCCCCGGGTCAACGCCTCGGTGGCGAGGTTGGCGTCGTGGACCAGGATCGTGGAGACCGGCTCGTCCTGCTCGCACGCGAGGTCGGCCAGCCGCGACCCGACCTCGGCGAAGGACAGGCCGGTCTCGTCGCGCCAGGACCCGAGACCGCTCGAGCGCGGGTCCGCCAGGCCGAGCAGCGTGCCGCCGGTCGGTCCCTCCTCGATCTCGCCGTCGAGCATCCGCCAGCCGTGGTCGCTGAGGTAGTCGGCGACGAAGTCGCCGTTGTCGTGGTTGCCGGCGACGCCGATGCGCTCGTAGCCGTCGAAGGCCGCGGTCACCGAGTCGAGCGAGAAGGCCTCCCAGGTCGCGCCCGTCGAGGTGTCGTCGCCGCCGTTGTAGACCACCCGGGCGCCGGCGGCGTCGCCGACGGCGCGGGCGACCGCGTCCATCCCGATGTTGTCGTGGCGGTCGGAGACGAAGACGACGACCTCCTCGTCGTCCTCCGGCAGCCGCAGGTCGAGCTCCCCGGCTGCCTCTGCGGCGGCGGCGTAGAAGCCGCGGGACTTCTCGTAGGTCGTGACGGCGCTCTCGATCAGTCGGCGGGTCTGGTTGGTGGTGACGTCGCCGCGCACCTCGACCCCGTCGAGCTCCTCGGGCACCGGGACGTCGGAGCCCAGGAACTCCGCCAGCGCGACCCAGGTCCGGTCGTCGGCGACCCGGCCGTCCTCGGGCGTCCACGGCTGCCACCACGCGACGCCCACCGCGACGCTCGCGGTCACCGCGAGGGCGCCGCGCCGGCTCGGCAGGGCGCGCAGCAGCTCACGGCGCCGGCGCGGACCGACCAGCACCCACACCAGCACGGGTACGGCGCCGGCCGCGGCACCCCGCAGGGCCGCCTGGGTCGCCATGTCGGTCACGGCCTCACGCACGCGGGCCTGGGCACCGTCGGGGCTCGACGCGATGACGGCGTAGCGGTCCACGAGCTCGGGGGTGCTGCGGGCGTCGGTCTTGCCCAGCGTGATGTCCACGCCCAGCGGGACACCGGAGTCGATGCGCAGGTCGGGCAGCACCGGCCCGGTGCGCACCACGACGTGCCGGTCCAGCGTGGGGCGGACGACGGCGTCGTGGCTGGCCAGCGTCAGCTCGCGCGAGGATCCCAGGAAGAGCGTCAGCCCGGCCAGGACCGCCAGCCCCGCCCAGGCACCGAGCAGCGCGAGGCCGTGCAGCCCTCGACCGGTGTGGTGCCAGAGCGTGCGCCGTGGTCGGCCGGACGGGCCCTCGGTGTCCGGTGCGCCCGGGCGGTCGGCGGCGGTCACCCCGGTCAGTCCCGCGCCCTCGCCACGGCGTACAGGGCGACGCCGCAGGCGACACCGGCGTTGAGCGACTCGACCGAGTTGACCATCGGGATCGAGACGAGCATGTCGCAGGTCTCCGCGACCAGGCGGGAGAGCCCGTCGCCCTCGGAGCCGACGACGAGCACGAGCGGCCCGTCGGCGAGGTCCATGGCGGGCAGCTCGACGTCGCCGTCGGCGGCCAGGCCGACGACCATGCAGCCGGCGTCCTGGTAGGCCTTCAGCTGACGGGTGAGGTTGACGGTCTGCGCCACCGGGATGCGGGCGGCGGCACCGGCGCTGGTCTTCCACGCGGCGGCGGTCATGCCCGCGGCGCGGCGCTCGGGGATGACGACGCCGTGGGCCCCGAACGCGGCCGCGCTGCGGACCGCGGCGCCGAGGTTGCGGGGGTCGGTGACGGAGTCGAGGACGACGATGAGCGGCTTCTCGCGCTGCTCGGCGGCGAGGGTCAGCAGGTCGTCGGGGTGGGCGTACTCGTAGGCCGGGATGCGCGCGGCGATGCCCTGGTGCACCGCGCCGTTGGTGAGCCGGTCGAGCTCGAAGCGGCTCACCTCGAGCAGGCTGATCCCGCCGTCGGCGGCGAGCTGGAAGGCCTCACGCAGCCGGTTGTCGCGCTCGGTGCCCTCCGCGACGTAGAGCGCGTTGACCGGCACGCCCTCGCGCAGCGCGTCGACGACCGGGTTGCGCCCGGCGATCCACTCGTTGTCGTTGGTCTTCTTGCGGGGACGCTGACCCTGGGCCTTCTCCGCGCGCTTCGCGGCCTTGTGGGCGGCGTGGTAGGGGCGGTCCTTGGCCTTGGGGGTCGGCCCCTTGCCCTCGAGCCCGCGGCGCACGCGCCCGCCGGACCCGGCGGTCGGGTTGCCCTTCCCCGTCTTCTTGATCGCGCCCTTGCGCTGGCTGTTACCTGCCATCAGGCCAGGCTCCACTTCTGTCCGTCGGGGGTGTCGGTGATCTCCACGCCGGCCTCCTTGAGGCGGTCGCGGATGGCGTCGGAGGTGGCGAAGTCCTTCTCCGCCCGGGCGGTCGCGCGCTGCTCGAGCAGCCCGGAGACCAGGGCATCGACCACGGCGCCCATCCGGTCGTCGCCACCGCCGGTGGGACCCCAGGCGGGATCAGCGGGGTCGAGGCCGAGCACGCCGAGCATGGCGCGCACGGCCGCCGCGTGCCCGGTCGGGTCGGCGGCCTTGTTGCCCTCGCGGACGGTGTCGAACAGCACGGCCATCGCGGCCGGGGTCCCGAGGTCGTCGTCCATCGCGGCGGCGAAGGCGTCGGGCACCTCGCCCGGCTCGACCGCGCCCGCCCGCTCGAGGAACGCCTCGATCCGCTGGAAGCCGGTCGCGGCCTCCTCGAGCGACTCGAAGCTGAACTCGACGTGGCTGCGGTAGTGCGCGGCCACGAGGTAGTAGCGCAGCTCGATGCCACGGAACCGCTCGAGCACCGAGGGGATCAGCAGGCTGTTGCCCAGGCTCTTGGACATCTTCTCGCCGGCGGTGGTGATCCAGGCGTTGTGCATCCAGTACGACGCGAAGCCGTGCCCCGCGGCACGCGACTGGGCCAGCTCGTTCTCGTGGTGCGGGAAGCGCAGGTCGACCCCGCCGCCGTGGATGTCGAAGGCCTGGCCGAGGTACTTGCCTGCCATCGCGGAGCACTCGATGTGCCAGCCGGGGCGACCCGGGCCCCAGGGGCTGGGCCACGCGGCGGTCTCGGGCTCGGTGGCCTTCTTCCAGCCCTTCCACAACGCGAAGTCGCGGGGGTCCCGCTTGCCGCGCGGGTCGGCGTCCTCGGCGGCCTCCATGTCGTCGATGCGCTGGTGGGTCAGCTCGCCGTAGGAGGGCCAGCTCCGCACGTCGAAGTAGACGTCTCCGGAGCCGTCCTCGGCGGCGTACGCGTGGCCCTTCGCGATGAGGTGCTCGATCAGCTCGAGCATCTCCGGGACGTGCCCGGTGGCGGCCGGCTCGTAGGTCGGCGGGAGCACGTTGAGCGCGGCGTAGGCGGCGTCCAGCTCGCGCTTCATGTCGTAGGCGAGGTTGTACCAGGGGCGGCCCTGCGCGGCGGCCTTGGTCAGGATCTTGTCGTCGATGTCGGTGACGTTGCGGATGAACGACACCTCGAGGCCGCGGTGGGTCAGCCAGCGCCGCAGCACGTCGAAGTTGACGGCGCTGCGCACGTGGCCGACGTGCGGCTCGGACTGCACGGTGAGACCGCAGACGTAGACACCGGCCTTCCCCTCCTCGAGGGGTGCGAAGTCTCGGACCTCGCGGGTCGCGGTGTCGTACAGCCGGATGCTCACCCCTCCATCGTAGGGACGCGCGGCGCACGGGGCCGAACCCGCGCGTACGTGACGTGCGCGTCGGCCTGCTGCTCGACCTGTGACTGGTGTGACGGGAGTGACGTACCCTCGTGCAGTGCGCCGCCTGCTCCCCTCCCTCGTGCTCACCCTGGTCGTCCCCTGGGCCCCGGTCGTCGCGACCTCGGGCGCCCCGGCCGAGGCCCGCGCGTCCTCGAAGATCCAGAGCGACCTGACCGGCTGGACCGGCGAGGAGCTCGCCGACGGGCGCACGGCCGGCACCGTCGTACGCCGGGGTCGGGTGTTCCTGAAGAACCCGGTCACCACGACGCGCATCGACGGCACGACCTACGACGTCGGGCGCTGGGTCTCGCGCTGGAAGCGTCCCGGCTTCGCCTTCACCGAGCTGGTCGCCTCGTGGGAGGCCAAGACGCCCGGCGACTCACTCCTCGAGGTCGAGGTCCGCGGGCGGGACGCCTCGGGCCGCAGGAGCTCGTGGGACAGCCTGGGTCGCTGGGCCTACGGCGACAAGTACCTCCAGCGCACCAGCCTGGGCAGCCAGGACGACGACCTCGCGCGCGTCGCGACCGACACCTGGCGCACGGTCTCCGCGGCCGGCCTGGAGCGGTGGCGGCTGCGGGTCTCGCTGCTGCGGCGTACCGGTGCGAGCACCAAGCCGCCGAGCCTGGGCCACGTCGCCGCAACCACCTCCCGGCGCCCCTCGAGCAGCCCGTCGACCTCCAAGCCCGGCAAGGTGTCGCGGGCGGGCGGCGCGGTGCTCGACGTGCCGCGCTACAGCCAGATGGTCCACGAGGGGCACTACCCGCAGTGGGGCAACGGCGGCGAGGCGTGGTGCTCGCCGACCTCGGTGTCGATGGTGCTCGGCTACTACGACGCGCTGCCGAAGGAGAAGGACTACGCCTGGGTCCCCGAGGGCCACACCGCGCCGTGGGTCGACCACGGGGCCCGGATGACCTTCGACCACGGGTACGACGGCACCGGCAACTGGTCCTTCAACGTCGCGTACGCCGCCCGGCTGGTCGGCCGCGCCGACGTGACCCGGCTCCCCGACCTGCGCGCGGTCGAGCGGCTCGTGGCCGACGGCGTGCCGGTGATCATCTCGATCGCCTTCGGTGCCGGCGAGCTCTCCGGAGCCCCGATCTCCTCCTCCAACGGCCACCTGCTCGTGGTCGTCGGGTTCACCGCGGACGGCGACGTGGTCGTCAACGACCCGGCCGCCGACTCCCCCGCCGGCGTCCGCCGCACCTACGACCGGGCCCAGCTCGAGCGCGCCTGGCTGGACGCCTCCACCGGCACCGCCTACGTCCTCCGCGACTGACAGGCCTGCCGAGAGGTCACTCGCGCACGGCCCACAGGTCACTCGCGCACGGCCCGGTAAGCCCGAGTGACGGCTCGGCCGCGCGTGAGTGACGGCTCGGCCGTGCGTGAGTGACGGCTCGGCGACCGATCAGGCCCCGTAGCCGCCGTCGACGTCGAGCTTCTGCCCGGAGATGAAGCCGGCGCGGTCGGAGGCGAGGAAGCAGACGGCCTCGGCGATGTCGTCGGCGGTGCCGAAGGTGCCGAGCGGGATGTTGCGGCGGGTGATCTCCAGCGCCTCCTCGGACAGGTCGCCGGAGCCGATGAGTCGAGCGGCCATCCCGTCGGTGAGCATGCCCGGGCCGACCGCGTTGACGCGGACGCCGTAGCGGCCCTCCTCGACCGCGAGCGCGCGCACCATCGCCTCCACCGCGGCCTTCGGGGCCGAGGAGAGCCCGTCACGCTTGGGGAAGCGGGTGGTGGCCGCGGTCGTCACGGCCACGACCGCCCCGTGGGTCTCGCGCAGGGCCGGCAGCGCGGCCCGCACGACGGTGAAGAACCCGCCGGCGTCGTCGTGCAGCTGGGTGGCCATCTGCTCGGCGGAGACCCGGCCGAGGTGGACCATCGGCACGTGCGGTCCGGCCGCGTGGACCAGCGTGTGCAGCCCCCCGTGCTCGGCCACGACGGCCGCCACGACCCGGTCGGCCTGCGCGGCCGCGTCGGGCGAGCCCAGGTCGAGCCGGTGCGAGGGCACGCCCTCGGCCGGCGTACGACGGTGGGTGACCGCGACCGTGGCGCCGCGCTCCGCGAGCATCGACGCGACCCGCGCGCCGATGCCACCGTTGCCGCCGACGACCAGCGCCGCGCCCCGGCGTCCGGCGAAGTCCTGCCTCACGGTCATGCCTCCTCGGCGGAGAAGTCGACCACGTCGTGGCCGGTGGCACCGTCGGGGAGCACGTCGCGCTCGACCGGCGTCTGCACGACCCCGTCGGCGTCGGTGGCCCGCACCCGCATCAGGTGGTCGCCGGGGCCGACGTCGACGGTGCCGCCCCACTGCACCCAGGTGTCGGCGCTGGGCACCCGCCCGAGCTCCATCGGCTGCCACGGCCCGCCGTCGAGGGACACCTCGACCGCGGAGATCCCGGTGTGCTGGTGCCAGGCCACGCCACCGACCCGCACGGGACCGGCGGCGACCGTCGAGCCCGACCGCGGAACGTCGATGCGCGAGGCGGTCTTCACCGGCCCGCGCTCTCCCCAGCCACGCTGGGTCCAGTAGGCGTCGACGTCGGCGAAGCGGGTGACCTCCAGGTCCACGACCCACTTGGTCGCCGACACGTAGCCGTAGAGACCCGGCACCACCATGCGCACCGGGAACCCGTGCTCGATGGGCAGCGGGCTGCCGTTCATCGCCAGCGCCAGCATCGCGTCGCGGTCGTCGGTGAGGGCCTCCAGCGGCGTGGCGCAGTTCCAGCCGTCCTGGGAGGTCTGCAGCACCGCGTCGGCTCCGTCGAGCACCCCGGCCTCGGCGAGCAGGTCGGCGGTCCGCACGCCGCTCCACCAGGCGTTGCCGACCAGCGGGCCGCCGATCGGGTTGCTGACGCAGCACAGCGTCACCCAGGCGTCGGTCAGGCCGCGGTCGAGGAGGTCCTGGTAGCCCAGCACCACCTCCCGCTCGACCATCCCGTGGATGCGCAGCGACCAGTCCGCGGGCTCGATCGCGGGCACCACGATCGCGGTGTGGATCTTGTAGAACTCCTCGGTGGGCGTCTGCCAGGGGTCCAGCCCCGGCACGTCGGGGTGAGCTCCCGCGGGCACCCGGGGTGCGCGGACGTCGAGGCGCAGCAGTCGCCGGACCTCCTCGACCTGACGCCGCCCGCTGCCGACGACGCGCCCGGCCACGCCGGCCGCCACCGCCGCCGCGCCGAGCAGCCCGGCGCGCACGAGGAACTGCCGCCTCCCCCGCGAGTACGCCGCCGACCCGGTCGAGCCTGCGCCGGTCGATCCTGCGCCGGTCGATCCTGGCTCGGCCGCGTCGGCGGGGACCGAGTCGGCCCGCCGCAGCGGCTCAGTGAGCAGCGAGAGCACGACCAGCCAGGTGACGTAGCCGACCGCGACGGGCAGCAGGTCCACCCCGGACCAGTCGGCCGACAGCAGCACCGCGACGGCCGCGAGCGTGGCCATCAGCGAGTAGACGAGGACCGGCACCCACCACCGACGACGGGCCCAGGCACCGACGTACCAGAACAGGACGACGGTGAGCACCGCCATCACCGTCAGCAGCAACGTCTTGTTCCAGGCGCCGAGGAACTTCAGCGCGAAGGAGACGATCGGGCCCGGTGTCGTGCGCACGACGAGCTCGGCGATCGCCACGACGGGTGCCTCGCGGACGGTGAGCACCATCGCGGCGGCGTAGCTGGTGAGCATGCCGGCGGCGCCCGCCACGAGCCCGGCGAGCGGCCACACGAGGGCGCGCTGCTCGAGCGTCGGTCGGGGAGCCATGTGGCCATCATGACGCAGCGGCCTCCAGCAACCGGGACGGCAGGTGTGACGGTCCGGTGACGACTACCCTCCCCCGGGTGAGCGACCCCACCACCCGTCTCCCCCGCGTCGGGGTCGGCACCGACGTGCACCGCCTCGTCCCCGGCGTCCCGCTCCACCTGGCCGGACTCGCCTGGCCCGAGGAGACCCACGGCCTGGAGGGGCACTCCGACGCCGACGTGGCCGCCCACGCGGCCTGCGACGCGCTGCTGTCCGCGGCGGGCCTGGGTGACCTCGGATCGAACTTCGGCACCAGCGAGCCCGAGTGGGCCGGCGCCGCCGGCGCCGCGCTGCTCGCCGAGACCGCCCGTCGCGTCCGCGGGGCCGGCTTCGACATCGGCAACGTCGCGGTGCAGGTGATCGGCAACCGTCCCAAGGTCGGGCCGCGCCGCGCGGAGGCCGAGGCGGCGCTGTCGGCCGCGGTCGGGGCCCCGGTCACCGTCTCGGCCACCACCACCGACGGCCTGGGACTGACCGGCCGCGGCGAGGGCGTCGCCGCGATCGCCACGGCCCTGGTCGTCGAGACCCCGGACCGGACCGCAGGAGGAGCCCGATGACCGCGACCACCCACAGCCTGCTCGCCGACGACGGCGCCCGCCTGCACGTCACGACGTACGGCCGCGAGGACGCCCCCGTCACGCTGCTGCTCGCGCACTGCTGGACCGCCGACGAGCAGGACTGGCACTACCAGGTGCGGCACCTGCTCGCGACCTATGGACCCGACCTGCGCCTGGTCACCTGGGACGCCCGCGGGCACGGCCGGTCCGAGGTCGCGCCGGAGCGCGACTGCACCGTCTCGCGGCTGGGCCGCGACCTCGGCCACGTCATCGACGCGTACGCCGGTGAGGCACCGATCGTCCTGGCCGGCCACTCGATCGGCGGCATGACGATCATGGCGCTGCCCGAGGAGCGGCCCGACCTGGTCGACCGGGTCGCGGGGCTGGTGTTCGTGGCGACCTCCTCCGGCGGGCTGGACACCGTGACGCTGGGGCTGCCCGAGATGGGGCCGTTCCTGCGGGCGCGGCTGCCGCGGGTCCTCGCGACCCGGGCCCGGCTGCTCAGCCGCGCCGAGCGCCGGCGTACCCCCTCCATCGAGCGGTGGGTCGTCAACCGGTTCCTCATGGGCTCGCCGCTGCGGCTGCGTGACGCCGGGCTGGTCGTCGACCAGATGGTCAGCTGCGCGCCGGCGACGATGTCGGGCTACTACACCGACCTGATGGGCCACGAGCGTACCGACGGCCTCAAGGCCTTCGACGGCGTCCCGACCACGGTGATGGTGGGCAGCGCCGACGTGCTGACCCCGCCGTCGCACGCGCGGCGGTTGGCGTCGGCCATCGAGGGGGCGCGGATGTTCGTGCTCCCCGGCGCCGGGCACTACCTGCCGCTGGAGCGCGACGAGGCCGTCTCGGCCGAGCTGGTGGCCGCCGTGGAGCGCGCCCGCCCCTGAGCGGGGGCGTCGGGCTCAGGCGGCGTCGCCCCGCCGCCGCCCGATGTGGACGACCCCGCCCTCGACCTTCACCTCGTAGGCCGGGACGGACACGGCGAGGTCCTCCAGGCAGCGGCCGGTGCGCAGGTCGAAGCCGTGCCGGTGCAGCGGCGAGGCCACGAACGGGACGTCGCCACGGCGCCCCACGATCCCCTTGGCGATCACCGAGGCCTTCGCGAACGGGTCGTGGTTGCCCAGGGCGTAGACGGTCTCGTCGGGCATCTTGAAGATCGCCACCGCCTGGCCGTGCACGAGCGCCGTGGCGCCGCGCTCGACCTCGAGCTGCTCGAGACGGCACACGGCGTGCCACTCCCCGCTCTCACGCTGCCGGTCGCGTCGCCGGGGAGTCATGCCCGGCCGCCCGGGGACCTCCGGCCGACCACGCTGCTGCCCTGGCGCATCGGACCTCCTTCGGGCTCCGAACGTAGGAGGCGCCGGGTACCACCGAGGTTTCGCCATGTAACAGCCGTGAAAACTCATCCCGCCCCGGCCCGCTAGCCTGCGCCGGTGACCTCCGCCCCCGCCTCCCCCGCGCCTGCTCCGCCGCGTCCCGGGGTGACCGTCGTGGTGCTCGGCGCCGGGGCGGGCAACCGGGTCGGCGCCGGCGTCAACAAGGTCCTCATCGAGCTGGCCGGGAGACCGCTGCTGGCCTGGTCGCTCACCCACGCGCTGGCCACGACCGGGGTCGACCGGGTCGTGGTGGTGGCCGCGCCCAGCGAGCACGCCGAGGTCGCCGACGCGCTGTCGGCGTACCTGCCCCTGGGCGGCCCGGACGGCGGCCCGGAGGTGGCGCTGGTGCCCGGCGGCACGTCCCGCCACGGGTCGGAGTGGGCGGCGCTCCAGGCGGTGGCGGCGCACGTCGAGGCCGGCCGCACCGACGTGGTGGCGATCCACGACGGGGCGCGCCCCCTGGCCCCGCCCGCGCTCTTCGACGCCGTGGTCGCCGCGGCCCGACGCCACGGCGGCGCACTGCCGGCCGCGGCCACCCACGGCCTGCTCACCGCCGACCTCACGCCGGCACCGAGGGGGCTCGTCGGCGTCCAGACCCCGCAGGCATTCCGCGCCCGTCCGCTGCTGGAGGCCTACCGTGCGGCCGAGCGCGACGGCTTCGAGGGCACCGACACCGCCGCCACCTTCGAGCGGTACGCCGGCCTGCCGGTCGTCGCGGTCCAGTCCACGACCGCCAACCTCAAGGTCACCTGGCCCGAGGACCTCGCCCTGGCCGAGGAGCTGCTCACCGCGCGGTGAGCGCCTCCAGGACGCGGACGTCGTCCTCGTCGCCGACCCGCCGACCCTCGGGCGGGGCCTGCATCGTCACGACCGGGAACCTCGCGGCCAGGTCGGCGGCCAGCGTGGCGAAGTCGGTGCTCGCCAGGCCCTCCATGCCCGCCACCACCGAGGCGGGCAGCACGATCGGCGAGGTCACCTGACGCATCGCCTCGCGGTCGACGGTGCCCTGGACGACCCCGTCGGCGTCGACGGCCTTGAGCGTGTCGGTCACGGGGCGTACGCCGACGACGACCGCCTGGGTCGACGCGCACCGCTCCACGCAGTCGGCGATGAAGTCCGCAGGCGTCATCGGGCACAGCGGGTCGTGCAGCACCAGCGGCTCCTCGGCCTCGACCAGCGCCTCCCACGGCGTGCCCAGGTCGACCTGGGTGACCCCCGCCTCCCCGAGCGCCCACGCCGCGCAGGCGACCAGCGCCTCGCCGTGGCACAGCGCGAAGGGCAGCGACCCGCGCCCGGTCTCGACCACGACCCCCAGCGACCCGTCCTCGTCGTACAGCACGCCCTCACGCTAGTCGCCCGCGGGCGGGAGCGGTGACTCCTCAACCTCCCGCCATCGCCAGACGGTTGATCACGCACCGCTCGCCGGTCGGAGCGGTGGATGCTCAACCGTTCCTGGCACGAGAACGGTTCAGGAACCACCGCTCGCCCCGCCCCGGAACAGCACGAAGCCCCCGGGACGGTCCCGGGGGCTTCGAGTGCAGCTGAGTGAGGCCAGCTCACGAGCAGGGCCTCAGGAGGCGAGCACCTCGTCGAGGATGGCCTCGGCCTTGTCCTCGTTGGTGTGCTCGGCCAGGGCCAGCTCGGAGACGAGGATCTGGCGCGCCTTGGCCAGCATCCGCTTCTCGCCGGCCGACAGGCCACGGTCACGCTCGCGGCGCCACAGGTCGCGCACGACCTCGGCGACCTTCATGACGTCGCCGCTGTGCAGCTTCTCCAGGTTGGCCTTGTAGCGACGCGACCAGTTGGTCGGCTCCTCCACGTGCGCGGCACGCAGCACGTCGAAGACGCGGTCCAGACCCTCCTTGTCGACGACGTCGCGGACCCCCACGAGGTCCAGGTTGCAGGCGGGCACACGGACCACCAGGTCCTGCTGTGCGACGATCCTCAGAACGAGGTACTGCCGGTCCTCTCCCTTGATCTTCCGCATCTCGATGTCCTCGATGATGGCGGCCCCGTGATTCGGGTAGACAACCGTTTCGCCGACGGTGAAAGTCATATGTCAGGTTCCCCTTCCTAGGCCGCCATCTTAACACGGGATCCCGGCGTGTCGGACAGCGTTTGTGCAGGTCAGAGCGCTAACAAGGGCTTGACAGATCCGGCGACGCCGTGCTGGCAGGGCCCTGTCACGAGCCGTCGCGCCCGCACGCCACCACCCCCAGGGGGGAGCGCGCCGACACCCCGGAACCCGCCCTGTGCTGGGGAAACGCACGATCGGGGCCCCGTCTGCAGCCATACTGCGGGGCATGGCTCGACCACGGCTGCGACGACGCGACCGCCAGGCGGATCCCTCGGGGTCCGCCGCCCGATCGACCCCTGAGGCCGACGCCGACGCCCGGGACGCCGACACCCCGCCGGGTACGACGCTGACCGAGGTCGCCGACGACGTACCCCCTCCGCCTCCGGCCGTGCCGCGGCGCCGCGTGCTCGACGCGACCCCGCTGCTGCTCCTGCGCGCGGCGCACCCCCGCCAGGCCGTCGCCACGGCCGTGCTGATGGCCGTCGCCGCGGCCCTGGCCGACCGCCCCACCCGCGACCTCGGCCTGGTCCTGGGCACCGTGCTCGTGGGCCAGGCGCTGCTGGGCTGGCACAACGACCTGGTCGACCGGCGTCGCGACGCCCGGCACGGGCGCACCGACAAGCCGGTCGCCGACGGCCGCCTGGACCCGAGCACGGCCTGGTTCGCGCTGTCGTGCGCCGTGCTGCTGGTGATCCCGCTGGCGCTGTCGAACGGCATCACCGCCGGCCTGCTCTACCTCGTCTCGCTCGCCATCGGCGTGCTCGGCAACTACACGCTGCGCACCGGGTTCCTCAGCTGGGTGCCGTGGGCCGCGGCGTTCGCGCTCTACCCGGCGTTCCTGTCCTCCGGCGGGTGGGGCAACCACGACGGCGGCTCGGCCCCGCAGCCGGCGATGACGGTGCTGGCGGTGCTGCTCGGCATCGGAGTGCACCTGCTGACGGCGCTGTGGGGCCTGGTCGCCGACCACGAGGACGGCTGGACCTACCTGCCGCTGCGCCTGGGCATGAAGCTGGGTGCCGCGCGGCTGCTGGCCCTGACCGCCACCTACCTCGCCCTCGTCACCGCGGGGATGATCATCACCGGAACCCTGGTCGGCCTGCACGCCTAGGCACCGCTAGGCTGTCGCCGCCGGATCCAGATCGACCCGAAGGCTTTCCGACATGCACCTGCGCCGCTCGCTCGTGGCCGCTGCCAGCGCCCTCGCCCTGGCCTCGACCCTGTCCTCCTGCGGGTTCGACTACGCCACCGACCGGGTCTACACCCCGGCCGCAGGCCCCATCGACCGTGACGCCACCGTCGACGTGCTCTCCGCCGTCATCGTGTCCAAGGCGCCCGGCTCCGGCACGTTCATCGCCGGCCTGTCGAACAACTCCGGCACCGAGGCGATCACCTTCGAGGCGATCCGCCCCGTCGGCGACACCAGCATCTCCTTCGAGGACTTCGAGGACCGCCGCATCCCGCGCCTGGGCTTCGAGAACCTCTCCGCCGAGGGCAACGGCATCGTCGTGACCGGCGACTTCGAAGCCGGCAACTTCGTCGGCATCCAGCTCGCCTTCGACAACGGCGAGACCGTCGACATGCAGATCCCGGTCGTCACCGACTGCGACGAGTTCGACGGCTTCGACGTCAGCGAGACCGAGGGCGAGGAGTACGACTGCGAGCCGCTCGAGCCGGTGGCCGACGGTCGCTACGAGAACTACCACCCCGAGGGCGAGCACTCCGACGAGGAGCACGCCGAGGGCGAGGAGCACTGAGCGTGACGTACACCCTGGTCCTGCTGCGGCACGGCGAGTCCGACTGGAACGCCAAGAACCTCTTCACGGGCTGGGTCGACGTGCCCCTCACCGAGAAGGGCCAGGGCGAGGCCAGGCGCGGGGGTGAGCAGCTGGTCGAGGCCGGCATCCTCCCCGACGTCGTGCACACCTCGCTGCTGCGCCGGGCGATCACGACCGCGGGTCTCGCGCTCGACGCGGCCGACCGGCACTGGATCCCGGTCAAGCGGTCCTGGCGGCTCAACGAGCGGCACTACGGCGCGCTGCAGGGCAAGGACAAGAAGCAGACGCTGGAGCAGTACGGCGAGGAGCAGTTCATGCTCTGGCGCCGTTCCTTCGACACTCCCCCGCCGCCGATCGAGGCAGACGACGAGTTCTCCCAGGCCTCCGACGTTCGGTACGCCGACCTCGGCTCGGACCTCCCGGCCACCGAGTGCCTCAAGGACGTCATCGCCCGGATGGTCCCCTACTGGGAGTCCGACATCATCCCCGACCTGGCCGCCGGCAGGACCGTGCTCGTCGCCGCGCACGGCAACAGCCTGCGCGCGATCGTCAAGCACCTCGACGGCATCTCCGACGAGGACATCGCCGGCCTCAACATCCCGACCGGCATGCCGCTGGTCTACGAGCTCGACGAGTCCTTCTCCCCCGTGACCAAGGGCGGCCGCTACCTCGACCCCGACGCCGCGGCCGCTGCTGCCGCCGCGGTGGCCAACCAGGGCAAGTAGGGCCTGCTGGGGGAAGGTCTGACTGATGTCAGTCAGACCTTGCACGTCGCGGTCGAACCTTCGACCGCCATCGCGAAGGTCGAACTGACGTCAGTCGAACCTTCCGACTCCCGCCCGCAAGGTTTGTCGGCCAGCCGACAAACCCGGCCGACCCCGCCGCCCCGCCGATCCCGCTGGCCCCCCGGCTCAGGCTTCGCTGGCCGCGGCCCGCGGGTCCTCACCGGTGACCACGAAGACCACGCGGTTGGCGATCGAGACCGCGTGGTCGGCGATCCGCTCGTAGTAGCGACCGAGCAGCGCGATGTCGACGGCCGCCTCGACGCCATGGGTCCAGTCGTCGCCGAGCACCTGCGCGAAGCTGGCGCGGCGCAGCTGGTCCATGATCTCGTCGTCGCGGCCGAGCTCGATGGCGGCGGACACGTCGCGCTCGACGATGATCTGCTTGACCCGAGCGACCATGTCGCGGGCGACCTCACCCATCCGCGCGACGGTCGGCTTGATCTCGGCCGGCACGGCGACGTCGGGGACGCGCATCCGGGCGATCTTGGCGACGTGCACCGACAGGTCGCCCATCCGCTCGAGCTCGGTGACCATCCGCAGCGCGGCGACGACCACGCGCAGGTCGCCGGCGACGGGCTGCTGCAGGGAGAGCAGCTCGAAGCACTGCTCCTCGACCTCCACGCGGGCCCGGTCGATGTCGACGTCGGCGGAGATCACCTGCTCGGCGACCTCCACGTCGGCCTCGAGGAGGGACTTGGTGGCCTCGCAGACAGCCGTCTCGACCTGGCCGCAGATGGCGGCGAGGTCGACGAAGACGGCATCGAGCTGCTCGTGGAAGACATCACGCATGGGCTCCACCTTAGGAGAGCCCGGTGACCATACGGGGTGGGGCCGTGAACGCGCGGTGAACGTTCCCTACGTCGGCGTCCGCGGCTGAACCCCGGGTGAAACTCGTGCGTACGCTTCCCCCCGTGGACCCGACGTTGCAGGCTGCCCTCGCAGCCCTCATCGGCGCCGTCGTCGCCGGCGGCGCGGTCCTGGCGTGGCACATCAGCGACCGCCAGCAACGCACGATCCCGCCGTACGCCCAGCCGGTCGTGCCGGACGGCGTCGGGACCGTGCTGTCGGTGCTGCGGTCCAGCGCCGTGGTCGTGGACGACAACGACGAGGTCCTCAAGGCGTCCGCTCCGGCGTACGCGCTGGGGCTGGTGCGGGGCAGCAAGCTGGTCTCGGCCGACCTCGCCGACGTCGTGCGGAAGGTACGCCGCGACGGACAGATCCGCGAGACCGAGCTGTTGATGGCGCGACCCGGGGTGCCCTCGCGCTACGTCACCGCCCGCGTGGCGCCGCTGGGCTCGCGGCTGGTGCTCGCGCTGGTCGAGGACCGCACGCGGGAGAAGCGCGTGGAGGAGGTCCGCCGCGACTTCGTCGCCAACGTCTCCCACGAGCTGAAGACCCCGGTGGGGGCGATCCGGCTGCTCTCGGACGCAATGCAGGACGCCGCCGACGACCCCGAGGCCGTGCGCCGCTTCGCGGACCGGATGTTCACCGAGTCCGAGCGGCTCGGCAAGCTGGTGCAGCAGATCATCGAGCTCTCCCGCCTGCAGGCCGACGACCCGCTCGACGCGCCGGTCGCCGTGCACCTTGACGACGTGATCGCCACCGCCGTCGACACCAGCCGGATGGACGCGGAGAACAAGAACATCCAGGTCATGGTCGGCGGCACCTCGGACCTGCAGGTCTTCGGCAACGAGCAGCAGGTGCTGGCCGCGGTCTCCAACCTCGTGAGCAACGCGGTGTCCTACTCCGAGAAGGACTCGACGGTCCTGGTCACCACGCGCGTGGACGAGGGCTCGGTCGACATCTCGGTGGTCGACCAGGGCATCGGCATCCCCGCCGAGGAGCTCGACCGCATCTTCGAACGTTTCTACCGGGTCGACCCCGCCCGCCACCGCTCCACCGGCGGCACCGGGCTCGGCCTGTCCATCGTCAAGCACGTCGCCGCCACCCATGGCGGCGAGGTCCGGGTCTGGTCGGCAGAGGGTCAGGGCTCTACGTTCACCCTCACGCTGCCCCAGCACTTCGGAGCAGAGAGAAAGACACAGGAGGACAGCCCGTGACACGGGTACTGGTCGTCGAGGACGAGGAGAGCTACAGCGATGCCCTCGCGTACATGCTGCGCAAGGAGGGCTTCGAGGTGGCCATCGCCGCGGACGGGAACACCGCGCTGACGGAGTTCGACCGCAACGGGGCAGACATCGTGCTGCTGGACCTGATGCTGCCCGGCATCCCCGGCACCGAGGTGTGCCGGCAGATCCGGGCGACCTCCAGTGTCCCGGTCATCATGGTGAGCGCGAAGGACGACGAGGTCGACAAGGTGGTCGGCCTCGAGCTCGGCGCCGACGACTACGTCACCAAGCCGTACTCCCCCCGCGAGCTGGTCGCGCGCATCCGTGCGGTGCTGCGCCGCGGCACCGAGCCGGAGCTCTCGCCCTCCACGCTGGAGGCCGGTCCGGTCCGGATGGACGTCGAGCGGCACGTGGTGACCGTCGACGGCAACGAGCAGAAGCTGCCGCTCAAGGAGTTCGAGCTGCTGGAGATGTTCCTGCGCAACCCCGGCCGCGTGCTCACGCGCGGGCAGCTGATCGACCGCGTGTGGGGCTCGGACTACGTCGGTGATACCAAGACCCTCGACGTGCACGTCAAGCGGCTGCGCGCCAAGCTCGAGCCGGACCCGAGCGAGCCGAAGTACCTCGTCACCGTGCGCGGCCTGGGGTACAAGCTCGACCTCTGAGGTCACCGACCACGACGTTCTGCAGGTTCTGCGGCCGGATCTCCTGCAGTACGTCGTGATCCGGCTGAACGACAGGGCAGCAGGTCGCGCATCCGTGACCGAAACCCGCGCGACGGATGTCCATGGGCGTCCCTAGGCTTCACCCATGACATCGACCGCGACCCCGGCGCCCGCGCAGCCCGCCCCCTCCGGCGCCGGCGAGGTGCCCGGCTGGCTGCCCCTGGCGGCCGTGGGGACCACCCTGCTGCTGTGGGCCAGCGCCTTCGTGGCGATCCGCCACCTGGGGGCCGACTTCTCCGCCGGTCCGCTCTCGCTGGGCCGGCTGCTGGTCGGCGCGGCCGTGCTCGGGGTGGTGGCACTGAGCCGCGGGGTGCCGCACCCGACGCGGCGCGAGTGGGTCTCGCTGGTCGCCATCGGCGTGCTGTGGTTCGGCGTCTACAACGTGGCGCTCAACGAGGGCGAGCAGCGGGTCGACGCCGGCACGGCCGCGATGCTGATCCAGCTCTCGCCGGTGCTGATCGCCGTGCTGGCGGCGGTGTTCCTGGACGAGCGCTTCACGGCGTACCTCGGTCTGGGCCTGGCGCTCGCCTTCGGCGGTGTCGCACTGATCAGCGTCTCGACCAGCGAGTCCGCGGGGCACGACGTGCTCGGCGTGTTCCTGTGCCTGTTGTCGGCGGTGGTCTACTCGATCAGCCTGATCCTGCAGAAGCCGCTGGTCGCGCGGTTGCAGGCGGTCCACGTGGTGTGGCTGGCCTGCACGATCGGGGCCGTGGTGTGCCTGCCGTTCGCACCCGCGCTGGTCTCCGAGGTGGGAGCCGCGCCGGCCTCGAGCACCTGGTGGTTGGTCTACCTCGGGGTCTTCCCGACGGCGATCGCGTTCACGACCTACGCGTTCGCGCTCAAGCACATGTCGGCCTCCAACCTGGGCGTGACGACCTACCTCGTCCCGCCGATCACCATCGTGATGGGGTGGCTGGCCCTCGGCGAGACCCCACCGACCATGGCGTACGCCGGCGGTGCGCTCGCCCTGGTCGGCGTGGCCGTCGCCCGGCGCAAGCCGCGGGTGCGGGTCGACGCCGCCGCGCCCGCCTGAGGCCTGGGGCGGGGCGCCTCAGCCGCCCAGCACCTCACCGACGTCCACGATGCCGTCGACGTCGTCGATGGCGGCGGCCAGACGCGTCACCTCGTCGTCGCTGAGCTCCAGGCCCGCGTCGGCGAGGCCGTCGCGGAGCTCCTGCTCGATGGTCCGCTCGGGGGCCCCCTCCTGGTAGGAGCCCACGCGGTCGACGACGCCCTGCACTGCCTGGATCTTCTCGGTCTGCATGGTGCGAGGGTGCCCGCGACGCCGGGCGCCACACTGCCCGACGGGGTGAGGACGCCCGCTACTCCGCGAGCGCCGAGGCGAGCTCCTCGCGCAGCGCCTTGAGGGCGCGGGTGCGCAGCTGGCTGACGCGGGACTCGGTGACGTCGAGGACCTGGCCGATCTCGGAGAGCGTGAAGCCCTCGAAGAAGTAGAGCGCCACGATGACCTGGTCACGCTCGGGCAGCCGCTTGACCGCGGACTTCAGGGTCTCGCGGGTGGCCTCGTCCTCGAACGCCTCGTCCAGCGCCGGGCCGGCGTCATCGACCTCGGCGAGCTCGTCATCACCGGCGGCGGCGACGTGGGTGGGCCGCTCGAGCAGGCCGCGCAGCTCGGCGAGGGTCATGCCGGTCTCCTCGGCCAGCTCCTCGGGCTCGGGGCTGCGGCCGAGCCGGTGCTGCAGCGTCGTCCGTGCCTCGTCGACGGTCCGCAGCTTGCTGCGCACCGAGCGCGGCACCCAGTCGGCGGCGCGGATCGAGTCGAGGATCGCGCCGCGGATGCGCGGCACGGCGTAGGTCGGGAACTCCCACCCGCGCTCGGGTTCGAACCGGTCGATGGCGTCCATCAGCCCGATGACGCCCTCGGAGACCAGGTCCGCGGACTCCACCGTGGCGGGCAGGTGCACGCGCACGCGGCCGGCGACGTACTTCACCAGCGGGGAGTACTGCAGCACCAGCTGGTGGCGCAGCGCCTCGGTGGGCTCGGCGCGGTACGCCGCCCACAGGTCCTCGC
>JAYYWX010000025.1:0-15395 GCA_036341255.1 Actinomycetota bacterium | reverse complement strand
GAGCTCCTCACCGAGCAGCTCGAGCGTCTCGTCGTTGACCGACTCGGTCGCGGTCACCATCTCGCCGAGGTGGAAGAGCATCTGCACGAGCTGGGCGGCGTCGACGCCGACCTTCTCGGCGAAGTCGGTCAGCGAGGCGCCACGCGCCAGCCGGACGGTCTCGCCGTTGCCCTTGCGGACGCGCATGCCGCCCAGGGTCGGGGCCTCCATGGCCTCGAACTCCTGGCGACGAGCCCGCTTCGACTTGCGACCACGACGCGAGGGACCGCCGGGGCGACCGAACGCACCCTGGGTCTGGCCGCGCTGACCGGGGCGACCGCCACCGGGACGACCGCCGCCGGCGAAACCGCCACCACCGGGCCGACCGGCACCGGGGGCACCGCCACGACCGGGGGCACCACCGCGACCGGGCGCGCCGGGGCGACCGCCGGGACCGGGGCGACCCGGGGCCGGACGGCCACCCGGACCCTGACCGAAGGCGGCCGGGGACTTGGGCATCATCGCCGGGTTGGGACGCGGCATGCCCGGACGACCGGGAGCGCCACCGTCACGCCCGGCCGGCGGCCGCGGGGGACGCTGGTCGCCGGCACCGGCGCCGGGGCCCGCGGGGCCACCGGAGGCCGGGCGCGGGGCGGGCCGCTGGCCCATCCCCTGGCTCGAGGCGAAGGGGTTGTTGCCCGGGCGCGGGGCGCCGGGCCTGCCGACCGGGCGGGGCGCCGGGGGCTTGGGCGCGGCCGGGGAGGCAGAGGCAGCAGGTGCCTCAGGAGCGGCCGGCTTGCCGGGCTTGGGGGCGGCCGGCTTCTCGGCCGGCGCCTCGGGCGCGGCCTGCTCGGCGGCGGGGGCCGGCGTCTGCTCGGGGGCCGGTGCGGCCTTCGGGCCCGGCTTCGGACCGGGCTTGGGGCCCGGGGTGGCGGCGGGCTTCTCAGCCGCAGGCGCCTCGGGGGCCGGCTGCTCGGCGGCCGGCTCGGCGGCGGGCTTGGGGGCCGGCTTCGCAGCGGGCTTGGCGGCGGGCTTCTCCGCCGGCTTCTCGGCGGCTGGGGCGCTGGCCTGCTCGGCCTTCAGCTTCTCGCCGATCTCCTTGCGGAAGCGCATCTCGGCCGGCAGCTCGACGGTCGAGCTCGCCGACTTGACGAACTCACCCATCTCCTTGAACTTCTCGAGAACGAACTTGCTCTCGACTCCGAACTCCTTGGCGAGCTCGTGAACGCGGGTCTTGGCCACAATTCTCCTTCTGGCCTCGAGACCCTCGTCCGGGTGTCCCTCGAGACCGCTAGTGGTGGTGCAAACTCATCGGGAAGTACTCATCGAGTGCTCATGAGCTGCTGCTCCAGTTCCTGGTCATGCGTCCGGTCCTGGTGTCCGGTCGCGGCTGTCGGGCACGCGGGTGAGGTACGTCGCCACCGCATCCGTCGTGAGTCCCTGCCCGCCTGCTGCTCGCAGGGCACGGGCGAAGGCCTTCCGTCGGACGGCCAGCTCGTAGCACGCGGTCGTGGGGTGCAGGTGCGCCCCACGGCCGGCTGCGCTCCCGGTGGGATCGGGCACGACGGCCGGTCGACCGTCGAGGGTTCCCACCACGAGACGCAGCAACTCGCGTCTGGCGGCCCGCTGCCGACATCCCACGCACGTGCGGACGGGGCCGTCAGGGGACGGGAGGTCCGAGCGCGCAGGGGTTGTGTCTTGGCGAGCCACCGCGGACCACCTTAGCGCGTCGACGGGCGACGGACCGAACCGGGGAGACTCACCCCCGCGGTCGGGCGTGGCGTCGCACGGCGGCGGGTCGGGTCACGCGGCTGCCGCCGCGTGGCCCGCGTCGCTCACGTCGCGCTGGGCTGCTCGTCGTCGGAGCGGATGTCGATGCGCCACCCGGTGAGCCGCGCGGCGAGGCGGGCGTTCTGGCCCTCCTTGCCGATGGCCAGGGAGAGCTGGAAGTCCGGGACGACCACCCGCGCCGAACGGGTCGCTGCGTCCACGACCTCGACGGAGGTGACCCGCGCCGGGGACAACGCGCTCGCGACCAGCGTCGCCGGGTCCTCCGACCAGTCTACGATGTCGATCTTCTCGCCGTGCAGCTCGGCCATCACGTTGCGCACCCGCTGGCCCATGGGGCCGATGCAGGCACCCTTGGCGTTGACTCCCTGGCCGCGGGCCACGACCGCGATCTTGGTGCGGTGGCCCGCCTCACGGGCGAGACCGGCGATCTCCACGGACCCGTCGGCGATCTCGGGCACCTCGAGGGCGAAGAGCTTCTTGACGAGGTTCGGGTGGGAGCGCGAGAGCGTGACCTGGGGTCCACGCATGCCCTTGCGCACCGAGACGACCAGGCACTTGATCCGGGTGCCGTGCTCGTAACGCTCGCCGGGGACCCGCTCGCCCGGGGGCAGCAGTGCCTCGAGACGGCCGAGGTCGACCATCACGTCGTCGGGGTTGCGCCCCTGCTGGATGATCCCCGAGACGATGTCGCCCTCCTTGCCGGAGAACTCACCGAACTTGATGTCGTCCTCGGCGTCGCGCAGGCGCTGCAGCATGATCTGCTTCGCCGTGGTGGCGGCGATCCGGCCGAAGCCGTCGGGGGTGTCCTCGAACTCGCCGATCTTGTTGCCGTCGTCGTCGAGCTCGGCAGCCATCACCGTCACGTGACCGGTCTTGCGGTCCAGCTCGACGCGCGCCTCCTCGTAGGCACCCGGCGTCTTCTGGTACGCCGTGAGCAGGGCCTGCTCGATGGCCTCGACCAGGACGTCGAAGGAGATCTCCTTCTCGCGCTCCAGCATCCGCAGGATGCTCATGTCGATGTCCATCAGTCCTCGCCCTCCTCGTCGGCACCGTCGTCGGCGCTCGTGCCCTTGCGGTTGAACTCGACCTGCACCAGCGCCTTGCGGACACCGGAGTAGGGAAGATCGGTGCGGCGACCGGTGACCTCGAGGGCCACCGAGTCCTCGCCGGCCTCCAGGATCCGTCCGGTCACCGCGGACCCGTCCTCGCGGGTGACCTTGACCAGGCGGCCGGCGTTGCGCCGCCAGTGCCGGGGCAGGGTCAGCGGTCGGTCGACGCCGCGCGAGGTCACCTCGAGCGTGTAGGGCTGTTCGCCCATCACGTCGCTCTCGTCGAGGACCCGGTTGACCTCCCGGGTGGCGTCGGCGACGTCGTCGAGCGTCACCCCGCCGTCCTTGTCGACCGCCACGCGCAGCACGCGTCGCTTGCCCGCGGGGGTGATCTCCACCGCCTCCACGTCGAGGCCGAGGGCGCCGAGGGGCTCCGCGAGCGCGGACTCGATCCGCTCCCTCGTCGCGTCCTGACTGGCACTGTTCACGAGGTGCGTCCTCCGATGTTCGGTTGAGAGCGTGCTGGGTCGTGCAGCCGGGGCCTGCTCGGCTCGCCGGTCCGCACACCCTAGCGGCCACCGGCATGACCTAGGGTCTCTCGGTGCCCACCCCCATGCCCGCCCCGAGCCGCCGCACGGCGCTCGTCGTGAGCGGACTCACGCTCGGGGCCGTCGCGACGGGGTGCGGTGAGGCCCGCACTCCCCCGCCAGCCGGGACCGCGGGCCGCTCCGACGGTCCCGACGACGCGCTGCTCGACGACGCCCGGACGGACCTCGTCGCGGCCTTGACGCTGGTGCGGGCCGTCCGCCGCACCCACCCCTCCCTGCGCCCCCGGCTCGTCGGCCTGCAGCGCACCCACCGCGACCAGCTCTCGGTGCTGGACCCCGAGGGTCGCACCGGCCCGACCGAGGGTCCCCAGGTCCCCACCCGGCCCGCGGAGGCGCTGCGCAGCGTCGTACGCGCGGAGGAGCGGCTGGCCCGCAGGCTGGTGACGTGGTCGGTGGCCGCGGAGTCGGGGCCCCTCGCCCGCGCCCTCGCGGCGTCGGCGGCAGGTGTGGCGCAGCAGCTGGCCGTGCTCGAGGAGGAGCGATGAGCAGTTCCGGCCTGGCATCCGACCAGGTGGCGGACGCCCTGCAACGGGTGCTGGCGACCGAGCACGCGGCCGTGTGGACCTTCGGCTCCCTCGGCGCAGCGACGTCGGCCTCGGCCACCCCGCTGCTTCTCGCCCGGGTCCAGCGCGCCTGGGACGAGCACCGTGGACGACGCGATCGCCTCCACGCGCTGCTGCTGGACCTGGGACACGAGCCCGTGGGCAGCCAGGCCGCCTACGCCGTCCCCTCACCGCTCGGGCGCCCGGTCGACGTCGAGCGCGCCGCTGCGCGCGTGGAGCTGGCCGGCACCCGGGCATGGGCGTTCCTGGTGGCCAGCACGACGAGCGGCACGCGCCGCTGGGCGGCGGGGGTCCTCGGTGAGTTGGCCGTGTCGGCCGTCGCGTTCGGGGCGGACCCGGAGCCCCTGCCGGGCGCCGGTGACCTCGTCGGGCCCTGACGGCGCTGCGAGACGTCGGCCGGACGGCCGCGCCCCGAGAGGGCCCGGCCCCCCGAAGGAAGTCCCGAGATCTTCCCCGGGAGGCCGGGACGACGGCTGCGGTGGGGGCACCGCGCCGACCCGCACGCATCCTGCCCCCGCGACGACCCGGATCAGTCCTCGTCGTTCCCTCAGAAATCTGCAATGCAGAAAGTTGCAGTCCGATCTCCCGTGCGCGAGCGACCCCTCGGCCGTGCGCGAGCGACCTCTCGGCGGTCAGAGCCAGCCGGTGACGATGTCGCGGAGGTCGGAGAGCCGGTGGGCGACGGCGTCGGGGACGCCCTCGGTGTGGCCGACCTGCTCCACGGGGATCGTGGAGTGGGGCACGTGCACCGCGCGCAGGCCCGCCTGCTGGGCACCCCACACGTCGTCGAAGAGCCGGTCACCGACGTAGACGCACCGCGAGGCGTCGCTGGCCCCGACGGCCTCCATGGCCGCCACGAACGCGAGCGGGGACGGCTTGGTCCACGGGATCTCGGAGGTGTAGACGTCACCGTCGATCAGTCCGAGCACGCCGTCGCGCTCGAAGAAGCCCCGGTGCCAGGCCCGCGGCCAGATGGTGTTGGACAGCACGCCCACGGCGATCCCCTGCTCCCGCAGCCAGCCCCACAGGGGCCCGACCTCGGGATCGGTGAGGGTGTGCGGCTCCCAGAAGTCGTAGTAGGCGCTGAGCAGGTCGGGGTCGTGGTCGAGGCCGGCCTCGGTGAAGAGGTCCTCGATGGTGGCCGACTGCTGGTGGTCACGGCTGCGACCCCACACCACGCTCCCCGCCGCGTGCAGCCGCGCCGCGTGGGCGTGGTGGTCGTCGTCGGGGGTGGGGGTGCGGCGTACGGCTTCGGCCAGCGCGAGCGACTCGGCGTGGAAGTCGACGTCGTGCCACTGGGTGAGGGTGCCGCCCCAGTCGAAGATGACCGCCTCGATCCGCCGACCTGATCCGCCCGTCGCCGTGCCACCCGTCGTCATGCAGGGCACCATAGGCGACACCATGGAGACCCCCCGGGACACCACCAGCCCCGCTCAGCAGCCCGCCGGAGCGTCGTCGGGGCGGCGTACCCAGGCCGAGCGCAACGCGACCACCAGGGCCGCGCTGGTCGAGGCCGGGCGCAGGCTCTTCAGCACCAAGGGCTTCGCCGACGTCGCCACCGACGAGCTGGCGCGGGCGGCCGGGGTGACGCGCGGCGCGCTCTACCACCAGTACGACGGCAAGTCCGGTCTCTTCGCCGCGGTCCTGGAGTCGGTCGAGGCCGAGGTCGTGGCGCGCGTCGCCGGTGCCATGGACTCCTGCGCCGCCCCGGAGGACCCCGCGCACCGGCTGCTCGCGGGGCTGGACGCCTACCTCGACGCCTGCGCCGACCCGATGATCCACCGCATCACGCTCGTGGAGGGCCCCGCCGCGCTCGGGTGGCGCTCGTGGCGCGAGGTCGGGCACCGGCACGCGATCGGTCTGGTCGAGGAGAGCGTGCGCGCGCTCGCCCCTCCCCAGGCCCCCGTGACGGCTCTCGCCCACGTGCTGATGGGGGCCCTGGGCGAGGCGGCCCTCTACGTCGCGGCCGCCGAGGACCCTGCCCTCGCCCGCGAGGAGGCCCGCGCCGCCGTCCTCGCCCTCGTCCCGGGCCTGTCCTGACCCACGCACCCACCCACGGACGGCCGAACCGGCGTACTGATACGCCGGCTCGACCCGCACCACCCGCCGAACCGGCGTATCAATACGCCGGCTCGGCGTGACGGACAGCAGTGTCGAGGGACCTCAGCCCGCGGAGACCAGGCCCACGAGGTGGTCGACGACGTGGTCGGCCGCGATGTCGGTGCGCTCGCCGGTGCGGCGGTCCTTGACCTCGACGGTGCCGGTCTCGGCCAGGGACTTGCCGACGACCACGATGGTCGGGACGCCGATGAGCTCGGCGTCCTTGAACTTCACGCCGGGGCTGACCTTGCCGGTGCGGTCGTCGTAGAGAACCTCGACACCCTGCTCGGCGAGCTCGAGCGCGATCCGGTCGGCGGCCGCGAAGACGGCCTCGTCCTTGCCGGCGGCCACGACGTGCACGTCGGCGGGCGCCACGTTGCGGGGCCAGCACAGCCCGATCTCGTCCAGGGTGCCCTCGGCGATGGCCGCGACCGCGCGGGTGCAGCCGATGCCGTAGGAGCCCATCGTGACGGTGACCAGCTTGCCGTTCTCGTCGAGGACCTTGAGGTCCAGCGCCTCGGCGTACTTGCGGCCGAGCTGGAAGATGTGGCCCATCTCGATGCCGCGGGCGCTCTCCAGCGTGCCCTCGTCGCAGCGGGGGCAGCCGTCGCCGTCGCGGACCTCGGCGGCCTCGATGGTGCCGTCGGGGGTGAAGTCACGGCCCGCGACCAGGTCCAGCACGTGACTGCCCTCGACGTCGGCGCCGGTCACCCACGCGGTGCCCTCGACGACGCGGGGGTCGACGAGGTAGCGGATGCCGGCCGCGGCGATGCCGCCGGGACCGATGTAGCCCTTGACCAGCGCGGGGTGCTCCTTGAGCGCCATCTCGTCCATGGGCTCGACCTCGATGGGCTCGAGCTGCCCCTCGAGGCGCTTGAGGTCGACCTCACGGTCGCCGGGCACGCCGATGGCCAGTGCCTCGCGCTCGCCGGTGGGGTGGCGCAGCTGGACCAGGACGTTCTTCAGGGTGTCCGCCGCGGTCCAGGGCCGGTCCTCGCGGGGGAACGCCTCGTTGAGGTGCGTCACCAGGGTCTCGATCGTGGGCGTGCCGGGCGTCTGCTCGGCGTGCGCGGCGGGCGCGCCCTCGACGGGCTGGGCCGAGGGGGGACGGACCTCGACCGCCTCCACGTTGGCGGCGTAGTCGCATGTCGTGCAGCGGACGTAGGTGTCCTCGCCGACCTCGGCCTTCGCCAGGAACTCCTCCGAGCGCGAGCCGCCCATGGCACCCGAGGTCGCCCTCACCACGACGTACTCGAAACCGAGCCGGTCGAAGATGCGGACGTAGGCGTCCCGGTGCTGCTGGTAGCTCTCCTCCAGCCCGGCGTCGTCGACGTCGAAGGAGTAGGAGTCCTTCATCGTGAACTCTCGTCCGCGCAGCAGCCCGGCGCGGGGCCGCGCCTCGTCGCGGTACTTGGTCTGGATCTGGTAGATCGAGAGCGGGAGGTCCTTGTAGGAGGAGTAGAGGTCCTTCACGACGAGGGTGAACATCTCCTCGTGCGTGGGCCCGAGGAGGTAGTCGCCGTCCTTGCGGTCCTTGAGGCGGAAGATCCCGTCGCCGTACTCGGTCCACCGGTTCGTGGCCTCGTAGGGCTCGCGGGGAAGCAGCGCCGGGAAGCTGAGCTCCTGGGCGCCGATGGCGTCCATCTCCTCGCGCACGATGCCCTCGATGCGCCGCAGCACGCGCAGGCCGAGGGGCAGCCAGGTGTAGATGCCGGGGGCGGCGCGGCGGATGTAGCCGGCGCGGACCAGCAGCTTGTGGCTCGGCACCTCGGCGTCGGCGGGGTCCTCGCGCAGGGTGCGCACGAACAGGGACGACATCCGCAGGACGCGGGGGTGACGGGCACTCATGGGCCACAGGCTACGGCGCGGGGTCGATGACAACCTATCCGGTATCCGCTGCGTCGAAGGGGCATGACTCCCTCCTCTCAGGCTCCCAGCCGGCTCGCCCGGACCACCCTCGCCCTCCTCGCCGCGCTGGCGACCGCCCTGGCGACGCTGGTCGCGGTCGCCGCAGTGCCGGCCGAGGCCGCCACCACCAGGATCGACCCGCAACGGCTCGAGCGCGGACCGGACGCGACCGCGGCGTACGTCGACGGGCACACGATCCACGACGGCGGGACCACCACCCGCGTCCGTGGCGGGTCCGTCCAGCTGCTCGGCACCCGCCCGGATGGCAGGTACGTCGTGCTGGTGCACCGCGACGACCGCTGGCAGGTGCGCGCGCAGAAGCCCGAGGGCAGCAGCCGCAAGATCCTGGGTGATGTCCCGGGCTCGTTCGACGTCGTGCTCGGCGGGGACGGCACCACCCTGGTCACCGGCCGCTTCAAGAGCCGCCCGCGACGGCACACCCTGCTGCGCGCCTACGACAGCACCACCGGAGTGCTGCTGGGGACCCGCAAGCGGCAGGGCTACCTGAACCCCCTCGACGCTGACAGCAGCACCGTCGTCTACGCGGCCGAGAACGGCCCGGTCGTCGCCTGGGACCTCGCCGCGGGCACGGGTGACCGGGTCAGCCGCCGTTACGGCTACCGGGCCGACCTCGAGAACGACCGCCTGGTGGTGTTCACCAAGGACCCCTACGAGGGGGGCTGCACCCGCGTCAGCCTGCTCAGCGACACCTCGCAGGTGCTGTGGCGCTCGTGCGACGAGGCCGTGCGCGCGATCTCCCCCGACGGCAGCCACCTGCTGACCGTGTTCCTGCTCTCCGACGGCTTGGGCCCCAGCGAGGTGCACGTGCGGACCGTCGACGGCGAGGAGACCGGACGCTACGAGGTCGACGGGTTCTTCGAACGCTTCCTGTTCGAGGACGGTGACACCGTCCTGCTCGGCGCGGTGACCCGGGAGGCCAGGGGCCTGGCCCGGTGCGACGCCGGCGACTGCGAGCTGGCCTCGGACCTCGGCAGGGGCGAGCCCTGGCTCTGAGCCGACCGGCAGCGGCTCCGGCGGCCCGACGGGGCAGACTCGGGTCATGCGCATCGGGATCACCCTCCTGACCGACCTGCCGTGGCGGGAAGCCGCTCCGCGCTGGCGGGCCGCCGAGGAGATGGGCTTCGACCACGCCTGGACCTACGACCACCTGGTGTGGGGCGGGCTGCCCAACGCGCCGTGGCGGGCAGCGGTGCCGGTGCTGGGCGCCGTCGCCGCGACCACCTCACGCATCGGCCTGGGCACACTGGTCGCCTCCCCCAACTTCCGCCACCCCTACCAGCTCTTCCGTGAGGCCCAGGCGCTCGAGGACGTCTCCGAGGGCCGCCTGCTGCTGGGCCTCGGCACCGGCGGGGACCTCGACTCGCGGCTGCTGGCCCAGCCCCCGATGACGGTGCGGGAGCGGGTCGACCGCTTCCAGGAGGACGTCGACCTGCTCGTGCGACTGCGCGCGGAGGACCACGTCGATGCCGACGGCCGGTGGTTCTCCGTGCGGGACGCCCGCACGCTGCCGGGGCTGGGGCGCACTCCCCTGCTGGTCGCCGGCAACGGGCCACGGTCGGTGCGGTACGCCGCGCGGGTCGGCGACGGATGGGTGACGACCGGCCCGTCGACCGGCTCGGTCGAGGAGTGGCTGGGCGGGCTGGCCGTGAGCAGCCGGGTGCTGGAGGAGGAGCTCGGCGAGCGGGACCTCCCCCGCTACGTGCTCCTGGACTCAGCAGGCACGCTCTTCGGGGGCGAGGGACGCAGCTCGTTGTCGAGCGTGGCCTTCTTCACCGACCTCGTCGGGCGGGTGGCCGAGCTCGGGTTCACCGACGCGATCACGCACTGGCCGCGGCCGGAGGCGCCGTACGCCGCCGACGAGCGCGTCCTCGAGCAGGTCGCCGCGCTGCTGCCGACGCTGTGACCCGGTCAGCCAGAGGGCGGGCACTCAGCCGCGGGCGGTGCGCCACATGGCTCGGATCATCGGCCACTGCAGCGGCAGCCGGGCCAGGGTGAGCACCTTCCAGGCCGGCTTGTCGCCGGCCATGGCGTCGACGGCCATCTGCACGTTGGCCGGGTAGACGCCGACGAGCAGGCCGGCGCCGGCCAGCGCGGCCGCCCTGCGCGTCTGCGGCACCACCAGGCCCGCGGCGCACGCCAGCTCGGCGTAGCCGCTCCACACGATCATCTCGCGGTGCGCCGGCACCCAGGCCGGCATCGCCGGCTCGAAGACCTGGGGCCGGACGAGATGGACCACCCCGTTGACCGTGAAGGCGGCGGCGACGAGCCGGGCGGTGCGCGAGAGGGTCACGCGTCACACCTTGTCAGAACATGACGGTGGAGAAGCGTGCCGTCTCGGCGAAGCCGACCGACCGGTACGCGCGGCGCGCCGGCTCGTTCCACTCGTTGACGTAGAGCGACACCGTCGGCGCGATCTCGCGGCGCACGAGGTCGACGACCGCTGCCATGCCTGCCTCGGCCAGGCCCTCGCCCCGGCGATCGGGCGGGACCCAGACCCCTTGGATCTGCGCCGCCACCGGGGACGCGCACGCCACTTCGGCCTTGAACACGAGCCGACCCTCGTCGAAGCGGGCGAAGGACCAGCCGCGGCTGACCAGCTGGGTGACGCGAGCACGGTACAGGTCGGACCCGCCGCCGATCTCCGGGGAGAGCCCGACCTCCTCGGTGTACATCGCGACGCATGCGGGGTACAGCTCGGCCATGTCCTCCCGCGTGGTCCGGCGTACGCGGGGGTCGGGCGCCACCAGCGGGGGCCCGGCGATCTCCAGGTGCGGCTGCTGCCACCGGATCTCGCGCGGCGTGGACCAGGTCGTGGAGACGGCCTGCCAGAAGGCCTTCACCGCGTCGTGGGGACCGACGACCGTGGACGCCATGCGGCCCTTGGCGATCGCACGCTGCGCGAAGGCACGGGCGTCCTCGGGGCTGGCCTGGACGGGCACGAGGTTGGCCCCGACGTGGCAGGCCGCCCGCATCCGGCCGCCCTCGAAACGGCCCCACACCTCACCGCCCAGCCAGCGCGGCTCGAGGCTGGTGGTGCGGGCGCGGTAGTCGGCGAAGACGTTGACCACCGGGTCGCGCCCGGCCAGGGCCAGGAACTCCTCGAGGTCCGCGACGCCGAGGGGACGGACGCCGTCGCGGGTGGTCAGCACGCGGGCAGCCTACGGCGTACGGCGAAGGGCCCGTGGCCGCTCGGCCCTGACGGACACCGGTGGATCAGCCGACCGTGACCTCGGCGGCGCCGCCGTCGACGGCCTCCATGCCCTCGGCGATCCGCATGGCCTCCTCGATGAGCGTCTCCACGATCTTCGACTCCGGCACGGTCTTGATGACCTCGCCCTTGACGAAGATCTGGCCCTTGCCGTTGCCCGAGGCCACGCCCAGGTCGGCCTCGCGGGCCTCGCCGGGACCGTTGACGACGCAGCCCATGACGGCCACGCGCAGCGGGACCTCGAGCCCGTCGAGCCCGGCGGTGACCTCGTCGGCGAGCTTGTAGACGTCGACCTGCGCGCGGCCGCAGCTGGGGCAGGAGACGATCTCGAGGCGGCGCGGCTTGAGGTTGAGGCTCTCGAGGATCTGGATGCCGACCTTGACCTCCTCCACCGGCGGGGCCGACAGGCTGACGCGGATGGTGTCGCCGATGCCCTGGGAGAGCAGTGCACCGAAGGCGGTGGCGGACTTGATGGTGCCCTGGAAGGCGGGGCCCGCCTCGGTGACGCCGAGGTGGAGCGGCCAGTCGCCCTCGGCGGCGAGCATCTCGTAGGCGCGCACCATCACGACCGGGTCGTTGTGCTTGACCGAGATCTTGAAGTCGCGGAAGCCGTGCTCCTCGAAGAGGCTGGCCTCCCACTTGGCGGACTCGACGAGCGCCTCGGGGGTCGCCTTGCCGTACTTCTCCAGCAGGCGCTTGTCGAGGCTGCCGGCGTTGACGCCGATGCGGATGCTCGTGCCGTGGTCGGCGGCCTCCTTGGCGATCTGCTTGACCTGGTCGTCGAAGGCACGGATGTTGCCCGGGTTGACCCGGACCGCCGCGCAGCCGGCCTCGATGGCGGCGTAGACGTACTTCGGCTGGAAGTGGATGTCGGCGATGACCGGGATCTGCGCCTTCTGCGCGATCGCCGGCAGCGCCTCCGCGTCGTCCTGGCTGGGGCAGGCGACGCGCACGATGTCGCAGCCGCTGGCGGTCAGTTCGGCGATCTGCTGGAGGGTCGCGTTGACGTCGGAGGTCAGCGTCGTGGTCATCGACTGGACCGAGATCGGGTGGTCCGAGCCCACCCCGACCTTCCCGACCTGGATCTGGCGGGTCTGGCGGCGCGGGGCCAGCACCGGCGGTGGGGCGGCGGGCATCCCGAGGCTGATCGAGGTCATGGCTCCCAGGCTACTCAGTGGGGTGCGGTGGGTGCGGGGGCGGTGAGTGACCAACCGTCTTCGGAGCGTCTTCGGTTGGGGACTCACCGCCGCCCAGGTGGCGCTCAGGGCGGCGAGTCGTCAACCCTTCGCCGTACCCGACGGTTCACTACGCACCGCCGGCCGCGATCGCGTCGGCGGTCGGTGAGAAGTCAACGTTGGAGGCACCACGAGCGGTTGCCCAGTCACCGTCGAGACCACTAGGCCGCCCGGGCGCGGTCGCGACGAGGTCCCACTTGGTGTGAGAGACGTCCGAAGAGGCGCTGCCAACGCTCGTCGAGGTACGGCGGCCGGCCGGTGTACCCCCTCGCGTTCAGTTCCTTGTGCACTCGACCGACCAGCGTGCGGGCGTGTGCCAGTCGCTCCTTGGGCACCTCGAGGCATCCGAAGCCATGCGCGCGGAGCAGTTCCAGACGGTCGAGGTCGGACACGTAGATCGATCGATCGACCTGGTGCTGTGCCCCTTGGTACTCGACGATCAGTCTCTGTTCCCGGTAGAGCAGGTCGGGACTCACCGTCACTCCGTCGAGCACGATCGTCGGGTTGACCTCCGGAGCGGGCAGTCCCGCGAACCCCAGGACCGCGCGCAGCTCGGATTCCGGCAGTGAGCGACTGCGCGGATCGAGGTGCTCGCACAGCCAGATCGCCTCGTGTGCGCCGTCGCGCCAGGGCTCGGCCAGCGCCAGCTCGATCAGCTGGCCGCGGGTCAGGTGGCCGACTGCCAGGAGCCAGTCGCCAACCCGGATCGCGTCGACCACCCGGGCGCGGGCGCAGAAGGAGATGAAGGCTCCCGCGACTCCGACGCCGTGCTCGTCGAGAGGTGCCAGCTTCTTCGTCCGATGCAGGAAGACGCCAGGCAGCGCGAGATGCAGATCGCTTTGCACGACGAAGTGGAGGGGCAGCCGCGGACCCTCGTCGAGACCGAGCATCTGGATACGGGTGAGTCCTGTCGGGTGCGCCGATCGCGGCAGCGCGAGTCGGGCGGCCGCGACCCGGTGCTCCCAGGTCAGGGTCAGATCTCGCGAGGCCCACACCCCGGGCAGCACCCGGACGAAGCGTTGCCCCTGGAGCATCCGGTCGGTGACGCCCTCGGCTCTCGCCTGGGATCGGGTGAAGGGGCCGGACACCAGTGCCTGTGGGAGCTCGCGCATCTCGTGACTCCATCGCACTCGAACCCTCGCGTAGGGCCGTGCGCGCATCACTGTGGACGAGCCTGTGTGAGGCTGTGGGTGTGGACGGTCGACGGCCCGCGCAGGGCGGTGCGTGAGCAACCGATTCTTCAGCGGTGGAGGTTCATCAGTGACCGCTCCACGCGGCGGCCGGCCGGCGGTGGTGCGCCGTCAACCGAACCGTCGGGCAGGAAGGTTGACGCCTCACCGCCCGGCCGACGAGGGGCCGCAGCGGTGAGTCCTCAACCCTGCGCGGCCGCAGGAAGGTTCAGAACTCACCGCTCGCCCCTCCACGCTGTCCGGCGGTGGGTCATCAACCGTTGGTGCTCTGGGTTCGGTTGAGGACTCACCGCTCACGGGCGCCCCGCGACCGGTCAGGCGTCGAACTGCACCGGCACGACCAGGTCGCCGACGATCAGCACGACGCCCATGACGAGCAGGGCGGAGGCGACGACGTAGGCGACCGGGAGGAGCTTGGCGGCGTCGACGTAACCGGGGTCGGGGCGCCGGAACAGCCGGGCCCATCCGCGGCGGACCCACTCCCAGGTCGCGGAGGCGATGTGGCCGCCGTCGAGCGGCAGCAGCGGCAGGAAGTTGAACAGGCCGATGAAGAGGTTGAAGCCCGCGACCAGGCCGGCCAACGAGACCGCCTTCTCGGCCACGTCGAGCTGGTCGGTGGAGGAGACGGTGCCGGCGATCCGGCCGCCGCCGACGATCGAGACCGGGCTGTCGATCGCGCGCTCCTCGACGCCGACGATCGCCTTGGCCACGCCCCACACCTTGACCGGCAGCTGGCCGAGCGCGACGACGGTGTCCTTGGTCATCCCGGCCATCTGGCGCGCGGTGTAGATCGGCCCGCCGGTCTCGGTGACGTAGCGGACCGTCGGGGTCACCCCGAGGAAGCCGACCTCGGTCAGGGTCTCGGTGGAGTCACCGGTCGGACGGGCCTGGACGGTCGTGGAGGTCTCGCCGGTCAGCAGCTGCCCGTCGCGCTCGTAGCCGATCACCGCGTCGCCGTCGGCGTTGCCGCGGATCAACTCGCGCAGCTGGTCCCAGCCGGTCACCGGGGTGCCGTTGAAGGAGGTGACGACGTCACCGGGCCGCAGGCCGGCTTCGTACGCCGGAGCCAGCGGGTCGGAGTCGGTGCACGCCCGCCCCTCCTCGGTGAACGGGATCACGCACTCGGAGACGGTGTCGATGACCGGCGGACCGGCCTCGGCCTCGATGTCGACGACGTTGCCGTAGGTGGCGTAGATGCCCCAGAACAGTGCGAACGCGATGAGGATGTTGACCGACGGGCCACCGGCCATCACGACGATCTTCTTCCAGGGCGGCAGCTTGTAGAACAGCCGGTCCTCGTCGCCGGGCTGCACGAGCTCCCACTCCGCCGCGCGGGCGTCGGAGATCAGCTGGGTGAACAGGCCCGTGTTGGACTTGCGGACCCGCGTGACCTGCTGGCCCTCGGCGTCGTAGGTCACCTCACCGAGCTCGGCGGCCCCCGGCGGGAGCATGCCGACGATCTTGACGTAGCCGCCGAGCGGGATCGCCTTGAGGCCGTACTCGGTCTCCCCCACCTGTCGGCTCCACACGGTGGGGCCGAAGCCGATGAAGTACTGGGTGACCTTCCCGCCGAACCGTTTGGCCGGGATCATGTGGCCGAGCTCGTGCAACCCGATCGAGACCAGGATGGCGCCGACGAACAGCACCACGCCGAGCAGGTAGAGCAGAGCGGTCATCACATTCCTCGGGAGGGTCCGTCAGGGGGTGCGGGCGATCACGCGGAGCGCCTCCTCGCGGGCCCAG
>JAYYWX010000024.1:0-8072 GCA_036341255.1 Actinomycetota bacterium | reverse complement strand
CGAAGTTACCCACGCCGAAACAGGGTCATACCACCCTTCCGGGGAGGGGCCGGTGCCGCCCGGGGGGACGGTGGGGACGCGGCACCGGCCTCCCCGAGCAGCGGAGGACCGCAACACGTCAGACCCGTACCCGACCGACGTGGGGCGATGCGCGGGCAGCGCGGTGGTCCAGACCGTGGCCGCACCGCCACGGCGCCGTACGCCGATGGGCGCGCGCTCAGTCGCCCCGCTCGACCGGCCCCCGCACCAGTCGCTCGGTGCCGCGCGCGGCGAGCGCGACCAGGCCCTCCAGCGGTCCGCGACGACCCAGCAGCGCCACGACCGCCCCGGCGACCACGACCACGACGACCTGGACGACGGACCCGTGGCGCCCCTCGTTCGGCGGGAGGAGGCCCGAGCTCATCAGGACGTGCAGGGTGTAGAGCGTCAGCGTCATCGCGCCGGCTCCGGTGAGCACCGCTACGAGGCGACGAGCCGGGCCCTTCAGCGCGCGCAGCCACCACACCAGCAGCGCCACCACCGCGAGGGCGGCACCACCGGTGCGGAGCAGGTCGAAGGTGGTGCTGGAGTGCGGGGCCGAGACCAGCAGCCACTGCCAGGCGCCGTCCACCGGCGTCTGCCCGTAGAGGCCGGTGTCGATGAGGCGGTGCAGGCGCTCGAGCGCCTCCTCGTCGTCGCGGCCGACCAGCAGCCACAGGTCACGGTCGAGCCGGCGGACCGTGCCCCCACGCGCCAGCAACCGGTCCGAGGCGACCTCGGCAGCGGCCGCGACCAGCGCTGCGGCGAGGGCCACGAGCCCCAGCACCCGACCCCGCACGCGGCGCAGGTCCAGTCGCCCCAGCGCCATCCCGGCCAGCAGGTAGGAGACCCAGACCAGCACCGGGTAGTAGCCGGTGAACAGCACCTCGGAGACCAGGCGGCCCGGTTCCTCGAGCCCCTCGATGGAAGGGCTGTCGTAGCCGCGCGGCGGCAGCCCGGGACGCAGCCACCACGGCAGCACGGGCGTGACCAGGGTCGCGAGGAGGCAGAGCACCGCCAGCACCCGGGCGCTGCACCCGACCAGCAGCACACCGATGGCCAGCAGCACGGCGTAGTTGACCAGGATCACGGCGATGCCGGAGTCGACCCCGCCGAGGACCAGCCCCAGGACCCCGACAACCAGGGCACGCACCAGCAGCCCGGCGCTGCGGGCCACGCGCGCCTCGCCACGCAGCGGGTGGGGTCCGCCGGTCATCAGCGACAGGCTGACCCCGGCCAGCAGCGCGAACAGCGCGGAGGCGCGGCCGGACAGCACCTCGGCCACCCACGTGGGGTCGCCGGAGTCGGCGCGGGTGGCCAGCAGGTGGGTGGCCATCATCCCCAGCAGGGCCAGGAACCGGGCCGCGTCGAGGCCGACCAGCCGCCCCTGCGCCCGCGCGCCCGCCGTGCCCACCCGGAGACGTTCGGGCTAGAAGCCGAGCCGACGCTCGGACCGGGCCTCGCGCCGCACGACCTCGCCCTTGGCGTGGGCGCTGTCGCGCAGCGAGGCCTGGAAGGCGACCATCCGCTCGCGCAGTGCGGGGTCGGACGCCGCCAGGATGCGCACGGCCAGCAGTCCGGCGTTGCGGGCGTTGCCGACTGCGACCGTGGCGACCGGGACACCCGCGGGCATCTGGACGATCGAGAGCAGCGAGTCCATGCCGTCGAGGTACTTCAGCGGCACCGGGACCCCGATGACCGGCAGCGGCGTCACGGCGGCGAGCATGCCCGGCAGGTGCGCCGCTCCCCCGGCGCCGGCGATGATCACCGACAGCCCGCGCTCCGCGGCCTGCTCGCCGTAGGCGAGCATCTCGTGGGGCATCCGGTGCGCCGAGACGACGTCCGCCTCGATCTCCACGTCGAACTCCCGGCACGCCTCGGCCGCGGCCTGCATGACCGGCCAGTCGGAGTCCGACCCCATGACGATGCCGACCCGCGCGCCCGCCCGGGCGCCGGTGACCTGCTCGCTCATCTCACTCGCTCTCGTTGCCGAGGTCGCCGCGGAACCAGGCCGCGGCGTGCCGCGCCCGCTCCAGGCAGTCCTCGAGGTCGTCGCCGTAGGCGTTGACGTGGCCGACCTTGCGGCCCGGACGCATCTGTTTGCCGTAGAGGTGGACCCGCAGGTGCGGGTCGCGGGCCAGGGCGTGCGGGTAGCCGTCGTAGAGCCGGCCCACCTCGGGGTCGGGCCCGCCGAGGATGTTGACCATGACCGTCCACCGCTCGCGCGGTGCGGGCGAGCCCAGCGGCAGGTCCATGACGGCGCGCAGGTGGTTCTCGAACTGCGAGGTGACCGCACCGTCCTGGGTCCAGTGACCGGTGTTGTGGGGTCGCATCGCCAGCTCGTTGACCAGGATGCGCCCGTCGGTGGTCTCGAAGAGCTCGACGGCCAGGATGCCGGTCACGCCCAGCTCACCGGCCAGGCGCAGGGCGATCTCCTGGGCGTGGCCCGCGAGCTCCTCGGAGAGGTCCGGCGCCGGGGCGACGACCTCGTGGCAGATCCCGTCGAGCTGGGTGGAGGCCACGACGGGGTACGCCGCGGCCTGGCCGCTCGGGGAGCGCGCGACGAGGGCGGAGAGCTCGCGCCGGAAGTCGACGAGCTCCTCGGCGAGCACCTGGACGCCGGCGGCGTCGGCCGCGGCGAAGGCCTCGGCGCAGTCGGCCGTCTCGCGCACGACCCACACGCCCTTGCCGTCGTAGCCGCCGCGGGTGGTCTTCAGGACGCAGGGGAACCCGAAGGCGACGACCTCGTCGACGTCGGCCACGACCGCGTTGCGCGGGCACGGGACGTCGAGCTCGGCCAGGCGGCGACGCATCACGGCCTTGTCCTGGGCGTGGACGAGCGCGTCGGGCCCGGGCCGCACGGCGACGCCGTCGGCCTCCAGGGCGTGGAGGTGCTCGGTCGGGACGTGCTCGTGGTCGAAGGTCACGACCGGGCAGCCGTCGGTGACCCGGCGCAGCGTGTCCAGGTCGCGGTAGTCGCCGACGAGCTGGTCGACGACGACCTGGGCTGCGGAGACGCCCTCGGCCTCGGCGAGCAGGCGCAACGGCAGGCCGAGCGCGATCGCCGGCTGGGCCATCATCCGGGCGAGCTGACCGCCCCCGATGACGGCGAGGGTGGGCGCGTGGGACTCGGGCACCGGGTCAGCCTAGGGCCGCTCCCGCGGTGGAGGCGTCGCGGGGTCAGGCAGCCGGGGAGGACTTCTCGAAGCGCAGGCCCTTGCCACGGATCGTGGTGATCAGGTGCGGGTGGCGGGAGTCGTCGCCCAGCTTGCGTCGGACCCAGCCGAGGTGGACGTCGATGGTCTTCGAGGAGGTCCAGAACGAGGTGTGCCACACGTCGCGCATGAGCTCCTCGCGGGTGACGATGTCCCCGGCGCGGCTGATGAGGGCGTGCACGAGGTCGAACTCCTTGCGGGAGAGCGTGATCTCCTCTCCAGCACGCCAAGCGCGGCGGGTGGTGGGATCGATGCTGATTTCCTGGACCTTGATCACCCGCCCATCGTAAAAAGCAAAATCAGTCCCCGGTAGGGGTTTGGCCCGATCTGACAGTGGCCTCTTCCTGCCAAGAGTCCTCCCTAGCGTCCCGTCACCCAGCACCACGGGCAGCATGGGGACAGGTGTCGAAGGGATGACCGCGCGATGTCCGTGTGCGGACACCGGGATTGACCCGGAGGCGTGACTCGAGTTGACAGACGCTCCTGTCACTCGCTCCAGTGATCCCCCCGGGCGGTCCAGACCCCTCCCGTCGGGCGTCGCGTCAGTGCCGACGTACGGCGACGGGCTCGACGATCCCGAAGCCGCGGACCGGGCGCGCGGCCATCCGCCGGGTCTCGAACTGGTCGTCCGGCAACCGCGCCGCCGTGCCGGAGTCGATGATGATGCGGTTGCGGCGCGCGACGTTCGTGAGCCGCGCCGCCATGTTGACGGGCGGGCCGAAGACGTCGCCCAGGCGCATGACGACCGAGCCGCTGGCCAGGCCGACGCGCACGTCGGGCATGCGCGGGTCCCGACCGATGACCTGGATGATCCCCTCGGCGGTGTCGTAGGCGCGGACGGTGTCGTCGTTCACGAAGAGCACCGAGTCGCCGATGCTCTTGATCACCCGGCCGCGCTGGCTGGCCACCACGTCGGCGCAGCGCATCTCGAAGAGCTCGACCAGGTCGCCGATGCGGTCCTCGGTGAGGGTGTTGGACAGGGCGGTGAACCCGACGATGTCGGCGAAGCCCACGGTGAGGTCGGTGACGTGCAGGTCCTCGTCGTCCTGGTCTGCCAGGGCCTCGATCCGCCCTGCGGCCGCTGCGAGGTGACGGCGCCAGGCATAGATCAGCAGCTCCTCGAAGGGGCGCGAGAACTGCTCGACCAGCGCCACGGCCGTGTCCACACGCGTGCGCCCGGAGCCCTCGGCCGTCATCTCCTCGACCCGCTGGGTCAGCGAGGAGATCTCCCAGTCGGCCAGGCGCGCCATCGTCTGGCCCAGCGCCCGGGTGAGGTTCACGGCCAGGTCCATGTCGAGCAGGCCGGCCTCCATGACCCCGCCGAGCAGCCGCATCGCGTCGGCGTCGGCGGCCAGGAACGCGGGGGTGTCGTCGGGGTACTCCGGGAAGCCGAGCGCCCGCCAGAGCCGACGCGCCTGCTCGGCGGTCACACCGGCGGCCTCCGCGAGCTCGGGGGCGGTCAGCTCCGGCAGCCCGCCCAGGATCGCCTGCTCCAGGTCGCCGGGCTGGGGGCCGGTCACGGGTCCGCTCAGCGGAGCGCCGACGGGGTCGGACCCGGACTCAGGCGCCCTCGTCATGACGACCACCCCGGGAGTGCAGTGCGTGCAGCAGGTCGTTGAGCCGGGCCTGGGCCTCGCGCACCCGCGGGATGTCGGGGAGCGCGACCGCACCGTCCGGGCTCGCGTCCCCGATGACCAGGGTGCCGCACCCCAGGAGCCGGTCGCTGAGGTGCCGCTCGACCTGCACGTCGCTGATGCGGGACAGGGGGATGTCGTGACCTCGTCGGGTCAGCACGCCGGTCCGCGTGATGATGCGCCGGTCGGTGATCGTGTAGTGCCCGACCAGCCAGGTCAGCAGCGGCCACACGAACAGCCACACGACGCCGAGGGCGACGGCGCCCCAGACGATCCACGCGAGCAGCCGCTGGTCGTCGACGCGGGTCTCCACGAACGTCCCCACGGCGAGCAGCAGCACCAGTGCGAGGACCGGCAGCAGCAGTGCCTTGGGGTGCGTGCGGGTCGAGACGACGACCTGCTCCCCCTCGCTCAGCAGCGTGCGTGAGATGGCCACGTCCCGATCATGTCACCTCAGCCCGGCGGTGCGCCCTCAGGCGGGTCGGACGTGGACGACGTCGCCGGCACCGACCGGCACCTCCGGCCCCGCGGCCGGGGCCACGACCAGGCGGCCGTGGTCGTCGATCGACGTGGCCCGGCCGACCAGTCGGCTGCCGTCCGGGAGGGAGACCTCGACGTCGCGCCCGACGGTGCCGCAGACCCGGGTGTAGGACTCGCGCAGCCGTGCGACGGACCCGTCCTCGACGCCGGCCTGCCAGGCGCCGTAGGACTCCAGCAACGTGTCGACCAGCGACGCGAGCAGGACGGTGCGGTCGGGCACGGGGTGCCCGAGCCCCTCGGACTCGACCAGCAGCGAGGTCGCCGTGGGCACCGGCAGCTGCTCGGCGGTCAGCAGCACGTTGAGGCCGATGCCGACCACGGCCGCCGGCCCCCGGTGCGTCTCGACGCGCTCGACGAGGATGCCGGCCACCTTGCGGTCGCCGATGAGGACGTCGTTGGGCCACTTGAGCACCGCACCGAAGCCCGCACCGGCCAGGGCCTTGGCCACGGCGTACCCCGTCAGCAGGGGCAGCCACGGCCAGGTGGCCGCAGGGACCTCGGGGCGCAGGAGGGTGGAGAAGGTGAGGGCGCTGCCCGCGGGGGTCTCCCAGGTGCGGTCCAGGCGGCCCCGACCGGCGGTCTGGTGCTCGGTGGCCACCACCAGGCCCTCGGGCGCCCCCTCGCGGGCCCGTTCGGCCAGGACGGCGTTGGTCGACGGCGTGTGCGGGAGCACCTCCACGCCCAGGGACGCGAGACGGTCGGGGTCGAGGGGGTTGTCGACAGGTGGGCGCTGGTCCGAGGCGTCGGTCACGGGCACTAGATTGGCGTACGACGCACCGACGGACCAGAGGAGAGTCGCACCTGTGAGCGCAGCGCCGGACCAGAGCCCCGAGACCGAGGGCCTCGACATCCACACCACGGCCGGCAAGCTGGCCGACCTGGACCGTCGCCTCGACGAGGCCGTGCACGCCGGGTCGGCCAAGGCCGTCGAGAAGCAGCACGCCAAGGGCCGCAAGACCGCGCGCGAGCGCATCGAGATGCTCTTCGACGAGGGCTCCTTCGTCGAGCTCGACGAGCTGGCCCGCCACCGCTCGACCGCCTTCGGCCTGGAGAAGACCCGCCCCTACGGCGACGGCGTCGTGACCGGCTACGGCACCATCGACGGCCGCCAGGTCTGCGTGTTCTCCCAGGACTTCACCGTCTTCGGCGGCTCGCTGGGCGAGGTCTACGGCGAGAAGATCGTCAAGGTCATGGACCTGGCCATCAAGACCGGCTGCCCGATCATCGGCATCAACGAGGGCGCCGGCGCCCGCATCCAGGAGGGCGTGGTCTCCCTCGGCCTCTACGGCGAGATCTTCCGCCGCAACGTGCACGCCTCGGGCGTGATCCCGCAGATCTCGATGATCATGGGCAACTGCGCCGGCGGACACGTCTACTCCCCCGCCGTCACCGACTTCACCGTGATGGTCGACCAGACCTCGGCGATGTTCATCACCGGCCCCGACGTCATCAAGACCGTGACCGGCGAGGACGTCTCCATGGAGGAGCTCGGCGGCGCGCGGACCCACAACACCCGCTCCGGCAACGCGCACTACATGGGGTCCGACGAGGAGGACGCCATCGAGTACGTCAAGGCGCTGCTGTCCTACCTGCCCCAGAACAACCTCGACGAGCTCCCGACCTTCCCCGAGGACCCGGTCATGGAGATCACCGACGAGGACCGGGCGCTGGACACGATCATCCCCGACGGCGCCAACCAGCCCTACGACATGCACGACGTCATCGCCTCGGTCGTCGACGACGGCGAGTTCCTCGAGGTCCAGGAGCTCTTCGCGCCCAACCTGATCATCGGCTACGGCCGGGTCGAGGGCTCCCCCGTCGGTGTCGTGGCCAATCAGCCGATGCAGTTCGCCGGCACCCTCGACATCGACGCGTCCGAGAAGGCCGCGCGCTTCGTGCGGTTCTGCGACGCCTTCAACATCCCGGTCCTGACCCTCGTCGACGTGCCCGGATTCCTGCCCGGCACCGACCAGGAGTGGAACGGCATCATCCGCCGCGGCGCCAAGCTCATCTACGCCTACTCCGAGGCCACCGTCCCGCTGGTCACCGTCATCACCCGCAAGGCCTACGGCGGCGCCTACGACGTGATGGGCTCCAAGCACCTCGGTGCCGACATCAACGTCGCCTGGCCCACCGCTCAGATCGCGGTCATGGGCGCCCAGGGCGCGGCCAACATCGTGCACCGCAAGACCCTGGCCGCGATCGAGGCCGAGGGCGGGGACGTCGAGGCCAAGCGCGCCGAGCTGATCGAGGAGTACGAGACCACACTGGCCAACCCCTACATCGCGGCCGAGCGCGGCTACATCGACGCCGTCATCCAGCCCCACGAGACCCGTGTCGAGGTCATCCGCGCGCTGCGCCTGCTGAAGACCAAGCGCGCGAGCCTTCCGGCCAAGAAGCACGGGAACATCCCCCTCTGATGAGCGACCAGGAGAAGCAGCCCCTGCTGCGGGTGGTCAACCCCGACGCGACGCCGGAGGAGGTCGCCGCCGTCGTGGCGGTGCTCTCGGCCCTCGGCGGCGGGGGGGGCGCGCCGGCGCCCCCGCGCGCGCCCGGGGGCGCGCCGCACCCGCAGGGGCGGCGCCCCCCCCCCCCCCACGACGGCGGCGACCTCCTCCGGCGTCGCGTCGGGGTTGACCACCCGCAGCAGGGGCTGCTTCTCCTG
>JAYYWX010000023.1:0-33266 GCA_036341255.1 Actinomycetota bacterium | reverse complement strand
TACTTCTCCGGCACCAAGCTGCGCTGGCTCGCGGAGCAGGAGCCCCGCACGTGGGGCCTGGTCGAGGAGGGCAGGTACGCCGTCGGCACGGTCGACTCCTACCTCATCGCCCGGATGACGCGTGGGCTCCACCACGTCACCGACGTGTCCAACGCCAGCCGCACGCTGCTGTTCGACCTCACCACGGGTGACTGGTCCGATGAGCTGTGCGGTCTCTTCGGCGTACCCCGCGACGCGCTGCCCGACCTCGTCCCCAGCTGGGGCGACATCGCGGTCAGCGACCCGCGCTCGTTCCTCGACCTCGAGCTGCCGATCGCCGGCATCGCAGGCGACCAGCAGTCGGCGCTGTTCGGCCAGACCTGCTTCGACCCCGGTGACGCCAAGTGCACCTACGGCACCGGCTCCTTCATCCTCACCAACACCGGCAACGAGCTGGTGCGCTCGGACGCCGGCCTGCTGAGCACGGCTGCGTGGCGCTCCCCCGACGGCGAGCTGACCTATGCCCTCGAGGGCGCCATCTTCGTCACCGGTGCCGCGGTGCAGTGGCTGCGTGACGGTCTGCAGATCGTGGGCTCCGCGGCCGAGACCCAGGCCGTGGCTTCGACCGTCGACTCCTCCGACGGCGTGGTCTTCGTGCCCGCCCTCACCGGCCTCGGCGCCCCGCACTGGGACCCGCACGCCCGTGGCACGATCCTGGGCCTGACCCGCGGCACGACCCGCGCCCATCTCGTGCGCGCGACGCTGGAGGCGATCGCCTTCGAGGTGCGCGACGTCATCGACACCATGCCCGCGCGCGACACCCTCAAGGTCGACGGGGGCGCCTGCGCCAACGACCTGCTGTGCCAGATCCAGGCCGACCAGCTCGGCGTCACCGTCGACCGGCCGCGTTTGACCGAGACCACGGCGCTGGGGGCCGCGTTCCTCGCCGGCCTCGGCACCGGTGTGTGGGACTCCACCGACCAGCTGCGCGACACCTGGCAGCTCGACCGCGCGTTCACCCCGTCCGGCGACCGCGCCGACGCCGACGCCGCCCACCGGCGGTGGACCGAGGCCGTCGAGCGGTCGAAGGGCTGGGCGCAGCTCTAGGAGAGACGCTCCAGCGCGGCGGCGGCGTCGTCGCGGGCGGCGCGAGCCTCGTCGCGCACCACCTGCGCCTCGTCGCGGGCCTCCTCGGCCTGCTCGAGTGCGTCATCCACGTCGTCGGCGTCGTTCTCCAGGTCCGCCAGCCGCCGCTTGAGCTCATCGATCTCCGCCTGGAGCTCCAGAGCGCGCGCCTCGAGCTGCTCGACCTCGCCCTGCGCCTCCTCCCAGGCGGCATCGGCGTCCTCGACCTCGCCCTCAGCCTCCGCGAGCGCCTCCTCGGCGGCGCGGCGGGCCTTCGCGTCCGCGTCAGGATCGGGTACGACGCTCAGCACCGGTCGCTCCGCGGGCGGCTCCGCGGGCGCGGCGGCGGCCTCGAACCCGAGTGCATCGGGGAGCGCGACGGCCGCAGCCACGTCGACCGCGTCCACGCCGGTGGACGCCAGCGCGGTGACGAGCAGACCGCTGCGCACGGCGCGGGCGCAGTCGGCGTCGACCATGGCCGCGGTCAGCGTCGCCTCGACCTGGTCGGCCACCGCCTGCGTCACCTTCAGCCCGTGGCGGCGGGCGAGCCCGCGGGCGGTGGTCGTGACCGCGGCCGTGAGCTGTCGCCGCTGCTTGGTCAGCGCCCGCAGCTCGTCGGCCGACATCGAGGCCTGCGCCTCGCGCAGTGCCGAGCCGACCTGCAGGACCTGCTCGACCTGCTCGGTCTCGTGCCGCACCAGCAGGTCGACCACCCACGCAGCGGTCGACGGCTTGCGCAGCGCCTTCAGCCGCGCGGCGAGCTCGGTGCCCTTGTGCTGCTTGACGAGCGCGTCGCGCGCCGGCGTGAACTCGGCCAGCGGGAGACCGTAGAGCCGCTCCGCGAGCCCGAGCAGCTGCTCGGTGAGGTCGTCGCGCTCAGTCATGGGGCTCAGTCATTGCTCAGTCGTCGAGCTCGTCGAGCCCCTGCTCGATCGCCCAGCGGGTCAGCTCGACGCGGTTGTGAAGCTGCAGCTTGCGCAGGGTGTTCTGGACGTGGTTCTGGACGGTGCGGTGGGAGAGCACGAGACGCTCCGCGATCTGCTTGTAGGACATGCCGGTGGCGACCATGCGCAGCACCTCGGTCTCACGCTCGGTGAGCTGCGGGCGATCGGGGTCGTCGGCCGCGGGTTCGGAGAGCCGGCGGTACTCCCCCAGCACCAGGCCCGCCAGCCCCGGGGTGAAGACCGGGTCCCCTGCTGCCGTGCGGCGCACGGCGTCGATCAGCTGCTCACGCGAGGCCGACTTGACCAGGTAGCCGGTCGCGCCGGCCTTGACCGCGGCCAGGACGTCCTCCTGCTCACCGCTGGCGGACAGGATCAGCACCCGGGCGGACGGGTCGTGGCGCAGCACGGTCTCGGTGACCTCGACCCCGTTCGGTCCGGGGATCTGAAGGTCCAGAACGACGACCTGCGGGCGTGCCGCGGGGAACCGCGCCACCGCCTGGTGGCCGTCGGCGGCGACGGCCACGACGTCGAAGCCGGCGTCGGCCAGGTCCCGCTCCACGGCGTCGCGCCACATCGGGTGGTCGTCGACCACCATCACGCGCAACGCCTCGCTCACGCGTCGGACCCTAGAGGATGGCCCGGGTGCACCAACGGCAGCCACCGGCCGCGGCGGTGGCCGAGGGCGCCCGAGGCAGGGTCGTCGCCGACCTCGAGGTGCGCGATGCGGCACGTGACCTCCGCCGACCAGCCGAGCTCGTGCTCGTCGACGAGCTCGACGCCCGCCCAGGTGCCGGCAGAGGTCAACCGCGGTCCCCACGCGGTGTCCTCGAAATCGGCCATCCGGAACGGCCCGCCGGGTGCCGGAGCCATGCCGGCGAACGCCTCCGCCAGGGCACGGTCGCTCCATGCGAGCACCTGCACGACCGCGCGGCCGGTCCCCCGGAGGGCCTCGGTCAGGTCGGCGTCCGGGTCGAGCAGACCCACCACGTGCGACGGCTCCCCCAGGGCGACCACGAGCGAGGAGACCGTCAGGCCGGCTCGATCGGGGCCCGAGCCCGCGCTCCACAGGGAGACCGCCCCGCCGAGACGCCCGCGGAACCGGCGTACGGGATCGGGGTCGGGGTCGGCGAAGGGGTGGGTGTCGTGGATGGTCACGGTGCCTCCCGTGGAAGGGTCAGGGTCCACTCGGTGCCCCAGGGACCGGTCGCGAGGTCGGCTCGGCCACCGAGGTCGCGCAGCCGCCCGACGATCGAGCCCGAGACGCCCAGCCGCCCGTCGGCGACCGCCTCGGACAGACGACCGTCCACGATGCCGGGACCGTCGTCGCGCACCGACACCGAGACCTCGTCAGGCAGCGCCTCCAGCAGCACCCATGCCGTGGCGTCAGGTCCGGCGTGCCGCTCGACGTTGTCCAGGCACGCCCGCACTGCCGCGACGACCTCGGCCGCCCGGTCGGCGTCGAGCTCGACGGTGTGCCCCGGCAGGGAGACGACCACGCTCATCGACTCCAGCCCGGCCAGGGCGTCGGCCAGGTCCATCCGGGTTGCCGGTGCGCGGGCCGAGACCCGGTCCTGGGCGCGGATCAGCGCCCGCAGCGCCTCCTCCTGCTCGCCGGCTGCGCGACCGAGCGCCGCGGCCTCACCCCCCAGCTCGGCCCCGCGGCGCTGCACGAGCGAGAGGACCTGGAGCACCCCGTCGTGCACGGCACGCGCCAGCCTCGCGCGCTCGGCAGCGGCCGCCGCCTCACGCTCGGCACGGTCGCGCTGCACAGCGGCGCGCTGCAGCGACTCCACCAGGTAGCCCACGACCGGTCCGCCGACGACCAGCAGGAAGATGTTGCCGTAGGTCCCCTGGGTCACGTCGTCGCGGATGAGCAGGTCCGTGCCGCCGACCAGCAGCCCGGCGACGAGGCCGCCGCGCCACCCCGCACGCGCGGCCCAGGCCAGCATGGGCGACATCACCCAGAACCCGGCCAGCGTGGCGTCGAACCCCTCCGGCTTCGCGACGGGGGTCAGCACCAGCGCCACGAGCGCCACGGCGAGGTCGACGGCGAGCAGCCGCCAGGTGCGACGGGACGCGTCGGCGTACGCCCAGGTGACCAGGAAGGACCACGCGACGACACCGGCCACGACCGCGCCACCCAGCGTGGGGCGGGCCATCTCGTCGGCGGTGTAGAGCCCGACGCCGAGGGTGTTGGCGACCAGGACCAGCCGCAGCACCGCCAGGGCGCGGAAGAGCCGGTCCTCGACGACGCGGGCCGCCGGGTCCGACGCGGTGCCCGCGGGTGCGGCGGTCAGGACGCCTTCCGCTCCCCGTCGGCGGGGGCCGGCTGCGCCGCCTGGGCGGCCTCGCTCTTGGAGAGCTCCTTGGCGCGGGTGGCGTACATGTCGACGTACTCCTGGCCGGAGAGCCGCATGATCTCGTACATGATCTCGTCGGTGATGGAGCGCAGGATGTAACGGTCGTTCTCCAGGCCCTCGTAGCGCGAGAAGTCCAGCGGCTTGCCGAAGCGCACCACCGGACGCGTGAACGAGCCGAACTTCTTGCCCGGCGGCGCCACCACGTCGGTGCCGACGACCGCGACCGGGATCACGGGCACGCCGGTCTCCAGCGCGAGCCGGGCGACGCCGGTCTTGCCGCGGTAGAGCTTCCCGTCGTGGCTGCGGGTGCCCTCGGGATAGATCCCGAACAGCCCTCCCTCGCCGAGGACACGCTTGGCCGAGAGCAGTGCCCCCGCCGCGGCGTCGGCGCCGGCGCGGTCGATGGGGACCTGGCCCGAGCCGGAGAAGAAGGTCTTCTGCAGCCAGCCCTTCAGGCCCTTGCCGGTGAAGTACTCCGCCTTGGCGACGAAGGTGACCCGACGGGGCAGGGTGAGCGGCATGAACAGCCAGTCGGCGTACGACAGGTGGTTGCTCGCGAGGATCGCGGGGCCCTCCGCGGGCACGTGCTCAGCACCCTCGGTCTGCGGGCGGAAGACGACGCGCAGCAGTGGACCGAGGGCGATCCACTTCAGGAACCAGTAGAACACCCCGCCACCCTATTCCAATGCGGCAGGATCGCGGCATGACCGCCGCGCCCCTGCACCCCCTGGCCAGCCCGCTCGCGACCGATGCCGACCCCTCCGCCACCGGCGGACGGCGGATCGGGGTGCTGCTGAGCCACGGCTTCACGGGCCAGCCGGCGTCGATGAAGCCGTGGGCCGAGGCGCTGGCCGCGAAGGGGTACGCCGTCGAGGTGCCCCGGCTCCCCGGGCACGGCACCACCTGGCAGGACCTCAACACCCGCACGTGGGACGACTGGTACGCCGAGCTGCGCGCGGCCCACGACCGGCTCGCCGCCCGGACCGATGCCGTCGTCGCCGCCGGGCTGTCCATGGGCGGCGCCCTCGTGCTGCGCCTGGCGGCCGACACCCCCTCGCTCGCCGGCGTCGTGGTCGTCAACCCGGCCGTCGCCACGAAGCGCCTGGACGTGAAGCTGCTGCCCGTGCTCAAGCACGTCGTGCCGTCCTTCCCCGGGATCGCCAACGACATCAAGAAGCCCGGTGTCGAGGAGCACGGCTACACCCGTACCCCGCTCAAGGCCGCGCACTCGATGATGCGGGCCTGGGGGCCGCTGGTCGCCGACCTGCCGCGCATCCAGGTGCCGCTGCTCTACCTCCGCTCGACCGTCGACCACGTCGTCGACGAGGCGTCCGAGCCGATCATCACCGGCGGCGTCTCCGGGGAGGTCAGCGTCGTGCGGCTGCCCGAGAGCTACCACGTCGCCACCCTCGACAACGACCTCCCGACCATCGTGGAGGAGTCGGCGGCTTTCGTCGCACGGGTGACCTCGTAGGCTCTTTCCCGTGCAGCGCGAGGGAGACGACGAGGCCTGGCGGTCGATCGTCGAGAACTTCGGGGAACGGGCCGAGCTCGACGACGAGCCCGACCCCGCGGCGAGCGCGCCCCCCGAGCAGCAGACCGGCCAGGACCCCTACGGCTGGGCCGTGGCCCCGGAGCCGGACGAGCCCGCCGAGCTGGCCGAGCCGGCACCGGCGTACCTCGAGGACGAGGACACCTACGTCCCGCCCGAGCCGCCGCCCCTGCCGGTCCCCGAGCCCGACCGCGGCATCGCCTGGGCCGGCGTCATCGGAGCACCGGTCCTCCTGCTGGTCTCGCTGCTCTTCAGCATCGGTCTGCCCTCGTGGGTGGGCTACCTGATGGTGGCGTGGTTCGTGGGCGGGTTCTGCTACCTCGTCGCCCGGATGCCCAAGGAGCCCCGCGACCCCTGGGACGACGGGTCCCGGGTCTAGCCACTCGTGCGTGTGCCGGCGTCGCGCGTTGTTGCGCTACTGCTGTGGGCGGTCCTCATCGGATGGGTCGTGGCCAGTCGCGGTGTCCCCGGCGACGTCGTCGGCGTCATCGTGCTCGTATGGCTCTTCACCATCGCGTGGAACATCCACCACCCGCCGGCGACGCACGCGCGGTTCGCCATGGACTGGGCGCCGCTGGTCCTCCTCCTCGTGGCCTACACGTACACGCGCGGCGCTGCGGACGAACTTGGCATCGGTCCGTTCGTGCAGTGGCCGGCGACCGTGGACTCGTGGATCGGTGGTGGGGTCACACCCACTGAGCGTCTGCAGGCAGCGTGGTGCGCCCCGACCTGCACCATTGAGGGAGGAAACGTCCTCGAGGCGGTTCTGTCGCTCACATACCTGAGCCACTTCGTCGTCGCGTACGCGCTCGCGACGTGGTGGTACCTGACGGATGGCCCTGCCTGGCGACGTTGGTTGACTCGCTTCCTCGCGATGTACGCCGTCGGGTTGGTCGTCTACGTGCTTCACCCGCTGGCGCCGCCGTGGTGGGCAGCTCGGCAGGGGATCATCGACGAATCGGTCGTTCGCATGACGGGCCGGGGGATCGATGACCTCGGGCTCCAGCTGTCCCGTGTGCTCGAAGGGCCGGTCTCCAACCCGGTCGCCGCCATGCCGTCGCTGCACGCAGGCACGGCCGTCCTCGTCAGTGTCTTCCTCGCCTCTCGCGTCGCGAGTCGCTGGGGGTCCCTCTGGCACGTCTACCCGCTGGTCATGTGCCTCGCGCTCGTGTACTTCGCTGAGCACTACGTCGTGGACCTACTCGCCGGTGCTGTGCTGGCGGTCGCCGTCCACCACGTCATCGGCCGCCGCGAGCGGCGATCCGACTAGCGGGCACGGCGTGGGCGGCGCGACCGCGCCCGGCGCGGGCGCGCACCCCTGCCCAGCCCGTCGCGCACCATGCTGGCGGCACCGACGGCGCCGGCCTCGGGGCCGTGCGCGGCGCGGATGACCGGCGGGACGACGCGGTCGGCGGCGCCGACCAGGGAGCGAGCCAGCTCCGCACGTGCCGGCTCCAGCAGCAGGTCGCCCGCGGCGGAGACTCCCCCGCCGACCACGACCACCTCGGGGTCGAAGGCGGCCACCAGGTTGGCCAGGCCGGTCCCGAGCCAGCTCCCGACCGAGTCGAAGGCCTGCCGCGCGACCTGGTCGCCCTGCGAGGCCGCCTGGGTCACCATCGGCCCGTCGACCAACGCAGGGTCGCCGTCGGCGAGGTCGAGCAGCACCCCGCCCGCACCGGGTGCCTCCAGCGCCGCGCGCGCGAGACGCACCAGCGCGTTCCCCGAGGAGTACTGCTCCCAGCAGCCCCGGCCTCCGCACTCGCACTCGCGGCCGTCCGGCACGACCTGCATGTGGCCGAACTCGCCCGCCATCCCGTTGCGGCCGCGGTGCAGCTGCCGCCCGACCACGACTGCACCGCCGATGCCGGTGCCGAGGGTGACGACCAGCGCGTCGCGGGCACCGACCGCGGCGCCGTACGCCGTCTCCGCGCGTGCCGCGCAGTTGGCGTCGTTGTCGAGGAAGACCGGCACCTGCCACCGCTCGGTGAGCCTGGCGCGGACCTGCTCGCCGTGCCAGGGCAGGTGCGGGGCGAACATGACCCTCTCCCCCGCCGCGTCCACGAAGCCGGCGGCCGCGAGGCCGACCCCGGCCACCCGGCGGCCGGCAGCCACCTCCTCCACGGCCTGGGTCAGCGCATCCTCGACGAGCTCCACCTCGACCCGCCGGCCCGGCGTCATGCGACGGGCCACCCGCAGCACCTCGCCCTCCGGGGAGACCTCCGCCGCGACGACCTTGGTGCCACCGACGTCGACGCCGATGACCACCGACATCTCAGCAGCCCCGGTCAGCGCCGGGCCAGGTCGGCAGCGCCGATGAGCCCGGCGCGGTTGCCGAGCCGGGCCTTGCGGATCTCGAGGCTGGGGCGGTGGCCGCGGCCGGTCAGCTGTGCCGCGAAGGCCTGGCGCACGGGCTGCAGCAGGAGGTCGCCCGCCTCGCTCACCCCGCCGCCGATCACGCACACGGCGGGGTCGAGGATCGCGGCCAGCGAGGCGATGCCCTCACCGAGCCAGCGGCCGAGGGTGGCCAGCTGCTCGACCGAGAAGGGGTCGCCGGCACGGGCCGCCTCGGTGATCAGCGGACCGGTGATGCGGTCGGCGTCGCCACCAGCCAGGTCGAGCAGGCGCCGGGCCAGCAACGAGCCGCCGCGGGCCTCGGACCGGGCCTCGCGCACCATCGCCGAGCCGGAGGCGTACTGCTCCCAGCAGCCGTGGTTGCCGCAGCCGCACAGCACCCCGCCGGGCACGACCCGCATGTGGCCGATCTCCGCGCCGACGCCGAACGCGCCGCGGTAGAGCGAACCGTCCAGGACGAGGCCACCACCCACACCGGTGCCGACGGTGACCAGCAGCAGGTCGTCGACGTCCGCGCCGGCCCCGAAGCGGAACTCACCCCAGGCCGCGACGTTGGCGTCGTTCTCGATGACGACAGGCAGACCCAGCTCGCGCTCCAGCTCGGCGCGCAGCGCGACGTCGCGCCAGGCGATGTTGGGGGCGAACATGACCGTGGAACGGCTCTTGTCGACGTAGCCGGCTGCTCCGACGCCCACGGCGCTGACGTCGTGCTCGGCTGCCAACCGGCGCACGAGGTCGCAGACGGCGCGCTCGATGGCCTCCTCGTCGGTGGCCGGGGACTCCACGCGCAGCTCGGCCAGGATCGCGCCGTCCTCGTCCACGACACCGCCGAGGATCTTGGTGCCGCCGATGTCGATGCCGCAGGTCAGGCTCACGCGTCGGTCCCTCGGTCTCTGGGTGGTGTGTCGGGGTCGGGCTCGGGATCGGCGGCCGGGGGGTCGTCCCACGACCCACCGTCGTCGAGGTCGATGTGCTCCACGCCCTGGCGGCGCCCCCCGGCTCCGCCCTGCTGGGCGGCCATCACCCCGGCAGCCGCCTGCAACAGGGAGGTCGCGGCCGTGGTGAGGTGCGCCCGCACCTCGGGGCTCATCTGGCGCACGACGTGGATCGTGCGGCACACCGGGCAGTAGCGACACTCGGGGCTGCCGTTGGCGAGGTTCTCGCGGAGGCTCTCGTCGAGGTGCTCGTGCACCTGTGCGGCCGTGTGGGCGGCGTGCTCGGCGATGCCCGAGACGCCCTGGGCCCAGTCCTGGCCCTGGTCCTTGGCCCAGTCCGAGAGCGCCCCGAAGAGCTTGGCCGCCTCCTCGGCGACGCTGCCGACGTCCTCGGGACCGTGCTCCCCCGCCCCCGGGGGCTGCTGCTCGCTCATCGGCGCGCCTCCTGCGGACGTCGACCCTGGTCGGTCGCGCTCCCGTCCCCGGCGGGCTCGGCGAACCGCACCTGCAGCTGGCCGTGCTCGACCCGGGCACCGGCCACCCGCAGGCGGGACAGCCCGGACGGGAGCGTGAGGAGGCGGCGGTAGGAGCCGACCGTGACGACCAGCTCGTCGCCGTTGCGGGCCAGGTCCACCTCCGCGCGTGTGACGAAGGGCAGCGCCAGGCGCAGCACGGCTCCCCGGTCGGTGCGGGTGACCTGGAAGGGGCCCTCGCCCTGAGGAGGGGCGAGCGGGTCGGACCCGTCGTACACCTCCGTGGCCAGGGTGTGCAGTGCCTCGACTCCGACCGGCTCCACGGGGCGGTACTCCGAGCGCCACACCGGCAGCCCCGCGAAGGACTGCGAGACCTGGGCGAGCACGGCGTCCTGGGCCGCGACCCAGCCCTCGCGCCAGGCGTCACCCCCTGAGGGGAAGACCCGGTTAGCCACCACTCCGTCCACGCGGTAGCCGAAGAGGGAGAGGTTGGTGTAGCTGCGACGGGCCTCGGCGAGCACGACCGTCTCGGGGGTGAGGACGAGACGTACGCTCGCGTCCGGCCCGGACAGCAACGCCCGGACCTCCTCGAGCTCGGCGTGCAGCCGCTCGATCGCGTCGAACACGTCGTCCCCCGGCATGGGGACGCCGGCCGCCCTGGTGAGGACGGGCTTCAACGCCTTGACGATGCGTCGCTCAGCGGGCAGGACGCGGTGCATGTACCAGCCGAGCGCCTCGGGCAGGGCCAGCAGCCGCAGCGTCTCGGCGGTGGGGGCGCAGTCGACGACCACCACGTCCCAGCGCCCGGACATGGCCTGGAGCCGCAGCTCGAGCAGCGCCAGGACCTCCTCGGCGCCGGGGATGACCGTCAGCTCCTCGGCCGCGACCGGGTCGACCCCCGCGACGTCGAGGACCGAGAGCAGGTAGCGCTGGATGTCGGCCCACGACTGCTGGAACCTCAGCTGGGCGTCGACCTGCTGGACGAAGAGCCGGGGAGCCACCTCGGTCGGCTCGGGACCGACCGGGGCGCCGAACGCGTCGGCCAGGGAGTGCGCGGCGTCGGTCGAGAGCACCAGCGTGCGATGGCCGTCGGCAGCGGCCAGCGCGGCCGTGCCAGAGGCGACCGTCGACTTCCCGACGCCGCCCTTGCCGGTGAACAGGAGGATGCGCACGCAGCCGCCCTCAGGCCAGCTGCTCGACGCGCTTCTTGAGCCCCTTGAGCGCGGTGTCGATGAGGATCTTCTCGCCCTTGCGCTTGAGCATCCCGATGAGCGGGATGGAGACGTCGAGCGCCAGACGGTAGGTGACCTCGGTCGACCCGCCCTTCTCCCGCAGCACGTAGGCGCCGTCGAGGGCGCGCAGCATCTTGCCCTCGACGAGGGTCCAGGTGACCTCACGGTCCCCGTCCCAGGTGTAGGCCAGGGTGTACTCGTCCTTGATCGGCGAGACGTCGAGGGCGAAGAACACCTGCTCGGCGCGGCCGTCGGCCCCGGTGGCGACGACGTCGGCCGTGGTGACGCCCTTGGCCCAGGCGGGGTAGCTCTCGAAGTCGGCGATCACCGCCATGACCTCGGCGGGGGTGGCGTCGATCACGATCGACGAGGTGGTCTGCTCAGCCACTGCGACTCTCTTTCCGACGCTGGACGGCGGGGGTTCGTGACGGGTTCGTGACGGGTTCGTCAGGGGTCAGCGGGGGGACCTCCGGCTGCGCGAGCGTACCGGATGGGGCTGCCTCCGCCCGACGGCGGTAACGTGCCCGGGCACGTTCGTCGAAGGCCCAGACAGGAGCAGCCGTGCGCGAGTACTCGACGCCCATGACCGTCGAGGTCCCCACCATCGGCAACCTCACCGACGCCGTCGTCCGCAACGCGGCCGAGGCGCCCGACACGGTGGTGATGAGCCGGCCCGACGGTGCCGGCGACTGGACCGACGTGACCGCCGCCTCGTTCCACGACCAGGTGCGCGCCGTCGCCAAGGGCCTGGTCGCCGCGGGCATCGAGCCCGGTGACCGCGTGGCACTGATGTCCAAGACACGCTTCGAGTGGACGCTGCTGGACTACGCCATCTGGTTCGCGGGGGCCGTGACGGTGCCGGTCTACGAGACCTCCTCGGAGGAGCAGGTCGCCTGGATCCTCGCCGACTCCGGCGCCCGTGCCGTGGTCACCGAGGGTCCCGAGCACACCTCCCGGGTCAGCGCCGTCCGCGCCGGCCTCGAGGACCTCCGGCACGTGTGGTCCTTCGCCGACAACGCCGTCGACGTCCTGTCGCGCCTGGGTGCCGACGTCCCCGACGACCAGCTGGAGCAGCGCCGTACGACGGCGACGCCGCTGGACCTGGCGACGATCATCTACACCTCCGGCACCACCGGGCGCCCCAAGGGCTGCATGCTCACGCACGGCAACTTCCTGTTCGAGCTGGGCGTGGCCACCGACGAGCTCGAGTCCCTCTTCGAGACCGAGGGCGCCTCCACGCTCCTGTTCCTGCCGCTCGCGCACGTCTTCGCTCGGATCATCCAGGTGGGCTGCGTCATGTCGCGGACCCGCCTGGGACACAGCCCGGACATCAAGAACCTCCTGCCGGACCTGCAGTCCTTCCGCCCGACCTTCGTGCTGGCCGTGCCGCGGGTCTTCGAGAAGGTCTTCAACACCGCCTCCCAGAAGGCGGCCGCGGAGGGCCGCGGCAAGGTCTTCGACCGGGCCACCGAGACGGCCATCGCCTGGTCCCGCGCACAGGACCGTGGCCGGGTCCCGCTGCGGGTCCGAGCCGAGCACGCCGCCTTCAGCCGGCTCGTCTACGGCAAACTCCTCGCCGCGCTCGGCGGCAGCTGCACGTTCGCGGTCTCCGGCGGCGCGCCCCTCGGGGAGCGGCTCGGCCACTTCTACCGCGGCGTCGGGCTGACCATCCTCGAGGGCTACGGCCTGACCGAGACCACCGCCGCCCTCACCGTCAACCTCCCGGGCGCGCACAAGATCGGCACCGTCGGGCGTCCGCTGCCGGGCACGGCCGTGCGCGTCGCCGACGACGGCGAGCTGCTCTTCCGCGGCGGCCAGGTGTTCGCCGGCTACTGGGGCAACGAGTCGGCCACGGCGGAGACCCTCGAACGCGACGGGTGGTTCCACAGCGGCGACGTCGGCGAGGTCGACGACGAGGGCTTCGTGCGCATCACCGGCCGCAAGAAGGAGATCCTGGTGACCGCCGGCGGCAAGAACGTCGCCCCGGCGGTCCTGGAGGACCGGGTCCGCGCCCACGCCCTGGTCGACCAGTGCCTCGTCGTCGGCGACGGCCAGCCCTTCATCGGCGCACTGGTCACCCTGGACCGCGAGGCCCTGTCCGTGTGGGCCCGGGCCCGTGGCCTGTCGGGCTCGGCCGAGGACCTGCTGGACCACGAGGACGTGCGGGCCGCGGTGGAGGAGGCGGTCGAGGACGCCAACAAGGCGGTCTCCAAGGCCGAGTCGATCCGCAAGTTCGCGGTCATCGCCGAGGAGTGGACCGAGGAGGGCGGGCAGCTCACGCCCAGCCTGAAGCTGCGTCGCTCCGTGGTGATGCGCGAGTCCCGGGCCCACGTGGACGCCCTGTACCGCTGAGCCCGGGCGACGCCCGCGACCCCACCCCACCAGCGGACGAACGACACCTCTGGAATCCGCTCAGGCTCACAGCGGTCCGCAATTGCGCGAAAAGGGCACAACGGCCCTACCGACGCTCCTAGCATGAACACGGAGGGAGGCGCCGCCGCGCCTCTGTCATGACGTGCGGACATGGGGAATGGGGCCCCACGTCCCTGCAACGAAAGGTTCGTGATGGACCGTCGCAGGATGCTGCTTGTCGCCGCCGCCGTGGTGGCCGCACTGGGGACCGCGCTGGTGTTCCTCTACGTCCGCGGCGCCGACAACCGGGCCGAGGAGAAGTTCGAGACCACCGACGTGCTTGTCGCCACCGTGCAGATCGAGCGCGGTGAACGCATCGCCGACGCCGCTGCCGCCGGCAAGCTGGCCCGGCAGGCCGTCCCGCAGGGCCAGGTCCTGCCCGGCGCCCTGGTCACGACCGAGGGCGTCGACCAGCAGCTCGCGCTGACCGTCATCTACCCCGGCGAGCAGATCGTGCCTCAGAAGCTCGGCGACACCGCCGTGGACGAGCCGCGCCTGCAGATCCCCGACCAGGGCGACATGGCGATGTCGATCAACCTCACCGACCCCGCCCGCGTCGCGGGCTTCGTGAACCCCGGGTCCGAGGTGGCGATCTTCATCAACGGCAGCGACGCCACCACCGGCCAGCCCTACTCCCGCGTGCTGCTCACCCGGGTCAAGGTCATCGCGGTCGGCTCGACGACGCCCGTCACCACCACCACGACGACCAACGGCCAGGGCGGTGACGGCGGCCAGCAGGTCGTCGAGTCGCTCCCCCGCACCCTCATCACGCTCTCGGTCAGCCAGGTCCAGATGCAGCGGGTGCTGCTCGGCCAGCAGCAGGGCGAGCTCTCCTTCGCGCTCCTCACCGAGGACTCCAAGGTCACCCTCGCCCCGCCCACCACCACCGACTCCCTCTTCCAGTGAGCTGATCCGATGCCCGTCGCCGTCGACACCGAGACCAGTGCGGTCACCGCGCTGCTGTCCGGCATGCCGCCGGGCAGCCAGGGCGTCGACTCCGTGGACCGGATGCGCGCCTGGCTGAGCCAGCACCTCGACGAGTACGTCGTCGTGCTGGGTCCCCACCTGGACCTGGACGACTGCCTGAAGGTCTGCGAGGACCTGCGGGTCAGCCGCCCCACCGTCAGCGTCGTGCTGGTGCGCGACAAGCTGGACACCGGGGTGCTGGGCAGCGCGATGAAGGCCGGGGCCCGGGACGTGGTGGCCGTCGAGGACACCGAGGCCGTGCGCGGCGCCGTGGACCGGGCCCGGGAGCTGTGGACGGCCCTGCGCGGCCCCAGCGGCGCCCAGCAGCTGGGGCGCGTCGTCACCGTCTTCTCGCCCAAGGGCGGGGTGGGCAAGACCACGATGGCGGTCAACCTCGCGCTGGCGCTCACCGAGCGCGGAGCGCGCCGGGTCTGCCTCGTCGACCTCGACCTCGCCTTCGGCGACGTGGCGATCACGATGCAGCTGTTCCCCACGCACTCCATCGAGCACGCCATCGGCTCAGAGGACTCCCTCGACGCCGCCCAGCTGGACACCCTGCTGACCCGGCACGCCGACTCGATGATGGTGCTGGCCGCCCCGGCCCACCCCGACGTGCGCGAGCGGGTCTCGCCCATGCTCGTGGCCAAGATCCTGCGCACGCTGCGCGAGAGCTTCGACTTCATCGTCGTCGACACCGCGCCGTCCTTCGACGAGCAGGTCCTGACCGCGCTCGACGAGACCGACGAGTGCGTCATCGTGGCCACCCTGGACGTGCCCACCCTGAAGAACGTCAAGGTCGCCCTCGAGACCCTGGACATGCTCGACATCGCCCGGGGCCACCGTCACCTGCTGCTCAACCGCGCCGACGACGCGGTCGGCATCACCGGCGACAAGGTCGAGCAGATCCTCGGCATCCCCGTCTCGGCCTCGGTCTCCTCGGCGGTCGAGGTGGCCGCCGCCACCAACGCGGGGACGCCGATCGTCGTGGCCACGCCCTCGCACCAGTCCAGCCAGGCCGTGCGCGCCCTCGCCTCGGAGATCGCAGGGGTCCCCCTCCTGGGTCCCGACCACGACGACTCCGCCCCGGCCCCCACCGACAGCGACGAGCAGGACGCCGCGGAGCGCGGCCGGTCCCGCTTCCGGCTCAGGAGGTAAACCATGAGCAGCCTCGCCGACCGCCTCGCGGCCGCCCGTCAGGCCGAGCAGGCCGCCGCGGACACCGATGCCCCCGGTGCACCCGAGGGCCCCGACGCCGCCACGACCGCTGACGCCTCCCCCGCCACCTCGTCGTCCGGCTCGTCGTCCGGCCCGTCGTCCGCTCCGGCCGCGGGCTCGAGCGCGACGGCGGCCGCCGCCCGGCGTACTGCTCCCGAGCCGCCGAGGAAGTCCCGGCTCACCTCGCAGAAGGGTGACCGGATCGAGGAGCTGAAGCAGAGCGTGCACACCGAGCTGCTCAAGCAGCTCGGCCCGCAGCTCTACGACGCCGACATGGACCAGGACCAGCTCGACCAGCGGGTCCGCGCCGTCCTCGCCGACGTGCTGGGCGCCCAGGACCGTCCGCTCTCCAGCAGCGACCGCCAGCGGGTCACCCAGGAGATCAGCGACGACATCCTCGGCTACGGCCCCATCGAGCCCTACCTGCGCGACCCCGACGTCTCCGAGGTCATGGTCAACGGGCACAAGGACATCTGGCTCGAGCGCAAGGGCAAGCTGGTCCCGGCGGAGGCGACGTTCGCCGACGAGGCGCACCTGCGCCGCACCATCGACAAGATCGTCTCCCGCATCGGCCGACGCGTCGACGAGTCCTCGCCGATGGTCGACGCCCGTCTCCCCGACGGCAGCCGTGTCAACGCCGTCGTCCCGCCGCTGGCCGTCGACGGGTCCGCACTGACGATCCGCAAGTTCGCCGCCGACCCGCTGACCGCGCTCGACCTGATCTCGTTCGGGTCGCTGAGCCCCCAGACCTGCGACTTCCTCGAAGCCTGCGTCCGTGGCCGCCTCAACGTCATCGTCTCCGGCGGCACCGGCGCCGGCAAGACGACCACCCTCAACGTGCTGTCCTCCTTCATCCCCGGCGACGAGCGCATCGTGACCATCGAGGACGCCGCCGAGCTCCAGCTCAAGCAGGACCACGTCGTGCGCCTGGAGTCACGTCCCGCCAACATCGAGGGCAAGGGTGCGGTCACGATCCGCGACCTGGTCAAGAACAGCCTGCGCATGCGCCCGGACCGCGTGATCGTCGGTGAGGTCCGCGACGCCTCGGCGCTGGACATGCTGCAGGCGATGAACACCGGCCACGACGGCTCCATCTGCACCCTGCACTCCAACGGTCCGCGCGACACCCTCTCCCGCATGGAGACCATGGTGCTGATGGCGGGCATGGACCTGCCGATGCGAGCGATCCGCGAGCAGGTCGCCAGCGCGGTGGACCTGATCGTCCACCAGTCCCGCCTCAAGGACGGCTCGCGCCGCATCACCCACATCACCGAGGTCGAGCGGATGGAGGGCGACGTGATCACCCTCCAGGACATCTTCGTGTACGACGCCTCGCTGGGCTTCGACGCCGACGGCCGCTCGCTCGGGCGACTGCGCCCGACCGGCCTGCGCCCGAAGTTCCTCGAGAAGATGGCCTACTCCAACGTCACCGTCGACCCGATGGTCTTCGCCACGGACCGCATGTGATGCCCCGCCCTCTCGGATCCCGCAGCAGACGCCACCCGAGACGTCTCGGACGGCTCCTCACCGCGCTGTCCACCCTGCTGCTCACCGCGCTGCTCGGCCTGGCCTCGGTGGTGTGGCCGGCGACCGCCGGCGCCGCCGGCGAGGGGGCCTCGATCTCCTACGTCGAGCCGACCGCCGACGGCACCGTCCAGGTCATCGTGTCGCTGCCCCCCGACGCCTCCCCCGACCTCGGCAGCGTCCAGGTCCGGATCGGCGGCGACCGGGTCGACGCGGAGGCGGAGCCCGCCGGCACGTCGGGTGCTGTCCGGCGTACCGCCGTCCTGGTGATGGACACCAGCAACTCGATGCGCGGGGAGAAGATCGAGGCGGCCCGCTCCGCGGCCCTGGCCTACGTCGACGGTCTGCCGGACGACGTGTCGCTCGGCATCGTGACGTTCGCCCGGTCCGTCGCACAGCCGCTCGCGCCCACCCAGGACCGGGCCGCGGCGCGCGCGGTCATCGACGGCCTCGAGCTCTCCGCGCAGACGGCGCTCTACGACGGCGTGCTCAGCGCCGTCGACGTGGCCGGCACCGAGGGGCAACGCACCCTCGTCGTCCTCTCCGACGGTGCCGACACCACCGACACCACGGTCGAGACGGTCACCTCGGCGGTCGAGGCCGCCGAGGTCCGCCTCGACGTCGTCTCCCTGGTCCAGGACCCGGCCGAGGAGCTCACGACCCTGGCGTCCGCCGGTGGCGGCGGGGTCATCCCCGCCACGAGCGAGGCCCTCACCCGCACCTTCGCGGCCGAGGCCGACGCCCTCGACCGCCAGGTCCTGGTCACCGCGCAGGTCCCCGAGGGACTCGACTCCGTCGACCAGACCATCGCGGTCAGCCTGTCCACGAGCTCCGGCACCGTGTCCGCCGAGGCCTTCGCGGCCGTCGCCGAGTCGGTGGCCGGCGGCACCGGGGTCGACGACCAGCTGCTGCGCTCGGGCGGATGGGCGCTTCCGACCTGGGCCATGTACGCCGGGGTGCTGGCGATCGGCCTGGGCCTGGTGGTCCTGCTCGTCGCGCTGGTCCCCCGCCCGGCTCCGGCTCCGAGCGCGGCGGACCGCGTCGTCTCCTACACCGCCCGGACCGGCGGGCCGGCCGAGCAGGAGGGGCCCCGGCTCGACACCGAGCAGGCGATCGCGCAGGCCAAGGACGCAGCCGCGCAGGTGCTGCGCCGCACCAAGGGCCTCGAGGCCACGATCGCGCGCCGTCTCGAGGGTGCGGGCAGCGAGCTCAAGCCGGCCGAGTGGCTGCTGGTGCACGCGGGCATCGTCGTCGTCGCCGGCGTCTTCGGTCTCCTGCTCGGCGCCGGCAACATCATCCTCGGACTGGTCTTCATCCTGCTCGGCGTGGCCGGCCCCTGGGTCTACCTCGGCATGCGCCGCTCGCGGCGCCGCAAGGCGTTCAACGCCGGCCTCCCCGAAACCCTGCAGCTCATCAGCGGCTCACTGTCGGCCGGCCTCTCCCTCGCGCAGTCCGTCGACACGGTGGTCCGTGAGGGCCCCGAGCCGATCGCGACGGAGTTCCGTCGCGTCCTCGTCGAGACCCGGCTCGGCGTGACGATCGAGGACGCCCTGGAGGGCCTGGCCGAGCGCTTCGACAGCAAGGACTTCGAGTGGGTCGTCATGGCCATCCGCATCCAGCGCCAGGTCGGCGGCAACCTGGCCGAGTTGCTGGACACCGTGGCCGGCACCATGCGTGAGCGCGAGTACGTCCGTCGTCAGGTCAACGCGCTGGCCGCGGAGGGCAAGCTCTCGGCGTGGGTGCTGGGCCTGCTGCCGCCGCTGTTCATGGTCTACCTGCTGCTCACGAACTACGACTACGTCAGCGTGATGTTCACCGAGCCCCTCGGCATCGTCATGATGGTGGGAGCAGCACTGTGGCTCGCGGTCGGCGTGTTCTGGATGAGCCGCCTGGTGAAGGTGGAGGTGTGAGATGACCCTGCTGCTCGTGCTCGGGGTGCTCCTGGTCCTCGTCGCCATCCTGCTGGTGGCCTCGGCCACCACCAGCGATGCCGAGGCCTCGGGCGTCGGCAAGTCGCTGGCGGTGCTGCAGGCGATGACCAGCGCGCCCAAGGAGCTCACCGACGAGATCGACCGCCCGTTCTCCGAGCGGGTCTGGGAGCCGCTGCAGGCACGGACCCTGGGTCTGGGGCGCCGGCTGTCCGGGGCCGACTCCGCCGAACGGATCCGCCGCAAGCTGGACCTCGCGGGCAACCCGCCGGGCTGGACGGTCGACCGGGTGACCTCGGGCAAGATCGTGGGCGCTGTGGCTGGTCTCGTGGTCGCACTGCTCTTCAGCCTGATGCTGGGCGCGGGCACACCGGTCCGGATCGCGGTCGTGCTCGGCGGCCTCGTCGTCGGGTTCTTCGGCCCCAACCTGTACCTCTACCAGAAGGCCTACGACCGCTCGCTGCAGATCCAGCGCGACCTGCCCGACGCCATCGACCTGATGACCATCAGCGTGGAGTCCGGTCTCGGGTTCGACGCCGCGGTCCAGCAGGTCTCCCGCAACACCGACGGCCCGTTGGCCGACGAGTTCTCACGGGTGCTGCGGGAGATGCAGATCGGCCAGGGCCGAGCCGCTGCGCTGCGCGCCATGTCCGACCGCACCAACGTCGCCGACCTCAAGAGCTTCGTGAGCTCGATGGTCCAGGCCGACTCCTTCGGCGTGCCCATCAGCCAGGTGCTGCGCGTGCAGTCCAGCGAGATGCGCGTCAAGCGTCGCCAGCGGGCCGAGGAGAAGGCCCAGCAGGTGCCGGTCAAGATCACCGTCCCGCTGATCTTCTGCATCCTGCCCTGCCTGTTCGTGGCGGTCATGGGGCCGGCCGCCATCAGCATCATGGACAGCTTCTGAGCGACGTCGCGGACCTGACGACCATGAGGAACGCCCCGGACTTCCGCATCGCGGCCGCCGCGCGCGGCTTCGTGCTGCTCGCGCTCGGTGGGCCGATCCTGTGGGGACGTGACGTGGCGTCGCTCGTCGCGCTGGCCGCCCTCGGCACCGGGTGGCTGCTCGCCCTGAACCTCGAGATGCGGGCCCCCCGGTTGCGCGTCCCCCTGGTCGTGCTCGACGCGGGTTTCGTGGGGCTGGTCGCGGGCACCGAGCTCGGCGACCAGGCGGTGCTGGGCGCGCTGGCGGTGCCACCGTTCGTCGCCGGCCTGTGGCGGGGCCTGCGCGGCGTGCTGCTGGCCCTGTCCGCGGAGCTGATCGCGGTGGTGGTGGTCGGCATCGCGTCCGGCGGGCCGCTCAGCGCGGACCAGTCCTTCGCGATCTTCACCTGGGCGGCCATGGGCCTGGCGCTCGGCATGGTCGCCACCTTCGTGCGCGGCGCGCTTCGCGACGACGACCCCATGGCGCCGTACCGCCACGCCTCGGACCTGCTGCGGGAGCTCAACCACCTCAGCGTCGGTCTCTCATCGGGCCTGGAGCCGCGCAGCCTGGGCGGGGCCATCCTGAGCACCGTGCTGGACGAGGTCCCGGCCGCCGCGATCAGCATCCACGTCCCCCTCGACGACCACCTCGCCACGCTGACCGCCAAGTCGCTGCCCGGCGGCGACCTCGACCGGTGCGCGGACTTCGCCACCGCGGCATGGGCGCGCGACCAGGTCGTGGTCGAGGACGGCATCTTCGCCTTCCCCCTCGAGGGGCACCGCTCGACGGTCGCCGTGGTGAGCGGCGCGCTCCCCCCGGCCTCCAGTGTCGGCACCGACGAGCTGCGCCACCGGATGACCCGGCTGCAGGGAGCCCTCGAGGAGCAGGCGGTGCAGCTGGAGACCGGGCTGCTCTTCGAGGCCTTCCGCGACACCGCGACCGCCGACGAGCGGCAGCGTCTCTCCCGGGAGATGCACGACGGCGTGGCGCAGGACATCGCCTCGCTCGGCTACCTCGTCGACGCGCTCGCGGCGCAGGCCCCGACCCCGGAGGCCGAGGCCCAGCTGGGCATGCTCCGCGAGCGCGTCACCGCGATCGTCTCGGAGGTACGCCGCTCGGTCACCACCCTGCGCACCACCGTGGGCACCAGCGAGTCGCTCGGCACCGCCATCGTGGGCGTCACCCGCAACCTTAGCCAGGCCTCGGGCATCCCGATCGAGGTCACCCTCGACGAGCAGGCGCAGCGGCTGCGGCCCGAGGTGGAGGCCGAGCTGTTCCGGATCACCCAGGAGGCGCTCAACAACGCCGTCAAGCACGCCGAGTGCCGCACCATCCGGGTGCACTGCCAGGTGGCCGCGCCCACGGCCGCGATCACCGTGACCGACGACGGCAAGGGTCTGGGCGAGGCCCGCACGGACTCCTACGGTATGGGCATCATGCGAGAGCGAGCCCACCTCATCGACGCCGACCTGGCGATCGAGGAGCCACCCGGCGGCGGGCTGAGCGTCAGCGTCCGCCTGCCCGCGGAGCAGCGGCCGCCGGCCGCACCCACCCCCGAGACGAAACAGGTGAGCACCCCACGATGAGCGAGAACATCTCCGTCATGCTGGTCGACGACCACGAGCTGATCCGCACGGGTCTGGCCGGGGTCTTCGACCTCCAGCCCGACATGACGGTCGTGGGGCAGGCCGGCTCGGTGGCCGAGGCGCTGGCCCGCTTCGAGGAGGTGCGGCCCGACGTGGTGGTCACCGACCTGCAGCTGGGCGACGGCACCGGCCTCGACATCGTCCGGGCCCTGCGACGCGACCACGAGGACGTCGGCCTCATCGTGCTGACCATGCACTCCGGTGACGACCAGATCTTCGCCGCCATGGAGGCCGGCGCCTCCGGCTTCGTGGGGAAGGACGCCCCCTCCCCCGAGGTCGTCAAGGCCGCCCGGCACGCGTCGGTCTCCCCCCGCTCGTTCATCTGCAGCGGACTGGTCGGCGCGATGATGCGTCGCGGGGCGGCGGAGTCCACCCGGCTCACCGACCGCGAGCACGAGGTCCTGGTGCTGCTCGCCGACGGCCTCGGCGCCGCCCAGATCGGCGCGCAGCTCTACATGAGCGAGTCGACCGCCAAGTCCCACATCGCGCGGATCTACCAGAAGCTCGGCGCGGCCAACCGGGCCCAGGCCCTGGTCACGGCCATGCGGATCGGGCTGCTGTCGAGCGTGCAGCGTCAGGCCGACACCCCCTGAGCGCGGACTGATCACCGACCGGACCGGCTGAGACGTCTCTCAGACCACCTGGCGCAGGGCCGCACTAGTCCGTAATGACTACGCCGGTCCGGACCTTCATGGGATGAACCGCGGGTGGGCGCCGATCGAGAATGGAGTCCATGAGGCTCCTCGTCGGGGGCCGCAGACCACAGGGAGAAATCACATGCTCGAGTTCCTGCGCATCATGCTGGGCGCCCGTTTCGAGGACCGCGACGAGCGCGGCGCCTCCGCCGTCGAGTACGGCCTGCTGATCGCCGGCATCGCCGCGCTGATCGTCGTCGTCGTGTTCGCCTTCGGTGGCGTCGTCGGCGGTATCTTCTCCGACACCAGCGACTGCATCGGCAACTCCGGCACCGGCGCCAGCTGCTGATGACGACGCGCCCGGTCAACCGCGAGACCGGGGCGTCCTCCGTCGAGTACGGCCTGCTGATCGCCGGCATCGCCGCCGTGATCGTGCTGGTGATCTTCCTCTTCGGCGAGGAGGTCGCCGGGCTGTTCGACGACACCTGCGAGACCGTGGCCAGCACGACCTCGCAGACCTGCTAGCGGACCTGCCGCCTCGCGGCCGTGTGGCCCTCGCCCCGTCTCAGGACCGGGCGAGGGCCACACGCACGAGCAGGGTCGGGTGGCTGCCGAACCACCAGTGCGACCACGCCGGCGGCGTGGGGTCGGCCAGGGAGCGCAGCGCCAGGCGCCGCTGCAGGTCCACGAAGGCCTCGGGATCCTCGGTCACCCGCAGGGCCTCGACGTCGGCACGCAGCTCGATCGTGCGGCTGATCCCGTTCTGCACCGGGAGAGCCAGCAGGCTCCCCACCGCGAGCAGCGCCACCAGCGTCGGCACCGTCGCCGGGTCGTCGGCTCGCCGACGGCCCAGCACCAGGCCGAGCAGGCCCACGGCCGCCGCGGCGCCGCTGGCACCCAGCACCGTGCCGACGAGGACGTCGTCGTGCCCGGCGTGCGCGAGCTCGTGCGCCACCACCGAGAGCGCCTCGTCGCGAGGCACGTCGCGGACCAGGGTGTCGTAGAGGACCACGCGACGGCTGCCGGCGAACCCGGACACGTAGGCGTTGAGGGTCGTCGTCCGCCGGGAGGCGTCCGCGACCAGGACCTCCTCCACCGGGACCCCCTCCGCCTCGGCGAGCGCCAGCACCCCCGTGCGCAGGTCCCCGTCCGGCAGCGGGGTGAAGTCGTTGAAGAGGGGCTCGACCACCAGCGGGTAGGCGAAGCTGCCGACGACCACGAGACCCGCGGCGAGCCCACCGACCACGGCCGGCCACGCGCGGCGCCACCGGCGGGCGCAGCCGACGACCACCAGCGCGAGCAGGCCCGTCACGACGATGTCCAGCGCCTCGGCGACCACCAGGTCCCTGGCGAAGCCGGTCCACGCCTGGTCGGAGAGCCCCGCAGCCCGCACGTGGCGACGCGAGAGCACCGAGAAGACGAGGGTCGCGACCCGGGCGACCAGCTCGACCGCCGCCACGGCGAGCAGCACCTGGACCCACCAGGGGCCGGGGAGCCGGCCCGCCCAGCGGCGTACGCGGGCGGACAGGGCGAGCAGCACCACGACGAGCAGGTTGACGGCGGTCGCCGCCCACCCCCATCGCCGCAGCACGCCCGTGAACTGCTCGGCGCGGGCCACCTCCGCGCTGGTGAGCACGTCCCCCACCGGCACCGGGTCCGGCGTCCCTCCGGGGACGGGCGACCACGGCACGAGCAGCGCGGCCAGGAGCACGAAGACACCCGTCGCGACCACCGTGACCGCGATCGCGACGCGCCGCTGCGCGCTCATCCGGCGGCCTCGACCAGCAGCCGCTGCCAGGTGCGCGTCACCTCGGCCGGGTCGGTGCCGACCGCGGCCAGGGCGGCGGCGACGTCCTCACCGTCGGAGGTCCGCCGGTAGACCTCGACGAGCCCGTCCTCACCCGCGAGCGACGCCAGGGCGCGGCAGGCCAGCCAGGCCGCCTCGTACGCGGCGCCGAGGTGCGGCGCCGTGAGATCGAAGTCGGACTCGTCGGGCAGCCGGTCGGGAACCCCGTCCTCGCGTACGCGCTCGAGCACCTGGGCGGCGGTCCGGGAGAGGGGCAGGTCGACGTCGAGGAGGGCGACGTAGTCGGCGAACCCCTCCACCAGCCACACGGGGGCTCGACTGGTGGGCGCCCCGGTGACGGCGTGGACGGCCTCGTGGGTCATCACCACCTGGGCGCCGGTCCGGCGGAGTCGACCGAGCTCGGCGGGATTGACGAAGACGTGCACAGGCGAGGAGGTCGAGAGCAGCCCGTCGACCGATGCGGTCACCGCTGCCACCTCGCGGTAGGTGCCCTCGGGCACACCCAGGACGGCGTCGAGCCCCGCCGCGTCCTGCGGCACCTCCACCACCAGCGGCCCGGCGCTGTCGCCGAGCACCTTCGCCGCCTGCGGCACCGCGCGCCGGGCCAGCAGGGAGTACGGCGCGGGGTCGGCGCCCGCCGTGATCACGAGCGTGCCCTCGCCCCGGTCGACCAGCACGGGCCCGCGCAGCCACAGCGGCACCCGGCCACCGGTGAACCCGGTCACCCCCACGGCCTGCGCCGACGACCGGAGACCCACCTCCACCTCGCTGCGGGCGACCCCACGGTCGGCGCCACCCAGCGACCAGGTCAGGTCGGCCCGCACCGCCCAGGAGCCGTCCTCGGCGGGAACTCCGAGGGTGTCGACGTAGCGGAGGTCGAGGTCCCGCACCCGCAGGGTCCGGGCGTTCCCGGCCAGGGCCTCCAGCAGGCTGCGGGCCGCGGCGTCATCGGCGGGCGCGAGCGAGGCGGCGGCCTCGCCGTCGCCGGCCGCCAGGGCGCGCTCGAGGGAGTCGAGCGCCGTGGCGGCTGCCACGGGGTCGGCGGCGGCCGGCGCGTCCGCGGGTGGCGCCGCGACATAGGGCCCGTCGACCAGTCGGGTGACGACCAGGACCGCAGCCACGACGCCCGCGAGCAGCACGGCCAGGACGAGCCGAGGCCGCCGGCGCCGTGCGCGCGCGGCGCCGATCGGCGAGGGTGCCGCCGGGTCAGCCAGGACGGACCGCACCGACGTACGGCATGGAGTGCAGCGGGGAGACCCGGACGCCCTGGCTGGGGTTGGCCGCGTGGACGATCATCCCGTTGCCGATGTAGATGCCGACGTGGCTGATCGGGCTGTAGTAGAAGACCAGGTCGCCGGGCTGCAGCGCGCTGGCGGCGATACGGGGGCCGGAGGAGAACTGGGCGCCCGAGGAGTGCGGCAGGCCGACACCTGCTGCGCCGTAGGCGCGCATCGTCAGACCGGAGCAGTCGAAGGCGCTGGGGCCGGCGGCGCCGTAGACGTAGGACTTCCCGACCTGGGCCATGGCGTACTGGATCGCCGCGGCGGCCCGGCCGGAGGCGGGCACCGAGGACGGGACCCGGTCGCTGTCGCGGGAGAGGACCTCCTCGCGCTCCTCCTCCTCGAGGCGGGCCAGCAGGCTCTCGGCCTCGTCGAGCTTGGACTCGATGGTCGACTTCTCGCTGGCCAGGCGGTCCTTGAGCCGGGTGACCTCGGCGGTGCGGCGGGTCGTGGCCTGCAGGCGGATGCCGAGCGCCTTGACCTCGGAGGCGTAGGAGTCGAAGAGCTGGTCGGTCAGGCTGTCGTAGGCCGACATGGTCGACATCTGCGACAGGAAGGCCGACGGGTCGCCGGACAGCGCGACCTGGCCGACGGCCGAGAGCCGGTGACCCTCGTAGGTGCGGATGACCGCGTCGCGCACGCGGTTGCGCACCGCGCGCATCTGCTTGTCCTGGCGCGCCTGGTCGGAGGTGACCGCCTTCAGGTCCCGCTTGAGCTCACCGAGCTCGAGCCGGGCGTCGTTGTAGCGCTCGGAGGCCTGCTCCGCCTCGTGGTAGAGCCGGTCGACCCGCGCCTTGACGTCGTCGATGTCCGGCTCGGCCTGGGCCGGCGTGGACGGCACGAGGCCGACGAGTCCCGCCAGCAGTGCGGCGGAGAGGAGGGTGGCGAGTCGAGAGCGACGCTGCAGCACGAGCGGGTGGTCTCCCTTGCTGTGTCGACGGCGCACGCGCGGACCCGGCCGGCCCACTGGTCACGAACGCCCCGCGTGACGGTAATCGCTGGAGTGGAGCCCGGCCAAACCTCCGGGGCATGTCGCACGCCGATTTCACACGGGGTGACCGGACTTCCTGCCACAGCAGGAGTCTCGGGTCACATCCATCACATCCGTCACACGCACAGACCGGGTGCGGCAGGACGTCAGGCGCTCGCGATGTCCGAGCCCGGCGCGTCCGTGCCGGACGGGTCGGTGCCGGGCCCGTCGGTGGGGGTGACCAGCCGTAGCGGCGGCACCAGTCCCCCGGCCGCGAGAGCGCCCAGCAGCTCGCGGTCCTCCTCGTCGAACCCCATCTCGGGCGGTGGTCCGAGCAGCACCGTCACCACGCAGTCGTGGCAGGCCAACCCGCGGACCACGCACGTGTCGCAGTCGATCCTCGTCGTCATGCTCCGCACGTTCGCAGCGAGCACCGACACTCCGGTCCCGGAGAGGCGACAGCGGCGTGTCGCGTTCCCGCCACAGGCCTCCGAACACGTGGCACGATCCTGCGGATGTCGTCCTCGATGCGCCACCGTCTCGCGTGGACCGCATGGACGCTGGCGCTGGCTGGCGTCCTCCTGGCGACGATCTCGACCCGGTACGTCGTCAACGACGTCCTCTCGGCGAATCTCGGCGCCTGGCGCATCGCGACGACGGGGATGCCGTGGTTGGACGGCTTCCCGCTGGACGCGATCGAGACCAAGCCCGGTCAGTTCCTCTGGGTGCGGGAGTCCCTGCACGGTCACGAGGTGGTCTTCCGGTCCCCGGGCGCCGTAGCTGCCGGGATCCCTGCCTATCTCTGGCCCCGCGGGACCGCCCCCGAGGACTTCTCCCTGGTCCCGGCCTCGACGCTCGCCGTGCTGTTGACCCTGGTGACGCTGGGCCTCTTCGCCCGCGTCCTGCTCCCTCACCTGGGACACGCTGCGACCATGGTCGCCGTCAGCGCACTCGCCTTGTCGACGCCGGTCTGGTCGGTCTCGGCCGACAGCCTGTGGCCGCACACGGTGACGCTGCTGGGCATCGCCGGCATGGCCTGGGCCGCTTCACGCTCCCCGGTGGGGTCGTGGGCCACAGTGGGTGCCTTCGGGGGCGTCGCTCTGTGGGGACGCCTGCACGCGTCACTGATCGTCGCCGTCCTCGGGCTCGTCGTCTCGGCACGCCGACGCACCCTTCGCCCGGCCCTGTCCGCCGGGGTCGTGAGCGCCGTCTTCCTCGCCGGCGCCACGGCATGGAGCCGCTGGGTGTACGGCGAGTGGGACCCCGCGGGCGGCTACGCCTCGGTCGACGTCTACGCCACGAAGGCTGCCGAGGGTGAGCGCTGGGACCAGCTCCTGAACCTCGCCGGACTCTGGGTGTCCCCGGGGCGGGGCCTCCTGGTCGTCACGCCCTGCATCCTGCTCCTCCTGCCCGCCCTCGTGCGCAGCTGGAGGACTCTCCCCGACTGGACGACCGCCCTGTTGCTCGGCGGACTCGCCTACTCGCTCGCGCAGGGGCTGATGAACGTCTTCGCCGGCGGTACCGGCTTCTACGGCTACCGGCTGATGCTGGAGACGATGGCCTGCGCTTTCCCGGCCCTGGCGCTCAGCGCCGCGCGAGCCGGATGGGTGGCCCGCTCACTCCTACCCGGCCTCCTGGCCGCGCAGGCGGTGGCCGTCGGGGTCGGCGCCGTGCGTGACGCCTACTCGGTGGACCCCGACGAGGCCTGGCGCAGCAACGCCCTGTGGTGGGCCGTCACCGACATCCCGATGACGGGGGCCGCGCTCGTCGTGGCAGCGGCGACGGCCACGCTCGCGGTCCACGTCCTGGCTCCGGCCTGGTTCACGGGACGACGCGGCGACTCACCCGCCGAGCAGGCCGAGCAGCGAGGCTGAGGCGACCGCACGGGCGCCGGCGCGCTGGCAGCGGGCCTGCACCTCCCGGTCGTCGCTGACCACCAGGACGACCCGTCCGCGCGGCTCGGCCTCGACGAGCTGGCCGATCACCTCGTCGGCGATCACGCCCTTGGGGCTGAAGAGAACCTTGACCCCGCGCGGCTGCGACGTCGGCGGCCGCGTCTCGGCGTCGGCGCCGTCGAAGACGACGGTGGTCTCCGCGCCGGTGCGCGCCACGAGCGGGGCCATCGCCGTCAGCAGCCGGGTCCGCTGCGCCTCCAGCGAGGACCCGGACCACGCCCCCATGGACACGTTGTAGCCGTCGACGACCAGTCGGGCGCGCGGCAGCGCGAGGTACTGCTCCAGCAGTGCCGGACCCACGTCGGGGACCGCCCGTGGACCAGGCACGTCCGGCGCCGCCAGGGACTCCTCGACCCGCTCGCCGGGGCTGGAGGTCGCGGGCGGGAGGGCGAGCTCGCGACGCAGCCCCGCGGTCGCGTCGAGGATGGTGTCGAGCAGGACCCTGGTCCGTGCCGTCGCCTGCTCCTTCTCCGTGCGCCCTCCGCGACGTCCCTGCCGCGCCTCCGCCTCGAGCCGCTCGACCTCGGCGCGCAGCCGGCGTACCTCCTTGTCGCGGGCCGCGAGCGCGACCTCGGCCGCGGCGCGTGCCTCCTCGGCGGCGTGCGCAGCGGCGATCGTCTCCTCGTCGACGTCGCGGCGCTTGGCCCGGGCCTCGCCCAGCTTGCGGCGCAGCTGGGAGACCTCGGCCTTGTACCCCTCGACCTGCTGACGGTACGACGCTCGCAGGTCGCGCAGCTCGGCCTCGGCCTGCTCGGCACGCTGCTGCCAGCGCTCCTCCTTGGCCTGGGCGACGACCTCCTGCTGCTGCGCCGCGTGCTGCTCCACCTGGCTCACCGAGGTGTCGAGTCGCCTGGTCCACCCCTGGGGCCGGACCAGCCAGTCCAGCGCCGCCGCCTCCAGGGCATCGTGCATCGTGCCGTCGCGCAGCGCGACGAGCTCGTCCTGACGGCGCACCGACACCTGGTGGGCGATCCGGTCGCGCAGCTCCTCGTCCGCCAGCCCGGCGGTGATCGCCTGGCCCCCCAGGCGAGCGCGGCGCGCCGGCGCGAACCCGGCGACCTTGCGCAGGGCAGCGGGCAGCTGGGGCACGTCCGGCAGCACGTCCGCGACCAGGGTCAGGACCCTGGTCCGCACCGCCACCGGCAGCTCGTCCAGCCGCACCGTCTCGCTCACGCCCGTCCTCCTCGTGCCTCTCGACCGACCGTTCGCCCGTCCACCGGATCGACCTCTCGACCTGTCCGCAGCCTAGTGCCGCGGTGGTCCCCGGCAGCGCGGCGTCGCCGCGTTGTCGGCGCACCGCTCTAGCGTCGTCCCCATGAGCAGCAGCCGTGCGGGAGCCCTCTGGGAGAGCCAGCGCAGCTTCGACGAGCTCGGCCGGCCGCTGCGCGACCTCACCTTCTGCGTCGTGGACCTCGAGACGACCGGCGGCTCCCCCACCTCGGGCTCGATGATCACCGAGATCGGCGCGGTGAAGGTCCGCGGCGGCGAGGTCCTCGGGGAGTTCCAGACGCTGGTCGACCCGGGCACGGAGATCCCCCCGTTCATCGCCGTGCTCACCGGCATCACCAACGCCATGGTCACCGGCGCACCGCGCATCGAGTCCGCCCTGCCCGCCTTCCTGGAGTTCGCGGCAGGCAGCGTCCTCGTCGCGCACAACGCCCCCTTCGACGTGGGGTTCCTCCAGCACTTCGCTGCGCTCCAGCAGCGCCCCTGGCCGCGGTTCGAGGTGGTCGACACCGCACGCCTGGCGCGCAAGGTGGTCACCCGCGACGACGCGCCCAACTGCAAGCTCTCCTCGCTCGCCCGTCTCTTCGGCGCGACCACCACGCCCAACCACCGGGCGCTCGCCGACGCCCGCGCCACCGTCGACGTGCTGCACGGCCTGATGGGGCGCCTCGGCGGGCAGGGGGTGCACACCCTGGAGGAGCTGCAGACCTTCACCTCGCGCGTCACCGCAGCCCAGCGCAAGAAGCGTCATCTCGCGGAGGGTCTCCCCCACTCCCCCGGCGTCTACCTCTTCCGCGACCAGACCCAGCGCATCCTCTACGTCGGCACCAGCAAGGACCTCCGCACCCGGGTCCGCTCCTACTTCACCGCCTCGGAGACCCGCTCCCGGATGGGCGAGATGGTCGGCCTGGCGGCGTCGGTGACCGGCATCGAGTGCGCGACGCCGCTGGAGGCCGCGGTGCGCGAGCTGCGGCTGATCGCCGAGCACAAGCCGCGCTACAACCGCCGCTCCAAGCACCCCGAGAAGACGCACTTCGTCAAGCTCACCCGGGAGCCCTGGCCACGGCTCTCGTTGGTCTCGAAGGTCCTCGACGACGGCGCCGACTACCTCGGCCCCTTCGCCTCGCGGCGGGCAGCCCAGTCCGGGCTCGACGTGCTGCACGAGACCTTCCCCGTCCGCCAGTGCGCCGATCGCCTCGGGCCGCGCACCCGTCGCACGCCGTGCGTGCTCGCGGAGATGGGGCGCTGCCTCTCCCCCTGCGACGGGTCGGCCGACGAGGCGACGTATGCCGCGGTCGTCCGGCAGCTGCGCGACACGCTGCTGCGTCGACCCGATGCGGTCGTCGAGCAGATCAACCGTCGGATGAGCGCCTTGGCCGAGGACGAGCGGTTCGAGGAGGCCGGCGTGCATCGCGACCGGCTCGCCGCCTTCGTCCGCGCCGCGGCGCGCACCCAGCGGGTCGGCGCGTTGAGCGGGTGCCCGGAGGTCGTGGCCGCACGCCGCGAGGACGACGGCCGGTGGGCCGTCCACGTGGTGCGCTTCGGCCGGCTCGCCGCCGCGGGCGTCATCCCGTCCGGTGCCGACGCCGTCGCCTACGTCGAGCAGCTGCGCGCCGGCGCCGAGACCGTCCGCACCGCCCCCGGGCCGGCCCCGGCCGCGACGGTGGAGGAGACCGAGAAGATCCTCGCCTGGCTCGAGCAGCCCGGCATCCGGCTCGTCGACGTCCTCGGCGAGTGGGTGTGTCCGGTGGCGGGGGCCACGAGGGAGCTCGCGGTGCACGAGCGCGTACGCCGGTCACGGGACGCTCTCGCGGGTACGGTGAGCCAGTGATCACCGCCATCGTGTTCGTCAACGCCGACGTCGCCCGGATCCCCGAGGTCGCCGAGGAGATCGCCTCGATCGACGGGGTCTCGGAGGTCTACTCCGTGACCGGCCAGATCGACCTGATCGCCCTGGTGCGGGTGCGCCACCACGAGGACGTCGCCGGGGTGGTGGCCGATCGCATCAACAAGATCCCGGGGGTCACCGACACCGAGACCCACATCGCGTTCCGCACCCACTCGCGACACGACCTCGAGGCCGCGTTCTCGCTCGGCCTGGACTGACCACGCCGTGGTCTCGCGCGCCGCGCGGGTGTGGCTGCCCGCGCTGACGCTGCTGGGCGTCCTCGTCGTCGCGGTGACGCGCGCGGCCCGCCCGCTGACGAACCCCGACACCTACTTCCACCTCCGCTTCGGCGCGGAGTTCCTGGCGGGCTGGTCGCTGCGCGACCCCGGCAGCGTCTCCTCCTCGGCGACGCGCGACTGGCTGCCGACCCAGTGGCTCCCCCAGGTCCTGATGGCGGCGATCGAGGACCGGGTCGGTCTCCCCGGCGTCGCCTGGCTCTCGGGCCTCCAGCTGGTCGTTCTCGTGCTTGCCGTCGCCTGGGTCTGCCGTCGTCGCGCCGACCCGGTCGTCGTCGCGGTGCTCACCGCGCTCGTCCTCTGGGCGTGCTGGCCGGCGCTGTCGATGCGTCCCCAGGTGCTGAGCTACGCCTTCATGGCGCTCGCGGTGCACGCCTGGTGGCAGGCCGCACTGACCGGAGCCCGCCCCTGGCTGCTGGTCCCGCTGACCTGGCTGTGGGCGATGTGGCACGGCATGTGGCCCTTCGCGCTGGTCGTCGGCGCGGTCGGCCTCCTGGCCGCTGCGCTCCATCGCGGGTTCCGGGCGCGCGAGCTCCCGCGGCAAGCCGCCGTGCTCCTCGCCTGTGCCGTGGCAGCCGCACTCACCCCCGTCGGGCCGGCGTTGTACGCCGCTGTGCTGACGGTCGCGGGCCGAGGACGGTTCTTCGGCGAGTGGGCGGCCCCCGACTTCACCAGCCCGACCGGCGCGGCTCTCATCCTGCTGGCGGCTCCCGCGCTCCTCGTCGTCCTGCGACGGGGAGGCACGTGGCCGACGGTCCTGTTCCTGGGGCTGGGCCTGGGTCTGGCGCTCTACTCCAACCGCACTCTCCCGCTGGCCGCGGTCACCCTGGCCCCTGTGACCGCGCTGGCCCTGCAGTCGCTGATCCCCGGCGACCCGACCACAGCATCACGCCGGGAGACGCGGTGGGGGCTCGGCGCCGCGGTCGCCGCGCTGGTGGTCCTGGCCGCCCTGGTGCCACGCACGTCCGCGGAGACACCCGTGCGCGCCACGTGGGTCGAGGACCGCCTGAGCGCGTTGCCGACCGGGACGACCGTGCTCAACGACTGGGGCGACGGGGGCTACGTCATGTGGGCCCACCCCCAGCTCGACCTGGTGATGCACGGCTACGGCGACACGTTCACCACCGAGGAGCTCGAGCGCAACACCTCCATCCTCGGCCTGGACCGGGGCTGGCAGGACCTCGTGCGCGAGACCGGCGCCGAGGTCGCTTTCCTGCGCACCGACCACCGCCTCACCGTCGCGCTGGAGGACGCCGGGTGGCGCGTCGTCGCCACCTCCGAGGAGGTCGAGCTGCTGGAGGCCCCGGCCGACTGGTAGCAACCTCCTCGGAGGGGCTGCCTCAGCGTCCGGTCGCGGCGACCCACCGCTCGAGCGACGACGCGGCCGCGCCGCCGTCGATGGCCCTCGCCGCCTTCGCCATCCCACGCTCGAGGGACTCCTGCACCGGGGCGCCCGGCTCGTCGTGGACGGCCAGGGCGGCACCGGCGTTGAGGACCACCGCGTCACGCACCGGGCCCGGGTCGCCCGCCAGCAGGCGGCGTACGACCTCGGCGTTGTGCGCGGCGTCCCCGCCGCGCAGGTCCGCGGTCGTGGCTGGCGCGAGGGCGGGCGCCGCGGGGTCGACCCGGTCCGCGTGGGCCGG